>JAQXNO010000094.1 GCA_029098045.1 Bacillota bacterium
AAAGGAAGTACCCACCATCCGGGCACCCTACGACACCGACGTGTACTGCGTCACCTGCAACAAGACCCTGCACGTCAAGGCCGGCGAGCCCATCCCCTTCTGCTGCGGCAGACTGATGGAGATTCTGGACTAAGCGAAATAAAAGCAAAAGGAGCGGCCTTCGCCGCTCCTTTCAGCGTGTCGATAAACTCTCTGGCGCGTCCGGCGCCTAAGGCTCCCCTGTGCAAGGGGTAAGCGAAGCGCAGTCGCGGTAGTGAATGACAGCCCGGTGGGCTGTCAGAGCCGCGACCGGGCCGCCCGCAGGCGGCTGGCAAAACCGGCTCCTGAGAGACGGTTTTGACTGAGGGGTTGACGCAGATGAATGTTTCGAATTCGCCAAAAACCAGTGCGAATATGTTTGATTTCACCGCACAATCCCTCAGTCATTTTACACTTTAATAAGTGTAAAATGACAGCTCCCTTTACACAAGGGAGCCTTTGGTGCGGTGCAGATTAGTAAACTTCTACGTTGAGAGTAACCTTTTTCGACAGTCTGCGGGCGGCGCGGAAGCGCCGCCCGTTTGCTGAAATTTCAAGTGGAAATACCGGCGCTCCTGTGGTATACTGGGGGATGAAGATTTGCAAAGGAGGTGCGCCGATGCTGCCTGCTGCCTTTTTGGAGAGAATGAAGAATCAACTGGGCGATGAATATGAGGACTTTCTGGCTGCTCTGGAGCGGCCCCGGGCGGTGGCGCTGCGCTTTAACCCCCTGAAGGGGAAGCAGCCTGCGCTTCCCTTCGTGGGCGAGAACGTGCCCTGGGAGCCTTTTGGATTCTACTACGACCCGGAGTTTCGCCCCGGACTGCACGTTTATCACGAGGCGGGCGTATATTATTTACAGGAGGCCAGTGCCATGGCACCGGTGGCGCTGCTGGACCCGCAGCCCGGTGAGCGGATTTGTGACCTGTGCGCGGCCCCCGGCGGGAAAACCACCCAGATCGCCGGACGGATGGGTGGAGCGGGCTTCCTGCTGTGCAATGAGATCAATCCAAAGCGGGCGAAGATTCTGTCCCGGAATATCGAGCGCATGGCCGTTTCCAACGCACTTGTGACCAACGAGCATCCCGCGGTGCTGGCAGAGCGCTTTGCGGGGCAGTTTGACAAGGTGCTGATCGATGCCCCCTGCTCCGGCGAGGGGATGTTCCGCAAGGAAGAGGCGGCGGTGACCGACTGGAGCGTGGAAACCGTGCAGATGTGCGCCCACCGGCAGGCGGAGATTCTCCACTGCGGCGCGCAGCTGGTACGGCCGGGCGGACGGCTGGTGTACTCCACCTGTACCTTTGCCCCGGAGGAGGATGAACAGGCGGTGGCACAGTTTCTGGACACCCACCCGGAATTTGAAGCGGAAACTGGGGAAACCCCCTGGTTTGTGGCAGGAGAAAACGGCAGCCACCGGATGTGGCCCCACAAGCTGCGGGGGGAAGGCCACTTCGGGGCGGTACTGCGAAAAAAAGGGGAGGAACCGGCAGTGTATACGCCCGTTGCCGGGGAGAAGCTGCCCAAGGAATGGCTTTCTTTTGCAAAGGAACTGGAAATTGAGCCGGGAGCGGGAAGCGCGGTTTCTTTCGGCGACACCTGGTACTGGGCACCGGAGGGTATGCCGGATATCCGAAAGCTGAAGGTGCTGCGCCCCGGCTTGGAGCTGGGAACCGTCCGAAAGGGACGCTTCGAGCCTGCCCATGCGCTGGCGCTGTGGCTGGGCGGCTGCGCCAATGTCCAGCGCTTCCGTGCCGATTCCAAAGAGATTTCGGAGTATCTTCATGGCAATGTGGTGCCGTCGGACAGACGCGGCTGGTGTCTGGTCTGCGCGGATGATTATTCCATCGGCTGGGGCAAAGGTGACGGAAGCGTTCTGAAGAATCACTATCCCAAGGGACTGCGCCGGTGACGGCCGACGGATTTTCTACTTTACATAAGTCGTATCTTGTGTTATAATACCAAAACCTGTGAGCCAATGAGCTGAAATCCAAATTTTCGCAAGGAGAGGATATTCCTTGGCCAGATACGAAATTCATGGCGGTACACCGCTTCGCGGCAGTGTTACCATCAGCGGTGCCAAGAATGCGGTTGTGGCAATATTGCCTGCGGCGCTTCTGGTAAACGGACCGTGCAGAATTGAGAATGTACCTGATATTTCCGATGTCCGTATTCTGCTGGATATTCTGCAGGGTATGGGCGCTTCCATTGAAAAACCGGAACCCGGCGTGGTGGTCATCGACTGCACCCGCGTGACCCAGACACGGCCGGATGAAAAGCTTGTGCGCAAGATGCGTGCCAGCTACTATCTGATGGGCGCGCTGCTGGGCCGGTTCGGCAAGGCGCATGTGGCACTGCCCGGCGGCTGCAATTTTGCCTCCCGCCCCATTGACCAGCATATCAAGGGCTTTGAAATGCTGGGTGCGGCGGTGGAGGAAACCGATACCTATGTGGATCTGCGGCCCGGGAAAGAGGGCCTGCAGGGCACCAGAATCAATCTGGACGTGGTCAGTGTCGGCGCCACCATCAACATCATGCTGGCGGCGAGCCTGATTCCCGGTCAGACCATTCTGGACAATGCGGCCAAGGAACCCCATATTGTGGATCTGGCAAACTTTTTGAACACCATGGGCGCCAGAATCTCCGGCGCCGGTACCGATACGGTGAAAATCCGCGGTGTCAACTCCCTGCATGGCGGCACCTACGCGGTGATTCCCGATCAGATCGAGGCGGGTACCTATATGGCAGCCGTGGCGGCTGCCGGGGGCAACGTGCTGGTGAAAAACGTGATCCCCAAGCATATGGAGTGCATCACCACCAAGCTGCAGGAGATGGGCGTGAAGGTATTCAATTATGATGATGCCATTCGCATTCAGAGCAACGCGCAGCTTCGCAAGACCACCGTCAAGACCCGGCCGTATCCCGGCTTTCCCACGGATATGCAGGCGCAGATTTGCGTGTGTATGTCCTGCGCGGCAGGTGTCAGCCGCCTGACGGAAAGCGTCTATGAGACCCGCTTCTTCGGCTACTGCACCGAGCTGCAGAGCATGGGCGCCAACATCCAGATTGCCGGCAAGACCGCCACGGTGATCGGTGTGGAGCAGCTCTACGGCGCCACGGTGGCGGCACACGACCTGCGGGCAGGCGCCGCACTGGTGATTGCGGGGCTGATGGCTTCGGGCACCACGGTGGTGGAGAACATCCACTTCATCGAGCGGGGCTATGAAAATCTGGTGGAAAAGCTGACGGCGCTGGGTGCCTCCATCCGGCGGCTGGAGGACTGATTCGAAATACAATACTCCCGGCATATGGCCATGAAAGCCATATGCCGGGAGTTCTTCTATATCAGAATGGATAGTCGGGCAGAGCGTCCCAGTCGGGCAGCCGGCTGGGGGAGGCGGCCCGGGCGAAGGTGAGAGAATCGGAAGGGTCGTCAAAGATCACGGTGATGGGAAGCCCCTTTGCATCCTCGTAGGTGATCTGGATACCGCTTTGGGACATCACGCCGTCTATAGCCAGAACATTTTCCGCCGTGTACAGAAACATCAGCCCGGGAGGATCGAACGATGTTTTCTGAACGTAATCCACGTAGTCCTGCACATTGCGGGTCTTATGGATGTTGCCGAGGATGAAATCCGTGGCATGGTAGTCGCCCGGATTGCCGCTTTCCACTTTGAAACCTGAAACCGGCGCAAAACGCTCGCCGTGCTTCCTTGCACAATGGCAGGATGCGGCTATTGATTATTCGTGCCCATTTTTCCAGTGATGATTATACCAATACGAGAAATCCACGGGCGTGAACACGATATCATCCTGCTGCTCGTAATAGAACACTCTGCTGAACCCCCACGGGCTACGCCAGTATTCATATTCGTAGGGGATGTGGAAGATCGCAATTTCCTGATCACCTGCTTCCATACGCTCCTGAATGTAGGTATGACGAACCGTGTCCATCCATTTGATATTGATGAACGTCGCACTCAATACAATGACCGTGGCCACCGCGGAATATGCCATGAACCGCTTCATCCAGACAAGGATGCCACCCGGCACCACGCCGGTCAGATACCGTGCAAAGAGCAGAATCGCCATCACAGCGAGCACATAGGTGAAGAAGATCAACCGGCCCGGAGTGGGCGAAACGATCAGCAGCGGGACAAGAGCCAGAATGCCCAGTCCCAGCAGCCCGTAGATTCTGTTACGCAGCAGCTTGTCCGAAAGCGGATACAGCGCAATGGCCCACAGCACGAAGGACATCAGATACACCAGGGCAGTCATACCGTTTCTGATCGTGATCAGGGGACCATACCATGTATTCTGCAGCAGGAATTCGTTCAGCGCCGCGTAGGCGGTTACAGCCAGACTGGCGCCACAGAGAACGCGATTCCATGTTTTACTGCGGCAAAGACTGGTCAAATGGGTCGTCACGACAGCAAAACCGGCCATCACAATCACACCGACAGGAGGGAACGCTGACCCCAGCGACGCGAAGGCGCGCACGCAGGAAACCAGAAGCCGGATGACCCCGCCCAGATTCGTCGAACGGTATGCCCCTACGGGATTTCCTTCCACGAAAAAAAACCTGGGCACCAGGAACATAATCGCAAGACCGAGCACCGCAGCAGCAAGCCATACTGCTGCCGGACGGACATCATGCTTCGTTTTGCGGCGCTCCGCCACAAGAACTGCCGCCAACACGACATTGCTCAAAGAACAATGCTCCACATACAACTGTCCCGCCGTACCCAGCAAAAGGACGGCAAGGCACAGGAGCAATTTTGCCCAGCGGGAGGTAAGGGTATCATATCGACGCAGCAGGTACAGATTCATCAGCGTTATCCATACCGGCGGCAGATAGTTGTGAAATCCGCTGGTCCAGGTATAGACCGCACCGAACAGCTTCGCCGGGATGGTCGCAAACAGAAGGAAGGAAAGCAGATATCCGCTGGGGTTGGAAATGCCCAGAAGCGCCGGGACGGTAAAAATGATGCCCGTGATCACAAGCGCCTTCACCGCCACTGCCAAAACCGGATGATGCATCAGGTAAATCGTACCCAGATTTCCCAAAACCCGTCCGTTGCCATAGTGGAGCACATAATCGATAAGCTCCGAAGCACCCGCGAAATCCAGACTGAGAAATTCATAATCATCGGAAGCCATAGGTGAGCAATACATCACAAAGGCGAAAAACAAAAAGGTGAGCGTCAGCAACGCAACAATTTTCCTTTGATTCCCTTTACTGACTGTTTTCATTCACGCCACCTCATATTTCCTCAGAATCGGTCGAAGACATTTTACCATAATCACCGCAAAAGTCAATTTGTGCTTATGACGCGGCACCTGATGATACTGCCTGCGCAAACTCCCATCGGCATCGGAGCGGGAGAAAAATCGAAGCATCAGATGCCGTCCAGCTTGTCCTTTTTCCGCTGGATGCGGATTTTGCGGCGCTCCTCCGCATGAGCCCATGCCAGATGCTCGTCCTCCGTCTGCAAAATCAGCCGGGGTACTTTGACGGGCTGATCGTCTTTGTCCAGAGCCACCATCATGAAGTGGGCGTTGTTGATGCGGTGGCGCTCTCCGCCGGGGTGCTCCACATAGGTATCCACGCATACCTCCATGGAGGTGGTGCCGACCCATGTCATTTTGCCCCTGATGACCACAAGATCATTCTGGTAAGCGCCGTGGAGGAAGGTCAGATTGTCCACCGATGCGGTGGTCACATTGCCCATGGCATGACGCTTTGCCACGATGCCGGCCACCTCGTCGATCCATTGCATCAGAATGCCGCCGAACAGGCGGTTTGCGCCGTTGAGGTGGTTGGGCCGCACAATGTGGACGGTCTCCACCCGGGATTCGTCTACGGTTTTTGCCTGCGTGCTCATGTTCGGTTGTCCCCCTTTGACAGTCTTCTGTCATTATACCATCGACCCGGGAAAATACAAGGTCGTATCCATGCAATCGCACCGGAAAAAATAAAAGTAGGGTATTCCATTTTTGCGTCATATGCGTTACAATAGCCATGCGTACCCCGGGTACGCACAGGATGAAACATGATTGAGGAGGAATTATTATGCGCAAATATCTTGCAATGCTGCTGGCTTGCGTGATGGTTCTGGGTTTGCTTGCCGCCTGCGGCACACCCGCGGAACCCACCGTGCCCGCAACGGAACCCGTGGTGGAAACACCCACCGAAACACAGGCACCCCAGGGTGACATCGCAATTCTCTACACCAACGACGTACATACCTACATCGACGGTGTTCTGAGCTACGATGTGATCGCCGCGGTGAAGGCACAGCTGCAGAAGCAGTACGAGTATGTTCTGCTGGTTGATGCCGGCGACCATATTCAGGGCACTGCCTACGGCTCCATGGACAAGGGCGAAACCATTGTCAAGCTGATGAATGCGGCAGGCTATGATGTGGCAACTCTGGGCAACCACGAGTTTGACTACGACATGGACGGCTGCATGAAGGTCATCGACCTGGCGGAGTACCCCTATGTCTCCTGCAACTTCTACCATGAGAAGGACGGCGTGAAGGGCGAAAACGTACTTGCCCCCTACACTACCTTCACCTTCGGCGGCGAGGTTGTGGCCATCGTGGGCATCACCACCCCCGAGTCCTTCACCAAGTCCACCCCCGCCTACTTCCAGGATGATGCCGGCAACTACATCTACGGCATTTCCGGCGGTGAGGACGGCGCCGCGCTGTACGCGGATGTGCAGGCAGCCGTCGACGCAGCCAAGGCTGCCGGTGCGACAAAGGTCATTGCCCTGGGCCACCTGGGTGACGATCCCGCTTCCCAGCCCTGGACTTCCGAGGAGACCATTGCCCATGTTTCCGGTCTGGATGCCTTTATCGACGGCCACTCCCACTCCACTGTAAAGGCAAAGGAAGTTGCCGGCAAGGACGGCCAGACAGTTCTGCTGACCCAGACCGGCGAGTATTTCGACCGCATCGGCCTGATGGTCATTGGCGGCGAAACCGGCGCCATCACCACCGATTTCATTGAGTACGCGGAGATTCTGGAGCAGACCAAGGACGAAAACGGCAGCCCCGTTCTGGATGATAAGGGCAACCCTGTTACCGAAGTGGTTGGCTATGAGCTGGTTTCCGAGCTGTACGCAGGCGATTCCTGGTGCTCCGACGAGGCCGTTGCCAAGATCAAGAACGACTGGATCGCCTCCATCGACACCCAGCTGGGCACCGTCATCGGCAACGTGGAGGTTGCTCTGGGCAACTATAGCGCCGACGGCAACCGTCTGGTGCGCAGCCAGGAGACCGTGACCGGCGACTTCTGCGCCGACGCACTGTACTTCCTGTTCGACAACATGAACATGGATGTGGATGTTGCCGTCATGAACGGCGGCGGTATCCGCAACAAGGGCGATGTGACCGGCGAATTCTCCTACAAGACCGCCAAGGAAATCCACACCTTCGGCAATGTGGCCTGCCTGCAGACCATCACCGGCCAGCAGCTGCTGGATGCACTGGAATGGGGCGCCCGGGATGCCGGCAGCGCAGAGTGCGGCGGCTTCCTGCAGGTTGCGGGTATCACCTATAAGATCGACACCGAATGGCCCGAATCCACCCAGAAGGATGACAAGGGCGTTTGGGTCGGCGGTCCCACCGGCGGCTACCGTGTCCACGACGTAAAGGTCTACAACAAGGAAACCGGCGTCTACGAGGATCTGGATCTGGAAGCCAAGTACAATCTGGCAGGCTATAACTACACCCTGCGGGATCTGGGCGACGGCTTCAATATGTTCAGCAGTGCCGTGAACGTGCTGGACTATGTGATGGAAGACTACATGGTGCTTGCCAACTATGTGCAGGCCTTCGAAAACGGCACCGTTGGCGCTGCCAACTCCCCCCTGCTTGCCAAGTACCCCGGCATGCTGCTGGATTACAGCAATCTGGGCGGCTCCGGCCGTATTGTGCTGGCTGCCAAGTAATTGACCCACAAAGGAAAACACCGGGACTGACAAACAGTCCCGGAAACAAAACGGCAGACTCTTTCCAAAACCTGAAAGGGTCTGCTTTTTTCAGCCGGTGCCCAAAGGCGCCGGCTGCCGTATCGGCTGCGTGATTGAAACAGCCTCCTATGCACTCCCACGGCGGATCAACTCCCACTCCAGAAGGCGGGATTGGGGATGGGCGCTGGACAGAATATCCAGCAGCATGGCTGCCGCGACTTTTCCCGTTCTGCTGGCTTTGTGCGCCAGGGAGGTGATGGGGACGGAGCCGATCTGACTGTAAAAGCTGTTGTCGAAGCTGGCAACAGCCACGGCCCCTTCACTTGGGACACCGATCCCCATAACGCCGTCCATAACGCAGTCGTGCTGGAAGAACTGGCCTTTATGGCATTCCACACCGAGGCAATACAGCCCGGCAAGGAACCCATGCAGCAGGAGCTGCTGGACAAGCACTATCTGCGCAAGCATGGCAAGAATGCCTATTACGGGCAGGGTTAAAGAAACCCGGCTTCAACGCCGTACCCACAGAGGATTTGCCCACACGGCGATACACGGTCGCTTATCATTCACGATATGAATCAAAGGAGAAGATACACATGAACATTCCTGAAGTCAAGCTTGGCATCATTGCGGTCTCCCGGGACTGCTTCCCCATCTCCCTGGCCATCCAGCGGCGGAAGAACATCGTCGCGGCCTATGGGGAGGGAATCTACGAGTGCCCCATCACCGTGGAAAACGAAAAGGACGCTCTGGCGGCTCTGGCGGATGTGAAGGCTGCCGGTGTCAACGCTCTGGTGGTATTTCTGGGCAACTTTGGCCCCGAGACCCCCGAGACCCTGCTGGTCAAGAAATTCCACGGCCCCGCCATGTGCATCGCGGCTGCGGAAGGTGACGGCGACCTGGTCAACGGCCGCGGCGATGCTTTCTGCGGTATGCTCAACTGCTCCTACAAGTTGGGTATGCGGCACCTGAAGGCCTACATCCCCGAGTACCCCGTGGGCACCGCCGAGGAGTGCGCAAAGATGATCCGGGAATTCATTCCCATCGCCCGGGCCATCATCGGTGTGAAAAATCTGAAGATCATCACCTTCGGCCCCCGCCCCCAGGACTTCTTCGCCTGCAACGCCCCCATCAAGGGCCTGTACGAGCTGGGCGTGGAGATCGAGGAGAACTCCGAGCTGGATCTGCTGGTTGCCTACAAAGCCCATGCCGGTGACAAGCGCATCCCCGATGTCGTTGCCGACATGCAGCGGGAAATGGACGGCAAGATCTATCCCGATCTTCTGGAGCGCATGGCGCAGTTCGAGCTGACGCTTCTGGACTGGGCGGAGGAGCATAAGGGCGCGAGAAAGTATGTTGCCTTTGCCGACAAGTGCTGGCCTGCCTTCCCGGAGCAGTTCGGCTTTGAGCCCTGCTACGTCAACTCCCGGCTGGCATCCCGGGGCATCCCCGTAGCCTGCGAGGTGGATATCTACGGCACCCTTTCCGAGTACATCGGCGCCTGTGTGACTTCCGATGCAGTGACCTTGCTGGATATCAACAACTCCGTGCCCAAATACATCTACGATGAGGATATCGCGGGCAAGTTCGACTACGACATCAAGGACACCTTTATGGGCTTCCACTGCGGAAACACCCCAAGCTGCAAGATGTGCGGTGGCTGCGGCGTCAAGTACCAGCTCATTCAGCACCGTCTGCTGGAGCCTGCGGGCAGTGAGCCGGACTTCACCCGCGGTACGCTGGAAGGCGACATCGTCCCCGGTGAGATCACCTTCTACCGGCTCCAGTGCGACAGCGAGGGGACTTTGCGCGCCTACATCGCGGAGGGTGAGGTGCTGCCCGTTCCCACCCGCAGCTTTGGCGGCATCGGCATCTTTGCCATTCCCGAGATGGGTCGTTTCTACCGCCATGTGCTGATCCAGAAGCGTTACCCCCACCACGGCGCGGTGGCCTTTGCCCACTGCGGCAAGGCACTGTTTGAGGTGCTCAAATACTTCGGCATCTCCGATATTGCTTACAACCAGCCCAAGAGCCTGCCCTACACCACCGAGAATCCCTGGGGCTAAGGAACCTCTGAATAAATCGTCTGCGGCTGAACGGCGGATCTTTTACACCAATCGTGTAGAACGCATAATGGAAAATACATACAGTATGCCCTCATTTTTCGTACTTTCGCTTGGCGCAAAATCTCTCGCCGTCAGCTCTTGCCGATTAAATCAGAGCTTCCTTAGGAAGCTCTGATTTAATCCGTACTACCATATCTGGAACCTGTGTGGTAGTGCAGAGTAAATCAGAGGTTCCTTAGTATTACAAAGTACCTGTTTTCGCAGGCGTATTTTTCAGAGGAAAGCAGAAAACAGAATCTGGATATGATATAATATCTACAATATCGGATTGCGGCAGGCAATGCCGATCGGAACAAAAGGGGGATGACCATGAAAGTATGCTGCACAGCAGGGAAAGTAAGCAGCCTTGGAAGCTGCTTTTCCATTGCGACCAACGCGGTGGAGATCCGCATCTGGTTTCTGACCGATGACATTCTGCGCATCCGGGCCGGTTTTGACGGGGACTGGGACGAGGCATCCTACAGCCTGGTGATGACTGCCTGGGAGTCCCGGACGGATGAGCTGATGAAGGACTGCCGCAAAAGAGTCACCCCCGCACCTGCCCAGCTGACCGATGAGGAAACCCGGGCTGTGATCCGGGGCCGCCGGCTGAAGGTTGTGGTGGAGAAATGCCCTTTCCGGATTCTGGTCTATGATCAGGACGGCTCTTTGCTCCATGCGGATATCCCGGATCTTGCCTACCGGGAGGACAGCAACCACCGCCGCATCCACACGGGCCAGATCGAAGAACAGGATTGCTTCTACGGCTTCGGCGAAAAGACCGGCAAAATCAACAAGGCGGAGCAGTATCTGAACATGGCACCCGGCGATGCCATGGGCTATAACGCCAGGGAAACGGACTCCCTGTACAAGCATATTCCCTTCTACATCAAGCTGAATCGAAATACCCGTCAGGCTGTGGGTTACTTCTACCACAACACCGCCGAATGTGACTTCAACATGGGCAGGGAGAAGCGCAACTACTGGCACCGCTACAGCACCTACCGTACGGATTCCGGGGACGTGGATCTGTTCCTGATCGCAGGCCCTTCCATCCGTCAGATCATCACACGCTACACCGACCTGACCGGCAAATCGGTGATGCTGCCCCGGGCGGCTCTGGGGTACCTCGGCAGCTCCATGTACTATGCCGAACTGCCTGAAAACTGCGACGATGCCATTTTGAGCTTTATCGACACCACCCGGGAAGAGGATATTCCCACAGACGGCTTCCAGCTCTCCTCCGGCTACTGCGCCGTGGAAACCGGGGAAGGTATTAAGCGCTGCACCTTCACATGGAATCACAGGCGCTTCAAAGACCCTGCCGGCTGGTTCGCCCAAATGCGCCGGCGCGGTATTGCGGTTTCCGCGAATATCAAGCCCGGTATGCTGCTGGTTCATCCCATGCTGGAGGAAATGAAGCAGAAGGAAATGTTCCTGCCTGCATCAGAGGATAACCCCGGCAAGGATGGACTGGCGGTGGGAACCTGGTGGGGCGGCCCCGGCCTGTTTGTGGACTTTACCCGGGAATCCACCCGAATCCATTGGAAACAGTATCTCAAGAATGCCCTGCTGCGCTACGGCTGCCGCTCCCTGTGGAACGACAATTGTGAATACGACAGCCTTGTGGACAAGGACGCCCGGGTCTTCTTTGAGGGGAAGGGCAGTACCATCGGCGCCATGAAGCCGGTGATGAGCAACCTGATGTGCCAGCTGTCCAACGAGGCTGTCGAGGAATACGATCCCGATTGCCGCCCCTTCACGGTCTGCCGCTCCGGCCACGCCGGTATCCAGCGCTATGCCCAGGTTTGGGCAGGGGACAACCTGACGGACTGGGACACCCTGAAATACAACATTGCCACTATCCTGGGCATGGGTCTGTGCGGCGTTTCCAACCATGGGTGCGATGTGGGCGGCTTCTATGGCCCGGCACCGGAACCGGAACTGTTTGTCCGCTGGGTGCAGAACGGGATTTTTATGCCCCGCTTTTCCATCCACTCCACCAACACCGATAATACGGTGACAGAGCCATGGATGTTCCGGGATAAAACCCGGTACATTCGGGATGCCATCGACTTCCGATACAAGCTCAGTCCCACGTTATACTCCCTGATGGTTCGTGCCCACGAGACCGGCTTGCCCATCCTGCAGCCAACCTTCTGCGTTTTCCAGAATGACCCTGCCACCTATGACGAGGGCGTGGATTTTATGTTTGGCGATTCCCTGCTGGTGGCAAATGTCGTGGAAAAGGGTCAGCGCGTCCGTTCCGTCTATCTGCCTGAGACCGCGGATCCGGCAGAGCGGTTCTATGACTTCTACACCCGGCAGGCATACACACCCGGACAGACCATTCAGGTGCCGGTGGACATTTCCAGCATTCCGCTGTTCGTGCGCAGCGGCGCCATCGTGCCCATGAGCGGCAACCGGCTTCGCAACCTGATGACGGAGCAGACCACCGCGCTGGAGATTCTCATGGCACCCGACGTGAGCTCGGAATTCGTGCTGTATGAAGATGATGGCTGCACCAATGACTATCGGAAGGGAAACTACCTGAAGACGCGCATTTGCGTAACGGTTGACAACGGAATTCAGGTGCAGTTTGAGCATGAGGGTAACTATCGGACAGCGGTGGAGCATATGTATCTGGACATGATCCACCGGGAAAAGGCTCCCTTCTATGTGAAGCTGGACGGCGAAGCGCTGCCGCACTTCCTGTACCGGCGGAGCTTTGAGGAGGCAGAAGTGGGGTGGTACTACAGCCAGCGGCTGAAGTCCGTACAGATCAAGTACCCCAACCCCGGGAAGGACCATGCGCTTATGGTTTCTTTCGAGCAGCTGGATCTGATTGGCATGTAATGCTTTCCGTGCATTGCCACACGGATCAAAGAAGTCGAAAACGTACGCAGACCCTCTGTGCAGTGATCATTCTACACAGAGGGCCCTTTGCCGTTACAGGGACAGACAACCGATTGATGTATGCCCGGCTTGTCAAAAGAATACACGAAAACAAGCGGAGCCGGCCGTCTTCGCTTTTACTGCACCGCAATCACCTTGTCGATCAGCAAACCGGCCTGCTGCGTCAATTCATTCAGAGAAAAGGACAGCTTTCCGGCGAACCAATCCCGGTAGAGATTGCTTAGTCCGCCGGCGCAGAATCGAATGGAAAGGACATATTGCTCATGGCTTCCGATGCGAAAGTCATCCTCATGCTGGAGCATATAATCCAGAACGACGCTCAGCAGGCGCTCCTGCATCACGGAGGATGCGCTGGAATTCATCACCTTTTTGTAGAAATACAAGTCGCGCTCCAGCAATTCCTGAATGCGCTCCAGCATGACCTTCGGGATATCATACAGGGACTGCCCTTCGGCCAGACTTTCCTGAATCTGAATAAACATCTGATGGATCAGATGATCCAGTACATCCGGGATGTCCCTGTAATGGGCATAAAAGGTGCCCCGGTTGATCTGCGCCCGGTTCACCACGTCGGTGACGGTGATCTTATCCAGTGGCTTTTCCGCCAGCAGATCGACAAAAGCCTCCATAATCAGTTTTCTGGATCGAATTGCGCTGCGATATTCTGCCTTTGCCATCTTCACAAAATCCCCCAAATTTCTATAATGTGTTCAAAATCAGATACTATCTGCTGCTTTGCCGCTTGCAGACAGATTCTGAATTCATTATAATGAACATATTAACAAAAATCAACAACTATTCATTTTTGGAGGTTTTACTTGTGATAAAAATCATATTGATTCTTCTTTGCGTGCTGCTGCTGGTTGCCGGTGCCGGATTCGGATATCTGTATCACAACGGTATGTCGGGCATGTATGCCAACACCCAGCCCCGGGACGGGCAAATCAAAGTGGCCTGTGTGGGGGACAGCATCACCTACGGTCACGGTGTCAGCGGGTGGAAGCAGAACAACTACCCCGCCGTGTTGCAGCAGTATCTGGGAGAAAAGTACCATGTGGCCAATTTCGGCTCCAGCGGTTCCTGTGTGAATCCCAACGGTGACCAACCCTATTCGGGAAGAGCCGTCTATCAGAGCAGCCTTGCCTACGATGCGGACATTCTGGTGTTCATGCTGGGCAGCAACGACGCAAAACCGGAAAACTGGACCGACACGGAAACCTTCCTCACACAGTATGAGAACCTGCTTGACACCTATTGCGCCGGTGGCAGAACACCCAAAGTCTTCATCGGTCTGTGCGCCAAAGCCTTTTACGTGGACGGCGCGACCTCCGGCCCTGCCCGGTATGACATTGAGCCGGCAGTGGTGGACACCATTGTGGCTGCGCTGCGCGACCATCCGACCCAGGCAACGATCATTGACATCTATACATTGACAGCGAACCACCCGGAGTGGTTCGCCGCCGATGGCATCCACCCCAACAAGGACGGCGCTGCTGCCATTGCGCAGGCGGTCTTTGAGACAATCGAAAACGAAGGGAGGCTCCCATGACCAGAAAACGTTCCGGCGGATTCATCGAGACCCTTGCAGGGTTTATCGTAGATAAGCGCAACCTGATTTTTCTGCTCTATATTTTTGCATTTGTATTTTGTATCTTCTCCATGAATTGGGTGGTGGTAGAAAACGATGTGACCACCTACCTGTCCGAGGAAACGGAAACCCGGCAGGGTCTGGACGCAATGAATGCAAACTTTGTCACCAATGGCTCTGCCCGTATCATGGTGGCGAATATCACCTATGAAACCGCCGAGCAGATTTTGGAGCAAATTCAGGCTGTGGATGGTGTGACGATGGTAACCTTTGATGACAGCCCGGAGCACTATACCCACGCTTCGGCGCTGTTTGATGTCACGTTCTCCGGTCAAACCAACGCCCCGGAAACATTGGCTGCCATGGAGTCGCTGGAAAGCATTTTGTCCGGCTATGACCTGTATGAGGATACGCTGATTGGCTATGATGAAAATGCCCTTTTGCGACAGGAGATGACCACCATCCTCATCGTGGCGGTTATCATCATCGTGATCGTTCTGATCCTGACCAGCCGGTCCTATATGGAAGTGCCGGTTTTGCTGCTTACCTTTGGCGCCGCGGCCCTGATCAACATGGGCACCAATTTTCTGTGCGGCAAAATCAGCTTTATCTCCGATTCCATCGCTGTGGTTTTGCAGCTGGCGCTGGCCATCGACTATGCCATTATCCTGTGCCATCGATTCTCCGATGAACACGAAACCCGCGGCGCCCGTGACGCGGCTGTGGTTGCACTGAGCAAGGCAATCCCGGAGATCTGCGCATCGTCACTGACTACCATCAGTGGTCTGGCGGCTCTGGCCTTTATGCAGTTCGGCATCGGTCTGGATATGGCAGTGGTTCTGATCAAAGCGATTCTGCTGAGCCTGCTGTCGGTATTTACCCTGATGCCGGGCCTTCTTATGCTGTTCAGCCCGCTGATTGACAAAACCCAGCATAAGAAGCTGCTGCCCAATATCTACTTCGCGGGCAAATTCGCGGTAAAGATGCGCCGAATCATTCCGCCGCTGTTTGTGCTGCTGCTGTTTGGCGCGTTTTATCTCTCCAGTCAGTGCCCCTTTGCCTACAGCTACAACGACCTGAAGACCACAAAGATGTCGGAGCGGCAGCAGGCCTACTTTAAGATCAAAGACACCTTTGGAACCAGCAACATGGTGGCTGTGGTCGTTCCCAGCGGCGATTACGAAGCTGAAAGCCTGCTCCTGCAGGAATTGGAAAGCTGCCCCGAGGTAAAATCCACCATGGGTCTGTCCGGCATGGAGGCCATGGAAGGACATGCGCTGACGGATGCCCTGCGCCCCAGAGAATTGGCGGAACTGGTTGATATGGATTATGAGGTCGTGGAGCTTCTGTATTCTGCTTATGCCGTGGAGCATGACCAGTATGGCGCCATTTTGGAGGGGCTGGAGAATTATGAGATCCCTCTGTTCGACATGCTTCTGTACCTGAAGGATCAACTGCAGGAGAATCACATCAACCTCACCGCCGACGATCAGGCAGATATTGATGAAATGTTCAGCCTGCTGGATACGGCTCAGGCGCAGCTTCAAAATGAAAATTTCAGCCGGATGGTGGTATATCTGAACCTGCCGGAGGAAAGTCAGGAAACATTTGATTTTCTTGCAGCCATGCGGGAGATCATCGGGAAGTATTATGAAAGCGATTTCTATGTGGTGGGTAACTCTACAAGCTCCCGGGACCTCAGCGATGCCTTCGTGACGGATAATCTGATGATTTCCGTTCTCTCGTCCTTCTTTGTCATTCTGGTTCTGCTGTTTACATTCCAGTCCGCGGGCCTTCCCGTGCTGCTGATCATCGTCATTCAGGGCAGTATCTGGATCAATTTCTCCTTCCCCACGCTCATGAACGATCCACTGTACTTCCTGGGCTATCTCATTGTGCAGGCCATCCAGATGGGTGCCAATATTGATTATGCCATCGTCATCTCCAGCCACTATCAGGAGAAGAAAAAGGAAATGCACCACAAAGAAGCCATTATCCATGCCATCAATACAGCGTTCCCCACGGTATTTACCTCCGGAACCATTATGGCATCTTCCGGATTGCTCATCGGCAATCTCTCTGCCCAGCCGGTGGTTTCCACCATGGGTAATTGCCTGGGCCGCGGCACCATCATTTCCATGGTTTTGGTATTGTTTGTGCTGCCTGCCTTCCTGGTGCTGGGAGATTCCATCATCAACCGTACCAGCTTCAAACTGAAGGGCATGGAAGCAAGAACCAAAACTGCCGCCGGAACCATGCACCTGAGCGGTCATGTCCGTGGCTATATCTCCGGCATTGTGGACGCAGACTTTGAGGGCATTCTCCGCGGCCAATTGAACGCGCAAATCTCAACAGAAGGTCAGCTCATGGAGGAAGGGAGAGAAGCCAATGAATAAGAAATTGTGTTCTGTGCTTCTTGCCCTGCTGATTCTTTGCAGTGCTGTTATGCCTGTATTTGCCGAGGAGCCGGAATCAGAGGAAGTGCCTGTCCAGCGGGAACAGCTGCGCATCACATCCACAGAGGACTTTCTGTCCTTTGCTGAAAACTGCCGTCTGGACAGTTTCAGTCGGAACCTGGATGTGATTCTAAGCTGTGACATTGACCTGTCCGGAACTGCCTTTCACAGCATCCCGATCTTCAGCGGAACCTTTGACGGCAAGGGGCACACCATCTCCGGATTCCTTATCACAAAGGACGGATCTGCCCAGGGCCTGTTCCGCTACCTGACGAAAACCGCCGTTGTGCGGAATATTACGGTCACCGCGGCTATTCACCCTGCCGGCAGCCGGGACAAAATCGGCACCATCGCCGGCAGCAACGAGGGTCTGATTCAAAACTGCATTGCAGAAGCGGAAGTGTCCGGCAACAATATGGTCGGCGGTATTGCCGGCATCAATGGGGTCAGCGGCATCATCGAGACTTGCGAAGTGCGGGGTGTTATTCAGGGAACGCATTTTGTCGGCGGCATCGCCGGGCAGAACAACGGCGTTGTCCGGGACTGTAAAAATCTTGCTGCCATCAACACAACCGCCCAGCAAAATGAGGTGGATCTTTCTGATGTGACACTGGGCAGCCTGACCAACACCGAGCAGGCAAACACCGTTACCGATGTGGGCGGCATTGCCGGTACCAGCAGTGGCGTGATCCGTTCCTGCAAGAACGCAGGCAATGTGGGCTATCAGCACATGGGATACAACATTGGCGGTATCACAGGCACCCAAAACGGCTATGTGGTGGATTGTGAAAACACAGGTCATGTCCAGGGCCGTAAAGAGGTGGGCGGTATCGTCGGCCAGATGGAGCCGGTTTCCCTCATTGAATACGAGGAGGACTTGCTGCAAATTCTGCAGGGCCAGCTGGAGGATATGAGCGGCACGGTCAACAAGACAGCCGCCAATATACAGAACGCGGGCGGCGCCATCTCTTCTCAAACAAGCCAGCTTCAGGGTCATATGGAGAAGGCAAAGGAATCGCTGGAGCTGCTGATGCCCGACCCCGAAAACCCCGGCCTCCCGGACAGCGATACCATCCAGGCCGCGCAGAACGGAATCAGCAGCAGTTTGAATGGTATGCAGCAGACGGTGCAGAGCATGAGTGCCACCGTCAACGGCGCCATGGCACAGCTTTCCGGCAATGTCAGCACCTTGCAGAAGCAAATCAATGCCATGTCCGCCACCCTGGGCAACGCATCCGACACGTTGGGCGGCAGCATTGAGGATGTGTCGGATCTGGACACGGAAATCGACCTGACCGGAAAAGTGGAAAGCTGCGCGAATTTTGGCAGCGTACTGGGAGACAGAAATGTGGGCGGCATTGCCGGTGCTATGGCCATGGAGAATGACTTGGATGTCTATTCCGATTGGGAAATCACCGGTGAAAGCTCGCTGAACTTTGAAAGCAAAGTCCGATGCGTGATTGTGAATTGTGAAAACCGTGGACTTGTCACCGTGAAAAAGAGCCACGGCGGCGGTATCACCGGCTGCCAGACCCTTGGACTGGTAAAGCAGAGCAGAAATATCGGCGCGGTTGGCCTTTCCAATGCCCAGTACATGGGCGGAATTTCCGGCCAAAGCAATGGGTTTATCCGGGGCTGCACCGCAAGATGCACCGTGTCCGGCAAGCGATATGTGGGCGGTGTTGCGGGCAGCGCAGCCGTGGCAACGGATTGCTTTGCTGTGGTGGAAGTCAATGACGCAAAGGAAAATATCGGCGCAATTTTGGGTGACACCGAAGAAAACCTGCAGGACATCGAGCTGCCCTTTGCCGGGAATACCTATCTGGTGATTGGGGAAGACCTTGGCGGCATTGACGGAATCAGCTATGACACCCAGGCACAGCCGCTGCCCCAGACAGATTTCTTTGCGCAGGAAGCACTGCCGGAGCTGCTGCGCAGCTGCACGGTATCCTTCCGCCTTGCGGATGACAATCAGGTGCATATCACCGTCCCGGCAGGAGGCAATTTGGACCCGGCAAGGATTCCCGCACTGCCGGAAAAGGATGGATTCACGGCTTACTGGGCGGAACTGGAACAGGAAGATTTGACAAACATTCTGTTTGACATGACGTTCGTCGCACAGTATGTCAGCCATAGCACCACCATTCAAAGCGACCTGACCGCTGAAAAGCGTTTGCCCCTGGTACTGGCAGAGGGCTATTTCTACCCGGATGCCGAGGTAACCGCCGCAAGCATTTCTGAATCTCCGATGCTGAATGACCGCAACCGGATTCTCGGTGCCTGGCAGATTGAGATTTGCGGGTATCAGACGCTCACTTACCTGCGTCTGCAAATCCCGGAAGGGTGCGACAGCGACCGTCTGGCGCTTTATACCTGCGATCAGAACGGCCAGTGGAACGATACGGAATTTACGGTCGATGGCAGTTATCTTGTGTTTGAGCCGGAAGGCGGCAGCATGAAAGTTGCCCTGACCCAGACCGCGCCCAACTTCTGGCATTGGTATCTCATCGGCATCGGTGCAATCCTGTTGCTTGGCGTTTTGGTGACATTCAGATACATCCGGCGGCGAAACGCAGCCTCGAATACCAAATAATCTCATAATACGGCAAACCATAAATCAAAAGCATACCCTGAGTGGGCGCAATTGCCGACTCAGGGTATGCTTTGCATCGTTTTATGGGTTTTTGACCCATTTTGCGGTCAGGGTCACATTTGTGGGCTTGGTCCAGTCAATATCTCCGTTCTCCTTCAGCTGCGTAAAGAGGTCTGCCGCAAGAAGGGAGTAGACCAGCCGATCCTGTTCGTCATACCAACCGGCAAAGGTATATCCCTCCTTCTGCGGCACCATGGTGCACACATAGAAGCTGCCGCCGGAAGCCAGGGGAAGGTCAATGGGAATCGATACGGTCTTGTCACCGCTGTCCAGTGTCACCACGGGGGCATTCTCCCAATCGGTGAAGCCTTCATTGGGAACCCAGATGGGGTGGACATAGATGTGACGGATCTGATCCTCCTGCCAGACAGGCACCAATCGAAGCTCCTCCAGCGTCAGAGAGGTGCCCACATCTGCGGCAAAGGCTTTGGAGCCGGGGTTGAAGCCCGCGCCGCTGAAATTCGCGCTGGAGGAACTGTATTCGATGGCATATCCCAACACGGAATATCCCTCGCGTTTTGGAAGCTCCGGCAGTGCCAGCTCCGTAAAGGTGCTCTCATCCACGGTCAGCTCCATGAGAATCGGATTTCCCATGATTGCAGGATCAAAAAAGTCTGCGTACACGGTGATGATGCAGATGCCGCCGGAATTGTCATAGGATTCCAGAACCTCCATTTCAAAGGGAGGTTCGGTGGGCGGAGCCTCCGTCGGGGGCGGAGTTGTGACCTCCACGATTGGCGCAGGCGCTTCCGGCGCTTCGTTCAGAGCCAGCGGCAGACCAACAAAAGCGTTGACAACGACAACGGCAGCAATTGCCCCAGCTGCAAGCTGTGTCGGTTTTCGCTTTTTCTTCGGAACATCAGCCGGGGTCGCCCTCTGAGAAAACTCGTCAGGGAGCGGCGGAAATTCAGCCGCATCCGTGCGGGCTTGTTCCGGTGACGGATGTGCGATTTCCTCAGGCAGCATGCTTATCTGGTATGCACTTCCATCTGCGTGAAGGGGCATTCCACGCCGATGGCACGCATTCTGATGAACAGTTCGCGGTTGAGCAGCCTGGTCGCGGCGTAAATGTCTGCTTCGCGCACCTCGGCCACAAACCGAAGCACAACAGCGCTGTCGCCAAGCTCATTCACGCCAAGATAAACAGGAGCGGATTTCAGCAGCTGCGCGCCGGATTCATAGATCTCCTGAAGCATGCCGGGAATCTTTCCTTCCAGGTCAGCCAGATCGGTTTCATAGGGAATTGAAAAATCACACACAGCGGTTGAGCTGTTGTTGGAGCGGTTGAGCACGTTTTTCATATCGGAATTGTTGATGATCTTCACATTTCCGCCGGCATCGGAAACCGATGTGGTGCGGATGCCGATTTCGATGACCGTACCGCGGAAGCCTCCGACTTCGATGATGTCGCCCACATTATACTGGTTGTCCACCAGAATGAAAGCGCCGGTGACCACGTCGGAAATCAGACTCTCCGCGCCAAAGCCGATGATGAGTGCAAGAACGCCCAAGCTGGCAAACACACTGCCCGCGTCCGCAAACAGCGCGGCGATGATGCCGCAGATGATTACCACCACGGCAATATAGCGCATCAGGTTGTTGATCAGGGAAAGGGCGGTGCGCTTTCTGTGGTTTTCCGTTTTGATGAGACTCAGCAGGAAAACGATCAGGTTTTCGGCAAACAGGGTCACAAAAATGATCACACAGCATTGAATGATTTTTGCCAGACTGATGTTTGCCGTGGGAAGTGACAGCAGGGACCAGATATTCGTGATCCAGCCGATTCCATAAAACGCGGCAGCCAGCAGCAGGAAGACAACGGCTTTCAGAATTCTCTTCTTATTGTCCATAGTAGATTTCTCCTTTATCTGATGGATTGACGGCGGCTATTCCACATCCGGGTCGGCGTGGTACTTTTTCTGCAGCCGGATCCACCGGCTGTTAGGATTATGGAACGGGGCAGGCCCTTCCAGTTCACTTTCCTCGATGGTCAGGTCTGCCCGGATGGCACTGTCATAGGGCGACCAGTGGAGAAAGGGAACCCGAATCCGGGCGGCCGGGGTCAGGAAGCAGGCATGATAGCGCACTTCCGCGGCGAAGGCGTGGAAGGAGGTGTCGGCGGTATGGGTGGCAAGCAGGGCGTACTTTTCGAAGACGGTCAGATTTTTACGGTCTTGGATGCGGATCAGCACATGATCGCACACCGGGTATCCGGCCCGGTCATTGTTGGCATCCAGAAACCGGGACAGCCGCCCCGGCTTCCCGGACTTTTTTCTGCACTGGGCGGTATACTTGCGGGGAACGGCCAGATACCCGTCACGGGCAAGACTTGCCAGAAAAGAAACATACAGCTCCGCAATCAGATATGAGCCTTCCGCCTGGGGACGGATGAAGTAGTCCTTCATCGCTTCGTGGTGCCGCTGTCCCCTTTTTGCAACCACCCGGTTGATCTCCGCATTCAGTGCCCGTCGGTTGTCCTCGGAAGGGTCAAGCAGACACTGCTTCAGAATCCCGGCATCGAAGGCGATGAAGGAGACGGTGACACCGGGGGTATCGCCGTCTGCGATCAGACCCTTTTCCGCGTCATGTTCTTCTTCACGCATTTTGAACAGGCCACAGATGGAATCCCCGTTCTGGGGGACAGTATACAGATACCAGTCATCAAAGAACAGCCTGCAGCGGCGTGACTGGTTTTCGTCGTTGGGAAATGTGGTAATCTGTTTTCGTGCCAACATATCGGCGATGGAGTCAGTGACAGCCCAGAAGCCGTCGGCAGTATGGTGTATCGCACCTTCCGACAGGCAGCCCATAGACACCAGCTCCTGAAAGAGGAGCGGCGCGGAAACATTCAATTTGCTTTCCATTGAGGCACCCCATTTTCTTCTCTTGTTACCAACAGTATACAACACCGGGTGACCACTTTCAACAGGAAAGCCGCATTTTGCCCCCATTTTTCCGCAGCGGTGAAGCGGGTGACGGTTTTTGAAGTTGCAAAATCCTGAGAAAGAGGGTATGATATACGAAATGATTTTCCCGGGAGGGAAGCAACATGAAGAAAACCCTTTGGGCGCTGATTTCACTGCTGCTGCTTCTTGCAGTATCAGGCTGCGCCGTGGAAGAACCGCAGCAGACAACGGCGCCGCCGGTTGAGGTTCAGACCCCCTACGAGGCAATTGCGCGGCAGCCGCAGTATCAGGGCGTGGCTTTGACCATGCAGGCAAGCTGGCAGCGGGCAGACCCGGAAGCACAGGTGCTGCTGCAGGCCGCGGCTGTGTTTGAAAAGAAGACCGGCGCACAGGTGACGATCCTCTGGCCGGGAGAGGGCGCAGCAGTACCGGACGATGATGCGGTGGTGGATATTTTCCAGATCAGCGCGGAAGACTTTTCCGGGATGCGAAGCGATTATGTTCTGAACCTGACACAGATGGCGGAACAGGCGGACTATGACGCCAAAAGCCACCCGGTGCTCCGGACGCAGATCATCGGGCAGTGGGGCTTTTTGGGCGCGGTTGCCCAGACCCCGTATCTGGGGGGTGTCTACTACAATGCGGATGTGTTTGCCCAATGCGCCCCTGCCGAATTGCCCCAGAGCTGGGATGACTTTTTGAAGCTGTGCCAGAGCCTGTACCAATCGGGCTGGCAGCCGCTGACGCTGGATCAGCAGGATGCGCTGCTTGCCACGGAGCTGCATCTGCGCCGCAGCATCGGAGCCGGGGAAATTCAGCGGCTGATGGGCGCGGACGGCCACTGGTATGATGACCAGCCGGCCATGGCCGCACTGGAACAGGTGATGCACTTCCGGCAGGCGGGCTTCGTGGCAACGGGAACACCGGCGGAATACCCGGCAGGACAGAACAAGATGGCACTGAGCAACAGCGCCATGATGATCGGAACCAATCAGGACTGCGCGGACGTGGAGGCGACAACCCGCACCGATTTGAACTGGGGCGTTTTTCCCTATCCCGGAAGCACGGGCAGCGGCACCTGGATGAGCGCCGATGTGCTTGTGATCCATCGGGACACTGCCCACGCCCAGGCAGCGTTTGATTTTGTGATGCTGCTGGCAACCGGGGAATTCGATCAGCTTCGCGCGGACATTTCCTGCGGCATTCCCGCGGACCCGGCAAATGCGTCGCCCATTGCGGGGGCGATGGAGGCAATGGAAGCTGCCGAACCGGAACCGTTGGGGCTGCTTGGAAGCAACCAGCTGGATGTTTCCGTGAAGCTGTGGAGCGGTTGGTACGACGACGTCGGGCGCTATGCTTCCCGGCTGGAATCGAGCAAGTGACTTGCAATTTTACAAAGAGTATGATATTGTTTTCGAAAGGGGTGATTGACTGTGCGGCTGCAAGAATCCGGAGAAATGTATTTGGAATCCATCTATGTGCTGTCGAAGAAGCTGGGCGCGGTGCGCTCCATTGATGTCAGTGAATATATGGGCTATTCCAAGCCCAGTGTGTCCCGGGCAGTCAGCCTGCTGAAAAGTGCCGGCTATATCGTGATGAATGAGGAGAACCTGATTACCCTGACGGACAGTGGCCTTGCCATCGCAAAGAAGATCTACGACCGGCATACGCTCCTGTCGGAGCTTTTGATCCGCCTGGGTGTTTCGGAGAAGACCGCGGTGCAGGACGCCTGCAAGATGGAGCACACCATCAGTGATGAAACCTTTGAAGCCATTCAGCGGCATATGAAACAGTATCGATGAGCAATAACGCGATGCGCGGTGCACCTGGCACCGCGCATCTTTTGCGGCAATCGGGACAATCTATGGGTATGCCTATTTTACCTATTGACAAGGTAGGTAAACGGTGCTATATTACCTATGGTAAAACTAGGTAGAACCCGAAGGAGGTTTTTATAGATGCACGTTTATGCGGACAACGCGGCAACGACGAAGATGAGTCCTGTCGCCATCAACGCCATGCTGCCCTACTTTGACAAAATTTACGGAAACCCCTCCAGCCTGCATTCCGTCGGTCAGGAGGCCCGGGAAGCGCTGGATGCCGCCCGTGATACGGTGGCGGCCTGCCTTGGCTGCGAGAGCCGGGAAATTATTTTCACCTCCGGCGGCAGCGAGGCCGACAATCAGGCCATCATTTCCGCCGCCCGCATCGGTGCGAGAAAGAACAAAAAGCACATCATCACCACGGCCTTTGAGCATCACGCGGTGCTGCATACCCTGAACAAGCTGGAAAAGGAAGGCTTCGAAGTCACCTATCTGGATGTGCGCAAGGGTCACAACATCACGGCGCAGCAGGTTGCCGATGCCATCCGGGAGGATACCTGCCTTGTCACGGTCATGTATGCCAACAATGAGATCGGCTCCGTCCTGCCCATTGCGGAAATCGGCGCGGTCTGCAGGCAAAGAGGCGTGCTGTTCCACACCGATGCGGTACAGGCGGCCGGTCACATCCACATCAATGTGAAGGAACAGAACATCGATATGCTGAGCCTGTCCGGCCACAAATTCCACGGCCCCAAGGGTGTGGGCGCCCTGTATGCCCGCCGCGGCATTGCACTGGTCAATGTGATCGAGGGCGGCGCCCAGGAGCGGGGCAAGCGGGGCGGCACGGAGAACATCGCCGGAATCTGCGGTATGGCCGCGGCACTGAAGGATGCCTGCGATCATATCGATGAGAATATGCCCCGGGTGGCTGCCATGCGCGACCGCCTGATCGAGGGTCTGAGCAGAATTCCCCACTGCGCCCTGAACGGTGACCGGGTCAACCGTCTGCCCGGCAATGTCAGCTTCTGCTTCGAGGGCATCGAGGGCGAGAGCCTGCTGCTTCTGCTGGATGCGAAGGGTGTCTGCGCCTCCTCCGGCAGTGCCTGCACCTCCGGCTCTCTGGATCCCAGCCATGTACTGCTGGCCATCGGCCGTGTCCACGATGTGGCCCACGGCAGCCTGCGCCTGTCTTTGTGCGAGTACAACACCGACGAAGAGGTGGATCACATTCTGAAGGTGGTTCCCGAGGTGGTTTCCTACCTGCGGAACATGAGCCCGGTGTGGCGTGACCTGCAGACCGGCAAGCGCCAGTATATCCTGTAAAAATGAAAACCCCGAATTGTATTGATATAAAGGAGAAATGAACGATGGCACTGTACAGTGAAAAGGTTATGGATCATTTTATGCACCCGCGCAATGTGGGCTCCATCGAGGATGCCAGCGGTGTCGGGGAAGTGGGAAACGCCAAGTGCGGCGACATTATGAAAATCTATCTGAAAATTGAAAACGACATCATTCAGGACGTGAAGTTTGAGACCTTTGGCTGCGGCAGCGCCATTGCCTCTTCCTCCATGGCCACCGAGATGATCATGGGCAAGTCCATCCATGAGGCGCTGGCGCTGACCAATCAGGCAGTCTGCGAGGCACTGGACGGCCTGCCCGCCCACAAGGTGCACTGCTCCGTCCTGGCGGAAGAAGCCATCAAGAATGCCCTGAAGGACTACTTTGACAAAAACGGCATTCCCTACGATGCGGAGAAGTTCAAGGAAACCGACCACGATGAACTGCACGCACAGGTTCACGGCGAATAAAGCCTATGATTGTATCGACCAAAGGACGCTATGCCCTGCGGGTGATGCTCTGCTTTGCCCAGCGCGGCGGCGATGAATACGTTCCCCTGAAAGAGATCGCGGAAGCGGAGGGGATTTCCCAGAAATATCTGGAATCCATCATGACCATTCTGTCCAAGGCGGGCTTTGTGGACGCGGTGCATGGCAAGGGCGGCGGCTATCGGCTGAACCGAAAGCCGGAGGACTATACCGTGGGCAGCATTCTGAAGCTGACGGAAGGCTCCCTTGCGGCGGTGTCCTGCACATCCCAGGGCGCATCCGCCTGCAGCCGCACCACCTGCTGCCAGACACTGCCCATGTGGGAAAGACTGGAAAGAATGATTGATGATTTCTTTGAGGGTATTACGCTGGCAGACTTGCTGAAAGAGGGCAGGGTGAGCCGGTAACCGAAATCAAGCATAAGGAGTTGACCGGGATGTACGACGAAGTGAAAACATGGATGGCGGCTTTCTTTTCCAATGGCATGGGAAGAATTGTGTCCGCACTTCTGGTGCTGATTGCCGGCATTCTGGCAATTCGGGTGATTATGACGGTTCTGGGCAGGTTTCTGGAGGCCGGAAAGCTGGAGAAGGCTGCCCACACGCTGGTCAAATCCGTGGTGCGGGTTGCGCTGTATCTGCTGCTGAGCCTGATGGTGGCCCAAAGCCTGGGCATTGATATGACCGGCGTGATCGCGCTGGCAAGCGTTCTGACGCTGTCGGTTTCTCTGGCAATGCAGAATGCACTGGCAAATGTGTTCGGCGGCTTCACACTGCTCTATACCGGCCCATTCCATTCCGGTGATTTTGTGGACATTGGCGTGGAATCCGGCACGGTAACGGAAATCGGTATGACCTATACCAGACTGCAAACCCCCGATAACAAATTGATCTCCATCCCCAATTCTGCGGTGGTGGCGGCCAATATTGTGAACTATTCCGCTGCCGGTACCCGTCGTGTGGATATGACGGTGACGGCAGCATATTCAGAACCCAGCCAGAAGGTGATCGACGCGCTGATCCAGGCTGCCACCCATGATAAGGTGCTGCTGGAACCGGCACCTGCGGCGATTGTGGACAGCTATGAGGAAAATGCCGTCCGCTATGTTCTGCGTGTGTGGACAAAGACGGAGGACTACTGGGATGTGCGCAATGCCATTATGCTGAAGCTGAAGAACACCTTCGATGCGGAAGGGATCCGGATGGTTTACCCCCACATTCATGTTCATAACGAAGAATCATAAGGCAACACCGCACAATTGCGTCTGCGGATCTCAGCGGATCTTTTGCACCATTTCTGCAGTTCCAAAAACGGGAAATACATACAGTATTCCCGCGTTTTCGGAACTTTGAACTGGCACAAAATCTCTCGCTGAGCTTCCTTG
>JAQXNO010000095.1 GCA_029098045.1 Bacillota bacterium
ACTATTCACTACGCAATGGGGGAGCCAAGGGCGCTGCCGCGCCAGTGCATAACATAAAAACCGACCTATGATCGTAACCATAGGTCGGTTTCACTGTTTTACGAAGCCCCGCCTAACCGCGGAGGTTCCTTTTTCCGATTAATCTTTCATGCCAAGCTCCGATTGGTGCAGCTGGTCCACTTCCGCGCAGACTTCCTTCAGGCTGCAGCTGTGGCAGTCCATTTTCACGTTCTGAAGCAGGTGATCCAGGGCTTTTGTGATGTTCTCCGTGTGCAGCTTCATAGCTTCCGCTGGCGCTTCCTGCGGTCATAGAGCTTGTCCGGAAGTGGCTCCACCGCCGCCGCGGCAAAGCCTGCCTCCGCCGTCTGCACAAAGGCCTTTCGGATGCCGTCCACCGTGGCGGAGACCTCCACACCCAGCGCCGTTGCCAGTCCCACCGCCGGGTCCGCGTCGATGGCAAGAATCCGGCTGCCCGGATGGCGCTCCGCCAGCAGCCGCACCGTCAGGGCAGACAGGGAGGTTTTACCCACCCCGCCCTTGCCCGCCAGCGCGATGATTTTGGTATTCTTTTCCATACTACACAATGGTGATGTCCTTGATGTTGACTTCGTTGCCGGTCTGCAGCCAGGTTTTGTCGCTGCCGCAGTGGGGGCAGATTTTCCCCTGGGGCACCGTGTCATAGGTTTTTTTACAGTTGTCGCAGAAGGTCACCGCGTGGATTTCCTCCACGTTCAGCTGACAGCCCTCCAGCAGAGGGACACGCTTGCAGTTCCAGTTCCACACGTCAATCAGGTAATCGGGAATGATCGTGGACACCTGTCCGATCTCCAGCGTGACGCTGTGCACCCGCTTTGCCTGATTTTCCTCCGCGACCTTTACAACGCTGTCGGCGATGTGAAAGACGACGCCCAGTTCATGCATGGCTCAGCCCTTCTTGCCGGTGATGGTCTCGCCCAGCCGCTTGACTGCCATGGAGGCGATGCCCTTGAGCTTATCCTCGGCCTTCATCATGGTGGAGCACTCGGGGTGATCCCGCTTCAGATGGATGGCATCGAAGACACACTTGGTGGTACACACGCCGCAGCCAATGCACTTGTTGGGATCGACCCAGCTGGCGCCGCAGCCCAGACACCGGGCGGTCTCGATCTTCACCTGCTCGGCGGTGAGGGTCTTGTGGGCATCCCGGAAGGAATTCTTGGGGATGGATTCATCCATGCCGGCCTCCTGACGGCCTGCGTGGTCATAGCTGGGGATGGTGATGTTGTCCTTGTCCAGCATGATGAAGTCCCGGCGGTTGCGGCCGATGACCATATCCGCGCCCTTGTGCACATAGCGGTGCAGGGACTCGGCGGCGCACTTGCCGCCTTCAATGGCGTCGATGACAAACCGGGGGCCGTGGTACACGTCGCCGCCCACAAAGATGTCGGGCTCGGCGGTCTGGTAGGTCAGAGGATCTGCCACGGGGTAGTTGCCCCTGTGGAATTCCACCCTGGTGCCCTCCAGCAGCTTGCCCCACTCGATGGCCTGCCCGATGGCAAAGACGATATGGTCGGCATCCACGGTCATGGTCTGGCTCTCGTCGTAGACGGGGGAGAACTTCTTGGTCTCGGGGTCGATGGTGCGCAGGCACTTCTTGAAGGTGATGGCCTTTACCCGGCCGTTTTCGTCCTTGTGTACTTCCTTGGGACCCCAGCTGTTGCAGATTTCAATGCCCTCTTCCAGCGTCTCGGCGATCTCGCTGGCGGATGCGGGCATGGTGGCACGGTCTTCCAGACACACCATGGAGACCTTGGATGCGCCGAAGCGCTTGGCGGTCTTGGCACAGTCCACGGCCACGTTGCCGCCGCCCACGACCACCACGGTGCCTTCCATCTTCCGGCTCTCGTCCTCCAGCGCCTTATGCAGGAAGTCCACGGCGATGCTGGTGCCGATGGCATCCTCACCGGGGACGCCGGGCAGTCTGCCGCCCTGGCAGCCGATGGCAATGTAGAAGGCCTCGAAGTCCTGCCGGCGCAGCTCAGGAATGGTCACATCCTTGCCCACTTCCACGCCGCACTTGATCTCCACACCCAGCTGACGGAGCACGTCGATCTCCGCGTCGATGACATCCTTCTCCAGCTTGAAGGAGGGGATGCCGTAGGTCATCATACCGCCGGGCTTGGCGCTCTTTTCAAACACCGTGGGCTTATAGCCGATGGTGGCAAGATAATAGGCGGCGGACAGACCGGCGGGGCCTGCGCCGATGATGGCGATCTTCTGTGCCCAGGTCTTGACCCGGTTGGAGGCAATGACCACAGGGGGGATGTAACGGGTCTCGGCGTGCAGATCCAGCTCCGCCAGGAACTTCTTGACGGCATCGATGGACACGGCCTCGTCCACGCTGCCTCTGGTGCAGGCCTCTTCACAGCGCTTGTTGCACACCCGGCCGCAGACGGCGGGGAAGGGGTTGTCCTTCTTGATGAGGGCCAGCGCCTCCTGATATCTGCCCTGGGCAGCCAGCTTCAGATAGCCCTGTACCGCGATGTGGGCGGGGCAGGCGGTCTTGCAGGGGGCGGTGCCGGTGTCGTAGCAGTTCTTCCGGTTGTTGTCCCGGTAGTCGGGGTCCCAGTGCTCCGGGCCCCAGGTGATGCCATGGGGCAGCTCGTGCTTGGGATATTCCACTTCCTTGCCCTGCTTGTCACAGAGCTTCTGACCCAGCTTCACGGCGCCGGCGGGGCAGTACTCCACGCACTTGCCGCAGGCCACGCACTTTTCCCGTTCCACCTCCGCGGTGTAGGCGGAGCGGGACAGGTTGGGGGTGTTGAACAGCTGGGAGGTACGCAGGGCGTTGCAGATCTTCACATTGCAGTTGCAGATGCCGAAGATCTTGTTCTCGCCGTCGATGTTGGTGATCTGGTGGACAAAGCCGTTGTCCTCCGCCACCTGCAGAATGCGCATGGCCTCTTCATAGGTAATGTCGTGACCCTTTCCGGATTCCCGGCAGTAGTCGGCAAAGTCGCCCACACCGATACACCAGCTGGAGGGGTCGTCGGCACAGCCCTCGCCCATGACCGCGCGGCTGGCGCGGCAGGAGCACTGACCCACACCGATGTGACCCTCGTACTTCTTCAGCCAGTAGCTCAGATGCTCGATGTCCATGGTCTCGTTTTCCATGGAGATGGCCTTTTCCACGGGGATGACGTGCATACCCACACCGCCGCCGCCGGGGGGCAGCAGATGGGTCTTGCCTGCCAGGGGGATGTAGGTCATCCGCTCGAAGAAGTAGCCCACATGGGGATGCTCGTGGAGCCGCTTGTTGTAGTTGTCCGTTTCGCCCCGCTCGTTGTAGGAGGGGTTCTCGCTGAGGTTGTCCGCCTCTTCCATGTTGAACATCTCGGCAGAGCCGGGGACGTACAGGGTCAGGCAGTAGCGGCGCTCCGAAGGAGGCGCGGTGCGGCCGTTGTGGTCGTAGTGGTAGCCGTAGTCAAACTCCAGAAGACCCACATAGCTCATTTCGTCCAGCAGCTCCTGGAAATGCGCCTTGTCCTCCTCCTTGACCTTGCACAGCTTCCACAGCTCCGGCACGGTGTAGTGGTGGCGCACCTTCATGGCCAGGGCGATGTCCGCCATCTCATCGGTGATGATGTCCGCCATGCCCCAGTATTCCGGGTCGTCCACGGTCACACCCATGAGCTTGTGGTCAATGACATCGGTGATTTTCTTGCCCAGCTTCAGGATTTTCTCCCGGGGGGCCTTGTCGCCTTTGTGGGGAGGATTAAAGGCGCGCTCTTTCAGTTTTTCGTCGATCATATCAGGTTCCTTCCTTCCAATCCTTGATTTTTTTCTTCAAATACGCGGCCACGGCCTCCACACCCTCTCCGGTTTTGGCGGAAATGGGCAGGATGGCAATGCCCGGATTGCGCATTTTTGCGTACTGGGTGACTTTTTCCATATCAAAATCGAAGTACGGCAGCACATCGATTTTATTGACGATCATGGCATCACAGACCTGGAACACCAGCGGATACTTCAGCGGCTTGTCGTGTCCCTCCGGCACGGACAGGATCATGATGTTCAGGCAGGCGCCGGTGTCAAATTCCGCGGGGCACACCAGATTGCC
>JAQXNO010000096.1 GCA_029098045.1 Bacillota bacterium
GGCCCGCAGAGAGTGCACCGCCGGGCCTTTGCCCCGGTTGAGCATCCGATACTGGATGCAGGCTTTGTCGGCGGACACACCCATCTGCCCACCGAGGGCATCGATTTCCCGCACCAGATGCCCCTTGCCCGTACCGCCGATGGCAGGATTGCAGGGCATATTGCCCACGGCATCCAGATTGATGGTGAAAAGAATGGTGTGCTGACCCAGCCTTGCGGCAGCCAGCGCGGCTTCGATGCCCGCGTGACCCGCGCCGATCACCGCGACATCGCAGCTGCCTGCGTGGTAGATGGTCATTGGGCGGCCTCCTCAGAAGACTTCTTCTCCTCAGGCGGCAGAACAAAGGGCTTGCAGACAACTTCACAGCGGTTGATGGGTGTGCCCAGCGCATGGAACTTTTCTTCATATCCGGTCATGATGCCCACAATGCCGTGTTCATGCAGATTTCGGGTCAGATGCTTCACTTCCAGACCACAGGCCGCAAATTCCTCCAAAGAAAACGCGAACAGGGGCGCGTTGTCGGTCTTGAAGTGAATTTCTCCACCGGCGCGCACCACCCGGCAGTACTTGTCCAGAAAGCCCCTGTGGGTCAGACGGCGCTTGGCATTCTTTTTCCGGGGCCAGGGATCGGGGAAATTGATGAACAGACGGTCAATCTCTCCACCTGAGAAAATCTCTTCCATGGCGGCAACATCCATATCAATGAAAAACACGTTTTTAAGACCCATGCTCTGCGCTTTTTCCATGGCTACCACCATGGCTTCCCGGCAACGCTCCACGGCAATCAGCAGCACATCCGGATTTTCCTGGGCGGTTTCCGCGGTGAACTTGCCCTTGCCGCAGCCAACCTCCACCCACAGAGCCGCTGCATCCTCCTTCAGAGCACGCCAATTGCCCTTGTGGGCGGCAGGGTCTGCAATGCGCAGGGCAGCGCATTTTTCCATGCGGCTGTCCAGGTTTTTCATTTTTCTCATTCTCATAGTCTGTTGATCCTCCAATGGGAAAACCCATAACATTTCAATTTATAATTATAGCACAGAACCCTGTATTTCGTCAAAGAAAATTATGGAATCGCAGGGCGCTTTTTGGAAGCTCCATAAAAACAGGCCGGAAAGCGCACTCGCTTTCCGGTCTGTTTTCATACCTCTTTGTACATGGTGGCGGCATCATCCTTGCGGACGGCTTCGGCCACAGCCAGCACTTCCACCGCGAGGGTGCGGCTTCCCAGTGCGATCTCAATCCGGTCACCGACCTTCACATCGTAGCTGGCTTTCACCACCCGGCCGTTGACGCTGATGCGGCCATTGTCGCAGGCTTCGTTGGCAACGGTGCGGCGCTTGATCAGCCGGGAGACTTTCAGATATTTGTCGAGACGCATGGGGGATCTCCTTACTTTGCCACGTTGTCCTTCAGCGCCTTGCTGGCCTTGAAAACTGGAACCTTGGTGGCGGGAATCTCAATGGCTTCCTTGGTGTGGGGGTTACGGCCGATGCGCGCTTCGCGCTCCTTCACTTCGAAGGTACCAAAGCCGCTGACCTGCACCTTTTCACCTGCCACCAGAGCGGCAGTCATGGCGTCAAAAGCAGCGTTCAGAACACGCTCGGCATCCTTCTTGGTCAGACCGGCATTCTGGGCAACGGTTGTAATCAGTTCAGTCTTGTTCATATATATAATTCCTCTTTTCTTTCATCAAAATTACGCGTTTTTAAGGTTACCATAACTCTTTTTAAAAATCAAGAAGGAATTTCGGTTTTTTGTATTTTTTTTAAAGATGAAGCAGTTTTGCGATTTTGGCGCCCTTGGGAAGCAGCAGGCAGTCCTCCCGGGTGATGGCCTTGAGCCATACCGCCGCGATGCAGTAGACCACCACGCCCACGGCGATGGGCAGGCCGCACAGAATCAGGCGACTCGTGACTCCCAATCTCATCAGCAGCTGCAGCGCGCCATAGACGCAGGCGCCCATGATGGCGGCGGCGAGGAAGGGCTTCAGCAGATTTTTCACAATGGCGGGGGGATTTTCCATCACACGCCCCATGGAGAACAGATTCAGCACCGCAATGCACACAAAACAGATCATGGCGCCCACGGGGGTGCCCACGATTCCGATATTGGGATTTCCCGTCAGCATGTAGACCACGGCAAGCCGCAGGATGCCTGCCACGAACATATTTACAACCGGCTCCACCGCGTGCCCGTGCGCCTGCATCATGGCATTGGTCAGCAATACCACCGCGTTGAAAATGATGTTAAAGCCCATAATGGACATCAGCTGGGTGGAGAGCGTCAGATTTTCGCCGCTGTAACCGCCAAGCAATGCGGTGACAGGCCCTGCCAGAGTGGCAAGACCGAAGACACAGGGCATACAGATCAGTCCCATGACCCGGGCAGCGGACTCTTCCGTTGCTTTGGCGGATTTGTGATCCAGCAGCGTCAGACTGGCAGTGATGGCGGGGATGATGGAGATGGTGATGGGCGTGATAAAGGCACAGGGCATATTGTAGATGGTCTGGCACATATTGTAGATGCCCTTCATATTGTCGGCCTCTGCCTGTGTCAGACCCAGACCCAACAGCTGCCCCATGTAGATTTTGGTTTCCAGCATGGTCAGTATCTGCAGACCGGCGGAGCCGATGGTGATGGGAATGGCGATGGCCAACAGCCGGCGGGCGGTCTGGGCATAGGATTCCGGCTCATCCGTGGAAGGCGCGAGACTGTTGTAGGCACGGCGGAACTTGCCGAACAGGTAGACGGAGGAGACCAGACAGCTGACGGTGACACCCAAAATGGCACCGCCTGCGGCCAGAGAAACCATGCCGGTGCTTTTGAGCAAAAACAGCGCGGCCAGCATACCCACGATGAGCTTGACGAATGCCTCCAGCACCTGGGAAACCGAGGTGGGCAGCATATTTCCGTGCCCCTGGAAGAAACCCCGGAAGGTTGACATGATGCAGATCAGCAGCACGCAGGGACCCAGTGCGCCGATGGCAGCCCAGGCGTCGGGCTGATTCTGGAACTGGGCAAGCTGACGGCAGAACAGTGTCATCAGTAAGCTTCCCGCAATGCCCAGCGTCAGAAAAATTGCCCGGGATGTATTGTAGATGCGGCGGATGCTGTTGCTGTGCCCCAGAGAGCTGGCCTGAGAGATCATGCGGCTCATGGCAACGGGCAGACCGGCCGTGGAGATCATCAAAAGGACGTTGTAGATCTCATAGGCGGTGGAATAGTAGCTGAAGCCCTGGGCGCCAATGATGGCATTGAGGGGAATTTTGTAAATGGCACCGATGACCTTGACAATGGCGGTTGCCATGGCAAGCAGCGCTGTGCCCTGCAGAAAATTCTGCTTCTTGCTTTCAGACATAGGCGACTCCTTTGAGATCAGTTCTTGCCGTCGCCGAAGAGGCGGGGCAGGACATAGGTAGTCAGCTCTTCCACGACCTTTTTCAGATCAATGGTGGGGAAGCTGCCGTTCTGGTAGAGGATTCTGCCGCGCACCATGGTCATGGCTACATCGCCGCCCTTGGCAGACCAGACCAGACCATTCAGCACATTGTGGCAGGGGATCAGATGGGGGGCGGAAAAATCAATCAGACACAGATCCGCGTCGAAGCCCTCCTTGATCATACCGCATTCCGAAGCACGGCCCTGCGCCCGGGCACCACAGACCGTTCCCATCATCAGGGCAGCGGAGCTTGGCAGGGCGGCGGGATCCTGGGAGGCGGCACGCACGGCCATGGCAGCAAAGCGAAGTACTTCGAACATATCCATATTCCCGCATTCGATGGCGCCGCCGGTACCCAGCGCCACATTCATGCCGGCCTTTACGCACTCCGGTATGGGCGTGGTGGGGCGGCCGGCCTTGGCATCGGTCAGGGGACAGGCCACGGCGGAAACCTTTTTCCTGCCCAGCAGCTTTCGCTCGTGCTCCTGCAGATGGACACAGCCTGCGGCGGTGGTGGGAACGTGAAACAGCCGGTGGCAGCTCAGCAGCTCCCCGGGGCCCATGCCGGTGCGCTCCAGACAGGATTCCGCTTCACCCGCCGTTTCGGCCAGATGCAGCTGCATACCCAGCCCCTGCTCGCAGGCGAAGCCTGCCAGGGCTTCCCAGAGCTTAAAGTTACTGGTGTATTCGCTGTGGATACCGGCATCAATTTTGATGCGGCCGTTGTCAAAACGGTGCCACTTTTCCACCACCTTCACCAGCTCCCGGCACTGCTCGTCGGTGTCGAAGTCGAACTCCTCGTTCTGATCGATGTAGCGGTAGGCGGACAGGGACAGATTTCCCTTGATGCCGCTTTCCGCCACGGCTTCGGCGGTGGCATTGGGGAAATAGTACAGGTCGGAAACGGAGGTCACACCGAAGCGCAGGCACTCGGCAATGCCCAGAAGCGCGGCGGCTTTTGCACTGCGCGAATCCATTTTGTCCTCTTTCAGAAGCTGGGCATTCAGCGCATCCGCGGCGGACAGATCATCGCTGAAGCAGCGCAGAGCCGTGGTTGCCAGATGGGTGTGGCAGTTGATCAGTCCCGGCAAGACCACCATGCCGGTGCCATCGATGATGGTTTTGGGCTGCTCCTGGGGGGCGGATTTGGAGATGGACGCGATTTTCCCGTCCTTGATGCCAAGGAACGCGCCGAAAAGCACATCCATTCTTTCATTCATGGTCACAATGGTGACATTGGAAATTAAGGTGTCCATCACAGACTTCCTTTCATCAGGGTGAATAGTTCTTCTTTCTGGCGAAGCACCGAATCGATCATTTCAAGATACTGCTCGGGGAATTTGGGATTGTGAAACCGCTGGATTTTTCCGCCGGGCAGATTCACTTTGTTCATACCGCCGCCGCCCAGGGAGATGATGCTGTGTACTTCCTCCATCATGTAGATGTTGTACAGACAGTCCAGATTGCCCCGGCTCCAACCCACATTTTCGAAGGAACCGGACATGTACTTCTGGCGATACAGGTAGTAGGGCTTGTAACCAAGACCCCGGAGCGTTTCCCCCGCGTAATCGACCATGGCGGTGACTGCTTCGGCAGAAGGCAGAGTCCCCCGCTTTTCAAACAGATCGGCACCCTTTTTCAGTGCCAGAGTATGGACGGTGATGTTGGCAGGATGCAGGCCTGCGACGGCGTCCAGACTGCGGCGGAAGCCTTCTGCGGTATCTTCCGGAAGACCTGCGATCAGATCCATGTTGATGGCCTTGAAGCCAGCGCGGCTTGCCTGCTCATAGGCGCGCAGCACATCCGCTGCCTGATGGGGGCGGCCGCAGGCACGCAGCACGGCATCTTCCATGGTCTGGGGATTGATGCTCATGCGGTCGGCACCGTGCTGAAAAATGGTGCGCAGCTTTTCTTCATCCAGAGTGTCGGGACGGCCACCCTCGACCGTGAATTCCAGACACCGGGACAGGTCAAAGGACACCCGGATGGTGTCCAGAAGCTGCGCCATCTGCCGGGAGGTCAGAGTGGTGGGCGTACCCCCGCCGATATAGATGCTCCGTACCTGACGGCCGGATTCCCGCATCAGGCGGCCGGTGATTTCAATCTCACGGTACAGGGCCTGTAAGTAGGGCTCCATCAGCTCCGTGCGCCTGCCGATGGTGCGGCTGACAAAGCTGCAATAGCTGCACCGGGTGGGGCAAAAGGGAATGCCGACGTAGAGGGATACGTCGGTGGGGGAAAGAAGACTGGCGGCACGGACTGTGGACACGGAGCAGTCCACTGCCAGACGGCGCCGCTCCGGCGTGACGTAGTAAACATCCCGCAGCAGCCTGTCCGCGCTTTTGGGCGTGCCGCCGTCCTGGATGTGTCTGGTGGTGATCTTGGTGGGACGAACACCTGCCAGAGCGCCCCAGGGGGGAAGCTCCGGCAGCAGCTGCACCGCGGCGGCATAGTAGCTCTGCTGCAGGATTTGCCGGCGCAGGCGTACCGATTCTGACGCCGCCTTCAGGCGCCGCGAGGCGGTGGCGGTTTTGCCGCCTGCGGTGATTTTCGTGGTGGCGGTGAGGTAGACGCTTCCCCGATGCAGGGAAGAAACCGCTTCGCCGTCGGAAGCTGCCGGGAACAGTGCCATCTGCAGCTGCTCCACGGCATAACGGTCATCGTGACCGGACAGTGTCAATTTCATGGAGATTGCCTCATCTCATATAGGGATTGTAACGTTTTTCGTCTGCTAATGTGGTCGAATCCCCGTGACCGGGGCAGACGGTGAAATCCGCCTCCATGGCGGCCAGCCGTTTCAGAGATTTTTGCATGGACACCCAATCGCCGCCGATGTCCGTGCGGCCGCAGGAGCCTGCAAAGAGCGTATCGCCGGAGAACAGGACGTCATCCACCAGCAGGCAGACGGAGCCGGGGGTATGGCCGGGGGTGTGCAGCACATGGATGGAAAGCCCTGCCATGTTCAAAACAGAGCCCTCGGCATAGGTGTCGGTGTAATACAGCTTCCCGGCGGTGAACATGGGTGGCAGCCGGGTATCATCGGCGCACAGGAACACCCGGCAGCCGGTGTCGGCAGCCAGGTCCCTGACGGCGCCCACATGGTCAAAGTGACCGTGGGTCAGTAAAATGGCATCCAGTGTCAAGCCCAGCTGATCCAGCTTTTTCAAAATGGTATTGGCTTCGTAGCCGGGATCGATGACACAGCAGGTTTTGGAAGCTTCTTCATGGATGATGTAGGTATTGGTCTGGTACATACCCAGTGTCAGGGTGCTTACGTTCAGCATGGCTTATCTCCTCGGACTGTCCATCAGCTGATCGGTGTCCAGAATCAGAGTCACCGGACCGTCGTTGACGGATTCGACTTTCATATCGGCGCCAAACTGCCCGTGCTGGGGTGGATAGCCCAGCTGGGCGCAGATGGAGAGAAATTTTTCGTAAAGGGCATTGCCGAGCTCCGGGCCTGCCGCGTCGGTGAAGCTGGGTCGGCGACCCTTGCGGCAGTTGCCGTAGAGGGTGAACTGGCTGACCACCAGAACCTGACCGCCCACGGCGTCCAGACCCAGATTCATCTTGCCGTTTTCATCTTCAAAAATCCGCAGACCCAGTGCCTTTTCGGCAAGGTAGCGGCACTCTCTTTCCGTATCATTGGGGCCAACGCCCAGCAGAATCAGAAATCCTTTGCCGATCCTGCCGACGATTTCACCGTCAATGGTGACGGACGCGGAATTGACTCTTGTTAACACAGCACGCATGGCAATTCTCCTACATTCAGGTAATCTCAGTTCTGGCCCCGCTTGGAACCCACCACGTCCCGGATATTCAGCAGCTTGTTGCGGATGGCATCCAGCTCTGCCGCGTTTTTCACCTCGAATTTGACGGTGAAAATGCTCTTTCCGCCGGGCAGATCCTTGCCAAACAGCTCCTTGACACGGACATGGGCGGTGGTCATGGTGGTGGCAACATCCAGCAGCAGACCGTCTCTTGTGATGCAGTCCAGCTCCAGGGTGGTTTCAAAGGGCTGCTCCTCCTGATTGGCCCAGCGTACCCGCACCCAGCGGGCAGCCTGAACAGGATGATCGCGCCCGGCTGCGTTGGGGCAGTCGCAGCGGTGGATGCTGACGCCGAAGCCCTTGGTGATAAAGCCCACGATGGCATCGCCGGGGACGGGGGTGCAGCACTTGGCGAACTTGATCATACACGAATCAATGTCCTCCACAATGACACCGTTGACCGCGTGGCGATTGGATTTGCCCCCGTCGCTGTCGGGATTCAGACGCAGGGGTGACTGCTGCATCTTTTCGTTGGCCTGCACCTTCAGCGCCTTGTTGATGTCGTCACGGATGCGGCCCACGGCCTTCAGGGCGGTTAGACCGCCGTAGCCGATGGCGGCATACATATCCTCCCAGCTGGCAAAGGACAGCTTTTTCAGAAGCTGGGGACCGACCTCGGGATCAATGGTGATGGAAAGGGGCAGACCCACTCGCTTCATTTCGGATTCAAAGCTGCTGCGGCCGTGAATCACATTTTCTTCCCGCTTTTCCCGCTTGAACCACTGCTTGATTTTGGTACGGGCCTGATTGGATTTGCAGATGTTCAGCCAGTCGCGGCTGGGACCCTTGGCGGCCTTGGACGTCAGGATTTCCACAATATCGCCGTTTTTCAAGGTGGCGTCGATGTTTGTGATGCGGTTATTGACCTTGGCACCCACCATGGAGTTGCCGACACCGGAGTGGATGGCGTAGGCAAAGTCGATGGGTGTGGAACCGGCAGGAAGCGAGACGATGCGGCCCTTGGGGGTAAAGACGAAGACCTCGTCGTCAAACATATCGATCTTCAGGGACTGGATATACTCGTCCGCGTCGGAGTCCTGCTGGCTTTCCAGCAAACGGCGCACCCATTCAAAATCCTTTTCACTGCCGCTGCCGGTGCCCTGCTTGTATTTCCAGTGGGCGGCAATGCCGTACTCGGCGGTTTCGTGCATCTCCCAGGTGCGGATCTGCACCTCGAAGGGAATGCCCTGCTTGCCGATGACGGTGGTGTGCAGACTCTGGTACATATTGGGCTTGGGGGTGGAGATATAGTCCTTGAACCGCCCGGGCACCAGATTGAACAGGTCGTGGACATGCCCCAGAACATTGTAGCAGTCGGGGATGGTGTCCACGATGCAGCGGAAGGCATACAGATCATACAGCTCATCCAGAGATTTTCCCTGGGACTGCATCTTGCGGTAAATGGAGTAGACATGCTTGATGCGGCCGTAGACCTTGCCGTGAATGCCCACGGATTCCAGCCGTTCGGTGATCTTGTTCTGGATGGTGCGCATGAAGGCCTCGTCCTGTTCCTGGTGGGCGCTGAGGTAGGCCATGATTTCGTTGTATTCGGAAGGGTTTAAGTACCGTAAAGAGGTATCCTCCAACTCCCACTTGATCTTCTGCATACCAAGACGGTGTGCCAGAGGCGCGTAAATATCCATGGTTTCCCGGCACTTTTTGACCTGCTTTTCCGGGGTCTGGTACTGCATGGTGCGCATATTGTGAAGCCGGTCGGCGATCTTGATCAGCACCACGCGGATGTCCTTGGACATGGCCATGAACATCTTGCGCAGGTTTTCCATCTGCGCCTGCTCGGAGGTTTCGAAATTGGCACGGGTCAGCTTGGTAACACCCTCCACCAGTTCCGCCACGGTGGTGCCGAAGAGCTTTTCAATTTCATCGTGGGAGGCGTCCGTATCCTCGATGCAGTCGTGGAGCAGCGCGCCCAGAATTGCGTCAATATCCAGACCCATTTCTGCCACGATCTCCGCAACGGCCAGAGGATGGATGATATAGGGAGAACCGTCCTTGCGTTTCTGGTGTTGGTGCTTGGCATTGGCATATTCCACGGCCCGGTCGATCAGCTCCATATCGGCACCGGGCATACACTTGAGGGTGGTTGCACGCATGGACTGGTAATGTGCGTCAAAGGTTTCCATAGATTTCAGCTCTCTTTCATGCGCAGCAGCTTCTGCATGGTTGCGCTTGCGCTCAGGTCGGCCTTTTCATTGCCGGCAGTTAAGGTGATGGTTACGTACTTGTGCTGCCGCCCGTATTGCAGCAGACCCACATCGGAAAAAATATCCAGACAGGTCATCAGCTGCCCCAGATTCAGGGGAACACCGGACCAGCGGACGATTTTGCGGCACAGGCACATGGGTGACTCCCAGATGGGGGACGGGGCTGCGGCCAGATACCGCCAGACCATGGCAAGCGTGCTCCGGTCGGGCAGCAGCGCTGCGGCATCTTCCGCAGTCAGACTGTCTCTGCGCAGGGCATGGTAGGCGGCGACCTCGCCGCTGCAGGGGGCGCTGCAGCTGGGGCGGATGTCCAGAATGTTCATCTGCACGTTTCGCTCGCCCCGGAATTCATTGACCTGGGGATGAAATGCCACATCCACCACATCGCCCTGCTGGATGGATGCGGTTTCCGGATTGGCGGAAAAATAGATGGCATTGACGGTGGTACGGCCGCCTCGCAGGCGAAGCCGCATATGCTTGCCGCCGCCGACCATCTGAATGCGGTCCACGATCAGTTTTTTCATCATCAGTACCGGCTTGGGGCAGCCGTTGCCCGTGGGCTCCAGCTGATTCAGGGATTCGATGCCACGAATGGTCAAAAGCTCCGGCTCGATGGCGCAGTCGATGTCGATACAGGTTCTGGGGGTGTCGTCACTGTAGTAGGTGGCGGCCAGCTCACAGATGGATTTGCGGAATGCGGGGATCTGGCTCCGGGAAATGGTGAAGCCGGCTGCCAGCTCGTGGCCGCCGTAGCTTTCCAGCAGATCCGAAAGGGCAGTCAGCGAAGAAAAGAGATTGAAGCCGCCGAAGGAGCGGGAGCTGGCCTTGCCGTGCTCACCGTCCAGACAGATGAGAAATGTGGGACAGCAGAATTCCTCCGCAATACGGCTGGCCACAATGCCCACAACACCCTGATGCCAGGTCTCGTCGGCCAGTACGATGGCTTCGGGGGTTCTGCCCTGGGGCAGCATGGACACGGCCTGCTCATAGATGCCGGATTCCACGCTCTGGCGCTGCCGGTTCAGCTCGCACAGCGCCTTCGCCAGCAGGGAGGCCTGATCGGGATCATCGGTCAGGAACAGATTCACGGCCAGATCGATTTGCCCCATGCGGCCGGCGGCATTGATCCGGGGCGCCAGCATGAAGCCGATGGCCGAGGTGGAGACGGTTTCCGGAGCGCAGCCGCTTTCCTGCATCAGCGCGGCAATGCCGGGGCGGCGGGTATGGCGCAGAGACTCCAACCCCTTTGCCACGAAGACCCGGTTTTCACCCTGCATCGGCATCACGTCCGCCACGGTGCCAAGACAGACCATGTCGGCATATTCTTCCAGAACGGACTCCTGATCGCCGCTCAGTGCCGCGGCCAGCTTAAATGCCACACCGACACCGGACAGATTCTTATGGGGGTACCCGCCGTCGGGACGGTGGGGATCCACCACAGCGACAGCTTCGGGCAGAACGTCCTTGCATTCGTGGTGATCGGTGATGACCAGATCGATACCCAATTGCCTGCACAGCCGTGCTTCCTCCACGGCGGTGATGCCGCAGTCCACGGTGATGATCAGCCTGACCCCCTCACGGCTCAGCTGGTCGATGGCAATGGGATTCAGACCGTAGCCTTCTTCCAGGCGGCCCGGGATGTAACTGATGACATTGGCGCCGCAGCTGCGCAGAAAGGATGTCAGCAAACAGGTGGCGGTGATGCCATCCACATCGTAGTCGCCAAAAACGGCAATTTTTTCACCCCGGGTCATGGCAAGACCCACGCGGCCGGCGGCAAGATCCATATCCGTCATGAGAAACGGGTCGGGCAGCGGCGAAGCACAGCTTAAGTATTCCTTTGCCTGAGCGGGATCATTGATGCCCCGGGCGGAGAGCACCATGGCGGTGAGCGGGGCATATCCGCACCCGACCAATTTGTTCACCGCACCCGATGACGGCTCTCCCACATTCCATACTCCATATTTCACAGCAATACACATCCATCATAACTTTTTCTCTTTATTATAGCAAAAAAGTGATGGATGCACAATAGGTTTTCAAAATTAATCGGATGGGGCTGCAAAAAAATGACGGGAGCGGATGACGGGCGCCCGGGTCAGAAGCCGTTGTCCGGCGTCAATTCCACAAGTCCTGAGGTGACAACGGCCAGAATGGGTGACAGGATCATACCCAGAATCCCAAACAGCTTGAAACCGACATACAGTGCCAGCAGGGTAATCAGCGGGTCAATCCCCAGCTGCCTGCCCACAAAACGGGGCTCCAGAACCGTGCGGGTGACGGCAGCTGCGGCATACAGCCCCAACAGGGAGAAGGCCAACAGATACTGACCCTGCAGAAACGATACCAGACTCCAGGGCACCAGAACAGTCCCGGTACCGAGAACCGGGAACGCGTCCACCAGCGCAATCAACACTGCCCAGAGGGGCGCGTAGGGAATCCGCAGGAGCAGAAGTCCGATACACGCCACGCAGAATGTGATCAGGGACAGCTTCAGCTGTGCTTTCAGCCACCCGCCCAGGGCATGGCGCAGCCGGTGCAGGGTGCCCAGAACCGATTGAAACTTCTCACCCTTCAGCCGTTTTTCCACCAGTGCCTGCATTTTCGGCAGCTTGGCGGAGATCATGAAGCTGGCGATGATTCCGGTGCCAATGCCCAAAGCACTGCCCGGAATCCGGCTGAGCAGCCCCGACGCGACGTGCAGCAGCCAGGAGGCACCCTGATCCAGCAGCGCGGAGCCGTCGGAGAAGAAATCGTTGATGCTGCGGGTCAGGATGGCGGAGGCGCCACCCGGCGCCTGCTGCGCCAGTGCCAGAAGCCACGAGGAAAGCGACAGCATGCCGCCCCGGATGGAATCCACCAGATCCGGCACAATGCCTGTCAACGCACGCAGCTCCCGTACCACCAGAGCCACCAGAAGGAGCACGGCGATGGCCAGAAACGCAAAGGACATTCCCACGCCGATGCCCGAGGCCACCGGCCGCGGCAGACGCAGATGACGGCAGAAGAAGCGGACAATGGGCTCCGCACCCAAAGCCAGCAGCGCGCCGATCAGAAATGGAATAATCAGCGGCAGCAAATACCGG
>JAQXNO010000097.1 GCA_029098045.1 Bacillota bacterium
AGCTTGTCAAAAAAGTATTTTTGACAAGCTGCCTACGATTTTCAAACTTTTCAAAAAGTTTGAAAATCGCTTTGATTGGACGCAGTGACAACCCTGACGGTTTTCTTTCACACTTTCTTTCCCTCCGAAACTTTCGGCTGGGAGGGTTTATTGACAAACTGAAACGCCAGCCGAGAGGCTGGCGTTATTACATATGTTTGCAATCAGGTTCCCGTGGGGATGGTGCTTTCGATGATCTCAGCAACCTCGGGTGCAGGGGAGGGGAAATTCAGAACGAGAGAAACCAAAGTGCAGAGAATAATGGCAAAAAAACCCATGACAAGCCAGTGACTGCGTGCCTTTTTAAATTCCCCGATCATATACAGATAGGCCAGGGATAAAGCGGACAGCACCAGGGCAATAATGGCAGTAACCACCTTCAAAACAGTCAGACCCAATGCCGCCAGCACCAGATAGAGAATGAATACAGCAGTATCGGACAGAAGAACAATGGTTAAAAGTTGATCAATTTGCTTGTAACGCATACGCTTTGCCACAAGGATCCCTCCCGGATTTATATTTTTTTTATGGTAACACATTTTGTCACAAAATGCAATCATTTCTCGAAATAAGTCAAAATTTTCTGAAAAGCTTGCGCAGCAGGAAAAAGAGTGCTATAATAACCACAGTCTGTATTTTTTGAGCGACAGGAGCGATTATGACAGAACCGCATTATCATCTGGAGGGTATTGTCCACACACGGACAGATGAAATGGAAGACTTTCAGGGCCCGCTGGATGTTATTTTCTTGCTGCTGAGCAAGAATAAAATTGAAATTCAGGATGTTTCCATTACCGCGATTCTGGAGCAGTACCTTGCGTACCTGGATGAAATGAAACGCCTGGATATGGAGATTGCCAGTGAGTTTATCACCATGGCATCCCACCTGATGCTGATCAAGACCAAAATGCTGCTTTCTGCCGCGGAACAGGCAGAGGCGGAATCGGAGCTGGATCTGCTGCGTCAATCCCTGATTGAGCGGCAGCGCAAGGAAGCTATCGAGCAAATCCGAATTGCGATTGCTGTTTTGGAGCCACGCAATGAAATCGGACGCTGTCTCTTTACAAAAGACCCGGAACCGCTGCGCCGGGACAGGGGCTACCAGTTCAAACATGAGCCTCTGGACTTGCTCCGTGCGCTGGATGCCATTTCCGAACGCAACAACCGTCAGCTTCCGCCGCCCACCAGCAATTTTAAGGGCATCGTTGGCAAGGAGCCCTATCCGGTCACCCGCAAGGCAGGTGAGGTGCTGCGACATTTGCTGCTGCGTGGCGTTGAAAAACTGAAGGATCTGTTTCGCGGTAACCGCAGCCGCAGTGAAGTGGTTGCCACGTTTTTATCGATTCTGGAGCTGTGTAAAACCGGTTCTGTCACCATCGAAGGGGATACTTCCGGTGAGAACCCGGAGGTTCGGCTGATAAAATCGGTCAAACAGGGAGGGGAAAAGATCAATGGAACAAACTGAATTGGAACGTGCCATTGAGGCGATCCTGTTTGCAGCCGGTGAACGCGTTGAGATTTCCCGTCTTGCCATGGCGCTGGAAACCGATGAGAACGAGATTATTCGTGCAGCGGATACACTTGCCGATCGTCTTTCTTTTGAGCGCCGCGGCATACGTATTTTAAAGCTTGACAGGGGCTACCAGATGGTTTCTTCCGGCGAGATGGCAGACTTCGTCACCAGGGCATTGGAGACACGCAAACCGCCGAAGCTGTCTTCCTCGCAGCTGGAGGCTTTGACGATTATTGCCTATTATCAGCCCGCTACGAAGGCCATGGTGGAACAGATCCGTGGTGTGGACAGCTCCTACTCCATTTCCGCACTGTTGAATAAAAAGCTGATCGAGGAAGCCGGGCGGCTGAACGTTCCCGGAAGACCCATTCAGTATAAGACGACACCGGATTTTTTGCGTACCTTCGGTTTGAGTACGCTGGAAGAGCTGCCTGCCATTGAGAAAGTTGACTTTGGTGAGCCGCTGCCCGAAGAGCAGCAGGCTTCGGAGGAAGGCTGATGGGTTGGCTGATTACCTTGGGCGTGCTCGGGCTTCTGGCGGTGCTGCCGCTGGGTGCCAGTGTCATCTATGATGAAGACGGGGTATTGGCCCGCCTCGTCGTAGGGCCGCTGAAAATCACCCTGTACCCAAGACCGGTGAAAGAAAAGAAGCCCGGGAAGAATAAGAAGAAATCCAAAAGCGAAAAGCAGACTGACCAGAAGAAAGAAGCCTCCGGGGAAGAGCATCAGGAAGCGCCGAAGCAAAAGAAGTCCGGTGGTCCGATCACGGACTTTTTGCCGCTTGTGAAAGTCCTGCTGCAGTTTCTGGATGGTTTTCGCCGTAAGCTTCGGGTCAATGTGCTGGAACTGAAGCTGATTATGGCAGGGGATGATCCCTGTGATCTTGCGGTGAACTATGGCAGGGCTTGGGCTGCTGTTGGAAATCTGATGCCGCAGCTGGAACGCATTTTTGTAATCAAAAAGCGGAATATTGAAGTGGAATGTGATTTCACAGCCGACAGGACACTTGTGCTTGCAAGGCTCGATCTGACCATCACCTTGGGCAGATTGCTGGGACTGCTCTTCGTCCTTTTGTATCGCGCAGCTGTGAGATTGATTAAAATTGTAATGAAAAGAAAAGGCGGTGCTGTAAATGAGCCAAAATCTTCCTAATATGCTGCAGGAGACCATTTCCAAGATCCGTGAGATGGTTGATGTGAACAATGTGATCGGAGATCCCATTACTACCCCCGATGGTGTGACCATTATCCCGGTTTCCAAGGTCAGTGTTGGCTTCGGCGGCGGTGGTTCCGATTTCGTCTCCAAAAATCCCAATAAGCAGGAAAATCCCTTCGGCGGCGGAGCCGGCGGCGGTGTCAAAGTGACACCCATCTGCTTTTTGATCGTCAAGGATGGCAATGTACGCATGATGCCGGTGGCAGCCCCTGCCAATACGACGGCTGACCGTATTGTAGAGATGGTGCCCGATACACTGGACAAGATTTCTGCATTCATCGACAGTCGTACGAAAAGCGAATAATAGAACCAAACCCGGGGAAAATAGCCACGGGTGAGAGATTATGAAACTACGATTCGCCGGGACGGCGGCTGCTTTGCTGGCCGCCGCCCTGCTTTTCCCCGGCAGAGTCCATGGACTTTCGGCTCAGAAGGCAATTCTGATGGATGCCGCCACCGGGCGTGTGCTGTACCAGCAGAACGCTGATTCGCGCAGCCTGATCGCCAGCACCACAAAGATTATGACGGCACTGGTGGTTTGCGAACAGTGCAATGTCCTGGATCGGATGCGTATCCCAAAAGAGGCCGTGGGGATTGAGGGCTCGTCCATATATCTGCAGGAGGGGGAGGTTCTGACGATTCAGGAACTCCTCTATGGACTGATGCTTCACTCCGGCAATGATGCGGCTGTGGCTCTGGCCATATACTGCGGCGGAACGGCAGAGGGCTTTGCGGAACTGATGAATGATAAGGCACGTCAGCTGAATATGCGTGACAGTCACTTTGAAAATCCCAATGGTCTGGATGCGCCGGGGCACTATTCGACGGCGCGGGATCTGGCAATTCTGGCAGCATATGCCATGGATAATCCGATTTTTGCGAAAACGGTGTCCACGAAAAATGTCAAAATCGGTCAGCGATATCTGCGTAACCACAACAAGCTGCTCTGGCTCTACGAGGGTGCTGACGGTGTCAAGACCGGCTATACCCGTGCTGCGGGGCGGATTCTGGTTTCCAGCGCGACACGGGACGGGCGCAGGCTGATTGGGGTAACCATCAATGCGCCGGACGATTGGAATGATCATGCGTTTTTGCTGAATCAGGGATTTTCCAAATTTTCCAATCAACGGATTATCAGCTGCGGTGAAGTCATTGGATATGCAGAGATTGCCGGGGGACAGTCTGGAAAAGTGGAGCTTTTGGCTGCCGCGGACTTTGATTACGCACTTTCGCCGGAAGAAACAACGGAAATGGTCATTCCCGGCCCCGGGTTTGTCTATGCGCCGGTTGCCGAAGGTGCCGATGCCGGTGTGGTTCATATCTGCATTGGCGGCAAATCCGTTGGAAAAGTGCCGCTGATTTACGGAGAAACGGTGGAAATGGCACAGGAAGAGCAGAAAAGTCTCTGGAAACGCTTGATTGGAGGAGATTAAATGGCGGAACGCTTGCAGAAAATCCTGTCCGCGCGGGGTGTTTGTTCACGCCGCAAGGCAGAAGCATACATTCTTGCCGGGCGTGTCAGCGTCAACGGAGTAACGGCCTGTCTTGGTGACAGCGCAGACCCCGATCAGGATGAGATTTGTTTGGACGGGAAACCACTCCCGTCCAAATCGGAATATGTGTACATGATGCTCCATAAGCCCAGGGGCTACGTAACGACATTGTCAGATGAAAAGGGCAGAAAGAATGCGGCGGAACTGGTTGCGGACTGCGGCACCCGGGTATATCCGGTTGGACGGTTGGATATGGATTCGGAGGGTCTTCTGATATTTACAAATGACGGAGAATTTGCCAATTCTCTGATGCATCCGAAGCACGAGGTGAACAAAACCTATCATGTAACCGTGGATAATTATGCACCGGAAAAGCTGGAGAAGCTGTGTCAGCCGGTGACCCTGGACGGATACAGGATTCGCAAGCCGGAAGCGGTTCTTCTGCGGACCTTCGGCGATGGTCAGGCTGTTCTTTCGGTGACCATTCATGAAGGCAGAAACCGTCAGATTCGCCGGATGTGCGATATGGCCGGTATGAAAGTGACAAGATTGATTCGTGCGTCGGAAGGATCGTTGATGCTTGGAAACCTGAAGAGCGGAAGATGGCGCTATTTGACAAACGAGGAAATTGAAGCCCTTCGAAAATAGAAAAACGGCTGCATTCTATCTTGCAAATCGATTCTGTTTTTGCTAGTATGAGCTTGTAACGATCCGTTGTGTACTGCTGGGAGGTGGCTATGAATACGGATTTTTTAATGCTGCTTCAGGAAAATGAACCGCATTTTTCCAAAGGGCAGAAGCGCATTGCCCGCTACATCAGAGAATCCTATGATAAGGCGGCATTTATGACCGCACACCGGCTGGGCGTGACTGTCGGTGTATCCGAATCCACAGTGGTTCGTTTTGCTGTTGATTTGGGATTTGATGGCTATCCCACCATGCAAAAAGCCATGCAGGAGATGGTACTGAACCGGCTGACCTCTGTTCAGCGGCTGGAAGTAGCCAGTGACAGAATCGGCGACCAGGATGTACTATCCAAGGTGATACAGAGCGATATTGAAAAGCTGCGCCGCACCGGGGAGACTGTCAGCCGGGAAGAGTTTCAGGCCAGCGTCAACGCGGTATTGGATGCAAAGCGTGTGTATATCATTGGCGTTCGATCGACCGCACCCTTGGCAAATTTTCTGGGGTATTATCTGAATTATATGTTCAACAATGTCCACATCGTTACGGCTTCCGGCACCAGTGAGATGTTTGAGAAGATCGTGGGCATGAAAAGTGATGATGTTGTGATCGCTTTCAGCTTTCCCCGCTATTCTGCGGCAACCTTGAAGGCAGCACAGTACTGCCGTTCCACCGGCGCGCAGGTCATAGCCATTACGGATCATCGGGAATCCCCCCTGGGTCAATGTGCCAACCACGTGCTGTGCGCCAAAAGTGACATGGTTTCTCTGGTTGACAGCCTTGTGGCTCCGCTGAGCGTGGTCAATGCGCTGATCGTGGCCATTGCCGCCAAGCGTGAGAAGGAATTGCACCGCACCTTTGAGGAATTGGAGCATATCTGGGAAGAGTACAACGTCTATCAAATACGGGAAGAAAATCAATGAATTATGACGTCATCGTAATTGGCGGCGGCGCTGCCGGTATGTTTGCGGCAATCACCGCCGCGAAGCAGGGTAGGGATGTACTTCTTTTGGAGCGCAACGACCGCCTTGGAAAAAAGCTGCTGATCACAGGAAAAGGCCGCTGCAATGTGACCAACAACTGCGACAGCGCGGAAGTTCTGCAGAATGTTCCGCGCAATGGCAGGTTCCTGTACAGCGCCATGACAGAGTTTCCACCCAAAAAGGTCATGGAGTTCTTTGAAGCCGCCGGATGTCCGCTGAAAACCGAACGGGGAAACAGAGTCTTCCCGGTGTCTGACAGATCCCAGTCCATTTTACAGTGCCTGATGCAGGAAATGCGCCGTTTGGATGTAACAGTCCGAACCGCACGTGTTAAGCAGGTTCTGACGGGAGAGGGGGGCGTTCGCGGCGTGGAGACAGACGGCGGAGCATTTTCATGCCGTAGCGTCATTCTTGCAACCGGCGGCGTGTCCTATCCCACCACGGGCTCTACCGGTGACGGTTATGCTATGGCCCAAGCGCTGGGGCATACAATCATCACTCCCCAGGGAAGCCTGGTCCCGTTGGAAGCAGCCGGAAGTGACTGTCCTGATATGCAGGGTCTGTCTCTTCGAAATGTGGCGGTGAAGCTTCTGAATGCCAAAGGTAAGACCCTCTATAAAGATTTTGGCGAACTTCTCTTTACTCATTTTGGTGTCTCCGGCCCCACGGTGCTTTCCGCCAGCTGTCATTTGAAAGGTGAAGGCTGCAAACTGGTGATTGACCTGAAGCCCGCATTGGAGGAAAACAAGCTGAATGACCGTATTCTGCGCGATCTTGAAATGTATCAAAACCGCGCCATGGAAAATGCGCTGACAGATCTGCTTCCCAGAAGCATGATCCCTGTGGTACTCAGGCACCTGGAGATTGATCCGCAGATGCAGGCCAACAGTCTGACGAAACAGAAGCGACGGGCTCTGGTGGAACTGTTAAAAGCATTTCCGGTGGAAATAACCGGGAAGCGGCCGGTTGCAGAGGCGATCATCACCTCCGGCGGTATCAAAACCGCGGAGATTGATCCCAAAACCATGGAATCGAAGCTGGTACCGGGTTTGTATTTTGCAGGTGAAATCATCGACTGTGATGCATATACGGGCGGATTCAACCTGCAGATTGCGTGGGCGACAGCCTATGCCGCGGGTATGTCTGTGTGAGGCGGAAAAACAGCATTGACAAAATGTCCGAACTATACTAGAATACTTAGGTATAAGACTGAAAAGAAAATGGAGGGACGTATCCATGTACGAGAAACTTGTCAATTACGCAGCAAAGCAGCTGGAACTGGATGCCTCTGAAATCACCCCTGACACCACATTTGAGAGCTTGGGCATCGATTCTCTGGACATCGTCGAGATGATCATGGATCTGGAGAGCGAACTGGGTATCGAACTGGATATGGAAGATCAGAAGATCACAACTTTCCAGGAATTGGCGGATTTCATCGATTCCAACCTGAATTAAAAATCAAATAACCTTGTATGGGCGATACCGGCTTATAACAAGGTCGCACTAGTCGGGGAGTTAGCGGTGCCCTTTTCCTGCAATCCGCTACAGCAGGGATGAATTCCCACACCCGGGCTTGTTTAGTACTGTCAACTTCCGCAAGCGGTGTTTGAGGGATTGGTCTGACGCAACGAGATGCCACGAACCATGTCAGGTGGGGAACCAAGCAGCATTAAGTGGATTTTCTTGTGTGCCGTCAGGTTGCCGATCTTTAGCCGGCTGCGGCGTTTCAGTTGCTTTTCAGGTTCAAATGTGGGTGTGCGATCTTGTTATGAGCCGGTTGCCTTTTTGAAAGGAGGGGACGATATGTCCGCTTATCAAGCTTTATATCGCAAGTATCGTCCTCAGACCTTTGACGATGTTGTGGGTCAGATGGCGGTGACACAGACGCTGAAGACGCAGCTTATGGGTGACAAAATGAGTCACGCATACCTCTTCACAGGATCCCGCGGTACCGGCAAGACCTCCTGCGCCAAGATTCTTGCCAAGGCGGTCAACTGCCTGAATCCTGAGAACGGAAATCCCTGCAACCGCTGCAGTGCCTGCCGCAGCATTGATGATGGTTCCTGCATGGATGTGCTGGAGATCGATGCTGCTTCCAACAACGGTGTGGACAATGTCCGCGATCTGCGCGATGACGCAATCTACACCCCGTCACAGGTGAAAAAGCGTGTGTATATCATCGATGAGGTACACATGCTGTCCATTTCTGCTTTCAATGCGTTGCTGAAAATTATTGAAGAGCCGCCGGAGCATCTGCTGTTCATTCTGGCAACCACAGAGCTTCATAAAGTTCCAGCGACGATTTTATCCCGTTGTCAGCGTTTTTCCTTCCGGAGAATTTCTCAGGAGGAGATTGCATCAAGACTGCAATATGTTGCCTATCAGGAGAACATCGACCTGGATGAAAGCGCGGCTCGTGTGCTGGCAAGGCTGGCTGACGGTGGTATGCGCGACGGTCTGAGTCTTCTGGATCAGGTAGCCTCCGCAACTTCCGGGGAGCTGACGGCCCAGCAGGTGTATGCATGCCTTGGGATTGCCGGTGAACAGCGCTGCGGTGAACTGATGGACGGCATCGCCCAACACGACACAAAACGTGTGCTGGAGCTGTTCAACCGGCTTTATGCCGAGGGCAAGGATTTGTCTGCCATGCTGGACGAGCTGGTCTGTTTGTGTCGTGACCTGATGGTCATGAAAACGGCACCGGGAATTGGAATCACCATGCTTTCCGGTGTTTCCACAGATCAGGAAGTTCATACACTGACGGATCGTTTTTCCACCGGGGAACTGGTGCGCATGATGTCGGTGCTGCAGCAGACCATTGCGGGCTTTACCAGAAGCTCCAGCCGCCGCATGGATGCTGAGCTTTGCCTCATGAATTTGTGTCAGCCGGAGCTGAGTCTGGACGCGGAGAGCCTGAACGCCAGACTGACCCGGTTGGAGGATCAGATAAAAACCGGATGCCTGCCGGTCAGGCAGAGCACCCCGGTGCCTTCTCCGGCGATTTCTTCCGCGGAAGAAGCAGACGATGACCGCCCTCCGCTTCCGGACGATGCGGATGCACCGCCGTCTGCGGATGAAACAGCATCTGCGCAGAAACAGGATTCCCAGCCCCCTGCGGGCTTCTGGACAGAACTGATGACTGCTTCCAGAAAGGAATTGAAGCCGCCGGCATCCGGATTCTTTGTGGCGTCCCAGAATTCGCCTCTGCGTGGTGCGCTGAAGGGCGACACACTGGAGCTGCGTTGCATCAATAACTTTGTGGCGGAAACCATTAACCGCCCGGATATTCTGGAGGTCATTTCCAGAAAGTCAGAAGTGCTGCTCGGAAGAGCCGTTCGGGTCACGGTTGTGGATTTGTCCCAAAGACCTGCGGTTAACGGCCGTATGGAACAGCTGATTAATTTCGGCAAGGCTCATTCCGATGTTGTAAAAATCAAAGAACATTAAGATAGGAGTAATCAATATGGCAAAAGGTGGATTTCGGGGCGGTATGCCCGGTGGCATGAATCAGGCCGCTATGATGAAGCAGGCGCAAAGGCTGCAGCAGGAAATGATTCGTATGCAGCAGGAACAGGAGAGTAAGACATTCACGGCAAAGGCCGGTGGTGGCATGGTTTCCGCAACGGTAAGCGGAAAGCACGAGCTGGTCGATCTGCAGATCAATCCCGAGGCAGTGGATCCCGACGATGTGGAGATGCTGCAGGACATGATCCTTGCCGCGGTCAACGAGGCAATGCGCACGGCCGATGCGGAAGCTGCCAATAATATGTCCCGGCTCACCGGCGGCATGAATCTGGGCGGTCTGTTCTAAGGAGGAGCCATGCAGTATTTTCCCGCTGCATTGCAGAATCTGGCGGATCAGTTTGCGCGGCTTCCCGGTATCGGCGGTAAAACAGCCCAGCGTTTGGCATTTCATGTGCTGGGGCTTCCTGAGGAAGCGGCGCAGGAATTTGCCGATGCCATTTTAGAGGCAAAGAAAAGTGTTCATACCTGCCCTGTGTGTCAGAATCTGACCGATCGTGAGATCTGCCCTATCTGTGACGATGATTTACGTGATCACGGTGTGATCTGTGTCGTGGCAGAGCCGAAGGATGTAATCGCCCTGGAGCGCTCCAGAGAATTTCGGGGTGTCTATCATGTGCTGCACGGCGTGATCTCGCCCTTGAATCATGTGACACAGGATGACATCAAGATCAAAGAACTGCTTATGAGAGTTGGTTCAGAGGATGTCAGAGAAGTCATCATGGCAACAAACCCCGACACCGAAGGTGAGGCCACGGCGATGTACATTTCCCGCCTGCTGCGCCCCATGGAGGTCAGGGTTACCCGGCTTGCCTATGGTGTGCCGGTGGGCAGCCAGCTGGAGTACGCGGACGAAGTGACCCTCTCCCGTGCACTGGAAGGCCGACAGGAAATATGAATTTCGCGAGGTGTTGTCAAATAACACCTCGCGTTCCTTTTTGTAGATAGAAGCCAAAGAGAAAAGGCATGACTCCGTTCTGGAAGTTCATGCCTCTATGCATCTGAGATTTTAGGGAAGCTCTGATGAAATCGGCAAGAGCTGACAGCGAGAGATTTTACTTCCTCAGAAAGTTTGAAAAATCGAGGAATACTGGATGTATTTCCGATTTTCCAAACTGCACTGAGGGGGCAAAAGATCCGCTGCTCAGCCGCAGACGATTTATTCAG
>JAQXNO010000098.1 GCA_029098045.1 Bacillota bacterium
CATAGTATGCGCAGGAAAAGCCGGTTTATGAAAAAGCTTGAAAAATGGGATGTACGGAATATAATGGAAAGAAATGTCGAGGTGATGATATGAAGCGTTTGGAAATCCGTCCGGCAAAGCCGGGAGATCTTAATGCAATTGAAGAAATCTATGCCGGGGCGCGGCAGTTTATGGCGCAAAACGGCAATCCCACCCAATGGAGGGAAGGCTATCCGCAGCGGGAGCTGCTGGAAGCGGATCTTCGCCTGAAGCAGCTGTATGTGGTGGAAGAAAATGGGAAACTATGCGGCGTGTTCGTCTTTGCAATGGGGGAAGACCCCACCTATGGCTATCTGGAGGGCGGTACCTGGCGATCGGAGAAGCCCTATGGAACCATCCATCGGATCGCCTCCCGGGGCAGCGGTGTATTTGATGCCTGCCTTGATTTTTGCCGCAGCCGCTGCGATCATATCCGTCTGGACACCCATGCACAGAACGCACCCATGCAGCATTTGGCGCAAAAGCACGGCTTCAGCCGCCGGGGCATCATCTATGTGCTGGACGGCACACCGAGAATTGCCTATGATTTGATATTGTCATAAAAAAGTGAGCCTGTACCGAAGCGGTACAGGCTCATGATGCTTTTATTTATGTTTAGTTGGTGTAACGTACGGCACCGTAGTAGTGGGATACGTAATAATCGGAATTGAGGTCTGCATAGGAGACCGTCTTGCCGGAGCTGGGTGCGTGGATGAACTGCCCACCGCCCACATAGATGCCCACATGGGACAGGCCTGCCTTGTATGTATTCTGGAAGAACACCACATCACCGGGCTGCAGTTCGGACTTGGAAACGGGCGTGCCCTCTGCGTACATGGCGGTCTGCGTACGGCTGACGTTGATGCCGTTGGTGCGCAGCACGTAGTAGACAAAGCCGGAGCAGTCAAAGCCGCTGGGATCCGTGCCGCCCCACTTGTAGGGAACACCTAAGTACTGCTTCGCGGTGGCGACGATCTTGCTGCCGGTGGTACTGCTGCCGGAAGAACTGCCGGAAGAACTGTTGCCGGAAGAACTGCTGCCGGTGGAGGCAGAGGAACCGTTCAGTGCGGCAGCACTGGGGGTCACACCGGTGGAAACACCGCCGCGGAAGAACTTGGGTGCATTGGAAGATGCGTTGTTCTCGTAGGGAACCTCTGTCAGTGCCACATAATCACTGCGGATGTAACCGATGGAATTCCCCACGATGACCTTGTACCAGCCGTTGTTGATGCCGATGATGTACGCTTTGGTGCCGTTCTTGGCCTGGGTGACTTTGGAGTAAGAAGTGCCCGGACCGGAGCGAACGTTCGCGGTGCTGGCGGTCACCTTGCCATAGCCAAGCTCCGCGTTTTCTGCGGTGGAAACCTTCAGGTAATCGGCGTGCATATAGCCTTCCTTCAGATTGTAGATGACCTTATACCAGTCGCCTTCCTTGCTGATGACCACAACCACTTCATTTTTGGAGGCGGTGTCAACGGTTGCGCCATTGGTATCGGCGGTGCTGCGCAGCCGCAGGCCGGAACCGGTCACAAAACCGATGCCGTACTTGATGCCGCTGGAAGAAGCGCTGGCGGAAGAGGAGCTGCCGGAAGAGGAAGAGGAGCTGCCGGAAGAGGTGCTTCCGGAAGCGGTGCCGTTCAGAGCGGCAGCGCTGACCGCGACACCGGTGGAAACGCCGCCCCTGAAGAACTTGGGGGTATTGGAAGAGGCGCTGTTTTCATAGGGAATCTCGGTCAGATCCACATAGTCGCTGCGGATATAGCCGACGGTGTTTTCAAAAATGACCTTATACCAGCCGCTGTTGATGCCGACGATGTACACCTTTTCGCCCCGCTTGGCCTGATTGACCTTCCCGTAGGAGGTGCCTGCGCCGGAGCGGATATTCACGGAATTGGCTGTGACGGTGCCATAGCCAAGCTCAGCGTTCTGCGTCTTGGACGCGTCTACGTAATCGGCGTGCATATAACCCTCTTTCAGGTTATAGATGACTTTGTACCAGTCCCCATCCTTGCTGACGACCACCACGACCTCGTCCTTCTTTGCATTGGTGACAATTTTTGCGTCGGTGCTGGCCTCACTGCGCAGGCGGACACTGGAACCGGTGATGAAACCAATACCATACATGATATCGCCCGCTGCGAAAACATTCACGGGAATGGCACCGACAAACAGCACCATGACCAGAATGAGGCTGACAATTCTGTTTCTAATTTTCATACTGAACCTCCGTCTTACGGGACAAAACTTACTTACCTGCCAGAGCCCTTTCCAGCCACACACTGCCAAAATCCAATGCAGTGTAGAGGCCGTCTTTTTCACTCTTTTTCACGATCCGGTCCCGGCTTCTGGCGGCGGGATCGGTGAGCTGCAGCTGAACGGAAACACGGGATGCAACTTCCTGACCGTTGACCTGCTTGGTCTCAAGGATCTGGAGCATCACGATGTGAGAGTCAGCCATGGAACCGTAATAAATCAGGTTGTCCTTGCGCATCAGAGGACGACCTTTGTACATCAAAACAGTGTTTTCATCTGCCATGGGGGGAACCTCCAAAGAAATTGTAATGAAATTGTAACACATTGTAACGCAAAAGTCAACAGCAAATTCCGGGAAACCGCTGATACCCCTGCGTTTTCCGTTTCCAATTCATCCAAAAGTAGGAAAAAACGGTGGATTTTGTAAGACGGAGGTGTATGAAATTGTCAAAGAACATAACAAGAGGCTTTTGCCGTGGCAAAAGCCTCTTGGCTGGGATTACTCCTGGATGTCCAGATAATCGCGCACCAGCTGCTGCATCAGCTCGTCCCGATCCAGCTTGCAGATCATGCTGCGGGCATTGTTGTAATTGGTAATATAGGTGGGATCTTCTGTGAGCAGGTAGCCGACGATCTGATTGATGGGATTATAGCCTTTTTCATTCAGAGCATCGAACACACCATGCAGAATGCGACGCATATTATCCTTATCGTCACTGGGAACCGTAAACTTGATGGTATTCTCTGTCATGGGATCGACCTCCTTAATATGTGGTATGGAGTTATTATATCCCAAATTTTTTACAGTGTAAAGAGCGGAGAAAGTAAATTTTTCCTTAAGATTCGACTCAGCGGAGTGTGACGTTCAGTTTGTCCTTCAGGGCATTCAGCACCTTGCTGACGACTCCTTCGGAGTCGGCATCGGTCAGGGTGCGCTCATCGGCACGCAGCTCCAGAGAGAACGCCACACTCTTCTTCCCTTCGGGGATACCGGTGCCCCGGTAAATGTCAAACAGGCGGATGCTGCGCAGCAGCTTGCCGGCGGCACCGGCCATGACATTTTCAACCTCAGCAACGGTCAGGGACTCGTCGCAAACCACGGCCAGATCCCGCCAGACGCTGGGATACTTGGGCAGGGGGGTGTAGGTGGGTGCGGGCAGCTGCAGGTCAAAGAGGGCGGAGAAATCGAGTTCAGCGCAGTAAACCTCCGTGTCGATGCCATAGTTTTTGCAGACCAGAGGATGCACCTGACCCATGACGCCAACGTCCACACCGTCGATGGTGACCCTGGCACAGCGGCCGGGGTGATAGGAGGGATTGTCCTTCACGGCGCTGTAGCTGGCGCTGCGGAGCCGAAGCCCCTTCAGAATGGCTTCCAGCTCGCCCTTGAGGGTGAAGAAGGTCTCGCCGGCGCCGTAGGTGCCCAGAACCAGCATCCTGGGCTCCCGGGGCAGCGCCTGACCGGCCACGGGCAGATAGACCTTTGCCATCTCGTAGAGCTTGGCGGATTTGTTGTGGTAAGCATTGTTGCGGCTGAGAATCTCCAGCATGGAGGGCAGGGCAATGGTACGCATAATGGAGGTGTCCTCGCCCAGAGGATTCTGGATGCGCAGGGCATTTCTCAGTCCGGAATCGGCAGGAAGGCGAATCTGATCGAAGACGGTGGGGGAGACGAAGGAGTAGGTGATGATCTCGCTGTAGCCCAGACTGCGGCAGAGCTGTCCGGCCTTGGTCTCCAGCTTCATGAATTCGGAGTAGCCACCCTGGGTGGAGGTCTTGAAAGCAGTGGTGGGGATTTCATTGTAGCCGTAGCTGCGGCCCACTTCCTCGGCAATGTCTGCCATCAGGTTCAGGTCGGGGCGGAAGGAGGGAACATGAATGGTGTCGTCCTCCACTTCGATCTCCAGCAGGCGCAGGTATTCTGCCATCTGCTCCCTGCTGATGTCGGTGCCCAGCAGCCGGTTGATCTTCTCAGGCTCCAGCGGCAGGGTTCTGGGTGCGGGGACATAGTTGATGATGTCGATGATGCCGTCCAGCACGTCACCGCACTGCAGCAGCTCCACCAGCTCGCAGGCTCGCTGTACCGCGGGCACGGTCATCATGGGATCCAGATTCTTCTCGAATTTGCCGGAGGCTTCGGTACGCATACCCAGCGCCAGAGCGGTCTGTCGGATGGAAGTGCCGTCGAAGTTGGCGGATTCGAAGACCACGGTGGTGGTGTCTTCCATGATCTCGGAATTCTCGCCGCCCATGATACCCGCAAGACCGATGGCGCGGTTATCATCCGCAATGACCAGCATGCCGGGCTTCAGATTGCGCACGGTGCCGTCCAGCGTGGTCAGGGTTTCGCCCTCCGCAGCCTCCCGCACCACGATTTTGCCGGAGGTGATGTAGCGGTGGTCAAAGGCGTGCATGGGCTGGCCGTACTCCAGCATGACATAGTTGGTGATGTCCACAATGTTGTTAATGGGACGCACACCGTTGGCGCGCAGGCGGTGGCGCAGCCACTTGGGGGAGGGGCCGATCTTCACGTTGGCCACCATTCTGGCGCTGTAGCGATTACACAGCTTCTCCGCAGGCACCTCCACATCCAGATGGTCAAAAATGGAGCCTGCATCGGAGCCGTGCACCACGGGCTCATGGTGCTTCATTTCCTTGCTGAAGGCGGCAGCGGACTCCCGGGCCAGACCGATGATGGAATAGCAGTCAGGGCGGTTGTTGGTGATTTCGAACTCCACCACCGTGTCGTTGTTGCCGATGACCAGATTGATGTCATCGCCCACCTTGCAGTCTTCGTCGTTCAGAATCCAGATGCCGTCCGCATAAGCGCCGGGCACATCGTTCTGGGTCAGGCCCAGCTCGGCGAAGGAGCAGAGCATACCGTTCGACAGCTCACCCCGGAGCTTGCCTTTGGTGATATGCACACCGCCTGGCAGCCAGGAATTGTGCAGGGCAGCGGGAACCAGATCGCCCTCATGGACGTTCTGGGCACCGGTGACGATCTGCACCGGCGCTTCCCCGCCCACATCCACCTGACAGATGAACATATGGTCAGAGTTGGGATGGCGCACCATGGAAACGACCTTGCCCACCTTCACATTTTTGATTTCGGCATCCATGCGTTCGTAGGTTTCCACCTTCTGACCGAAGACGGTCAGCGTTTCCACATATTCTTTGTCGGAAACGTGGGACAGATCCACGAATTCTTCATTGATCCAATTTCTGTTGAGCTTCATGAATAATCCCTCCTTAGAACTGACTCAGGAACCGCACATCGTTGTCGAAGATCAGCCGCAGATCAGTGATCTTCAGGCGGCCCATGGCGGTACGCTCCAGACCGATGCCGAAGGCAAAGCCGGAGTACTTTTCGGGGTCAATGCCGCAGCTGCGCAGCACGTCGGGGTGCACCATACCGGCACCCAGCAGCTCGATCCAGCCCTCGCCGTGGCAGGTGGAGCAGACATTACCGTCAATCTCGCCGGTGCCGTGGCACTTGTGGCACTGCATATCCATTTCACAGGAAGGCTCCGTGAAGGGGAAGTGGTGGGGGCGGAACCGAACCTGCGCGTCGTGTCCGTAGATCTTGTTCATAATGGTGATCAGTGCGCCCTTCAGATCGCCCATGGTGATGTTCTCGGCCACCACCAGACCTTCGATCTGATGGAACATGGGGGAGTGGGTGGCATCGGCCTCGTCCTTGCGGAACACACGGCCGGGCGCCAGCATACACAGGGGAGGCTTGTGCTCCTCCATGAAGCGGATCTGCATGGGACTGGTCTGGGTGCGCAGCAGGACGGAGTCCTGATCGTCGAAATAGAAGGTGTCGCTGCGATCCCGGGCGGGGTGTCCCTGTTCGATGTTCAGCCGGGTGAAGTTGTAGTCCGCAAGCTCCACTTCGGGACCGTCCACCACGGTGTAGCCCATGCCCACGAAGATATCCTTGATCTCCTGCAGCACCATGTTCATGGGATGCTGGTGACCCAACTCCACTGTGTCACCGGGGATGGTCACGTCAATGGCCTCGGAAGCCAGCTTTGCTTCCAGAGCCCTGGCACCGATGGAAGCCTTGCACTGTTCCAGCTTGGCTTCAATTTCGCTGCGGACGGCATTGGCCATCTGTCCCATGACGGGGCGCTCCTCGGGGGACAGCTTGCCCATCATTTTCAGAACGGCGGTCAGTTCACCCTTCTTGCCCAGCAGCTTGACCCGCAGCTCTTCCAGTGCCGCGGGGGTCTGAGCGGCATCCAGAGCAGCCAGCGCGTTTTGCTTGATCAGCTCCAATTGTTCTCTCATGATTATCTCTCCTCCTAAAAGGCAATTTCTGAATAAAAAAAGCCATCCATCCCTGTATCGGGACGAAAGGCATTCCTTCCGCGGTACCACCCGCAATTCACCGCTAAAAACGGTGCAGCTTAAAAGCGCTTCTACGCTCGCGGTTTGTAACGGAACCACCCGGCGCGCTCTACTTCGGACTTCAAGCGGCGGCTCGTGGGGGAAAGCCCGGTACTGCACGCAAGCGGCTTTCACCATCCCGCTCTCGCTCCTGTCGTGCTGCCAGTACCCGACAGCCCAGTCAATGCTTTTGACATATCCCCGCTATACTAACATATCCGCCGCAAATATGCAAGTGCAAAATTGGAAAAGCTGCCGCAGAATTCCGGCATTTGCGGGAAATTCTTGACGAAAAGAACCCATCGTAGTATGATGAAACCATCAAAAAAGGAGCGTGACCGTTATGAAATATGAATCCGTCAACCAGGCGTTGGAAGACCTGCGCAAGCACCAGCAGACCGTCTCCGCTTATCAGCATGCCATGGGCGTTATGAACGTGGATGCTTCCACCGCCGCACCCAAGGGAAGCTGGGAAGGCCGGGGTCAGACCATGGGCATCCTCTCCGAGATTGCCTACCAGCTGGACACCGATCCCCGGCTGGACGAAATGCTGACCTTCCTGGAAGCCCATATGCAGGAACTGGATCCGCAGCAGAAGCGTCAGGTGGAGGTTCTGCGCAAAGGCTTTGACGAAACCAGAAAGATTCCTGCCCAGGAGTTTGTGGAATACTGTGTTCTGCTCAACGATGCGCAGGCCGCCTGGGAGAAGGCGAAGCTTGAAAACGATTTTGATGCCTTTGCACCCTTCCTGGAGAAAATCATGGCCACCAACCGCAGATTTGCCGGCTACTATAACCCGAGTCTGGCACCCTACGATGCCCTTTTGGACAGATACGAGGAAGGCCTCACCATGGCAGCGCTGGACCCCTTCTTTGAGAAGCTGCGCGCGGCCATTGTTCCGCTGATTGCAAAGATTCAGCAGGTGCCTCAGATTGACGACAGCTTCCTGCACCGCCATTACCCGGTGGAAACCCAGCGCAGGTTCTCCGATTATCTGATGGAAGTGATGGGCATTGACCGCAGCTACTGCACCCTTGCGGAAACGGAGCATCCCTTTACCAGCGGCTTCAACAACAAGGATGTGCGCATTACCACCCACTACCATGCGGATGATCCGTCCGCATCCATGTTCTCCGTCATCCATGAGGGCGGCCATGCCCTTTATGAGCTGGGCGGCGACGATTGCTATAACTTCACCGTGCTGCAGGGCGGCGCGTCCATGGGCATCCATGAAAGCCAGAGCCGTTTCTATGAAAACATCATCGGCAGAAGCCGCGCCTTCATCCACGCGATTTTCCCCAGGGCGAAGGAGCTGTTCCCGGAGCAGCTGGCGGATGTGGACGAGGAGATGTTCTACCGGGCGGTGAACAAGGCGCAGCCTTCCCTGATCCGCACCATGGCTGACGAGCTGACCTATGCCAATCACATCATGATCCGCTATGAGATGGAAAAGCAGCTCATCGGCGGCACACTGGAGGTTCGTGACGTTCCGAAGGAATGGAACCGCCTTTATAAGGAGTATCTGGGCGTTGAGGTGCCCAACGACACGGTCGGATGCCTGCAGGATACCCACTGGGCCAGCGGTCTGGTCGGCTACTTCCCCTCCTATGCACTGGGCAGCGCCTATGGCGCCCAGATGCTGGAAAAAATGCAGGCGGATCTGGGTGACGTGTTTGCCGATGTCGCAAACGGCGATCTGAGCAAGGTCACCGGCTGGCTGAAGGAGCATATCCACCGCCATGCCAGCTTCAAAAAGCCCGGGCAGCTGTTCGAGGAGGTCTGCGGCGAATTCGATGCAAGCTGCTTCACGGACTATCTGACCAAAAAATACACAGAGCTTTACAACCTGAAATGAACAGCATGAATCACGAAAGGCTGTTGTCCCTTCTGCCGGATCGGAAGCTAACCGCCCACAAGGGTGATTTTGGAAGCATACTGCTCCTTTGCGGCTGCAGAGGCTACACCGGGGCGGCATACCTTGCGGCCATGGGAGCCCTGCGAAGCGGCGCGGGACTGGTGTTTCTGGGCGTGCCCGAGAGCATCTACCAGATCGAAGCGGTAAAACTGAACGAAGCAATCGTGTTTCCGCTGCCGGACCGGGACGGCAAGCTGAGCGAAGCGGCAATACCGGAGATTTTGCAGCGGCTTCCCCGGATGGATGCGGTGCTGGCAGGCCCGGGCCTGGGTCAGTCCCAGGGTACCCTTGCGGTGGTGCGATCAGTGCTTGAGAACGCTGCCTGCCCGGTGGTGCTGGATGCCGACGGCATAAACCTCATGGCCGCGCATAAGGATGTAGTGCGCGGAAGAATGGGTGTCACCATTGTCACGCCCCATGCCGGGGAATTTGCCCGGTTGGGCGGCAGTATCCGTGAGGATCGAAGCGTGGCAGCGGAGGAGACGGCGAGAGATCTCGGCTGCATCATGCTGCTGAAAGGCCACGACACCGTGATTACCGATGGCTGCACCACCTACATAAATCCCACCGGCAACCCCGGCATGGCCGTGGGCGGCAGTGGGGACGTGCTGTCCGGTATCATCACGGCGCTGCTGGGTCAGGGCATCGAGCCTTTGACCGCGGCAGCCTGCGGCGCATGGCTGCACGGTGCGGCCGGTGATATTTGCGCGGAAGAAATCGGCCAGTACGGAATGCTTCCGACGGACATGGTGAACGTCCTGCCGCGACTACTGAAATAGGGCGGGATCGGATTGAAACGAATCGCGGCGATTTTCCTTGTGTGCAGCCTGCTGGCAGGCTGCGCCGGAAAACGGGACGAGCTGGATCGGGCGATGAAGCTGCGGGCAAGCCTGCTGGGCTGTCTGGGCTGCAGCTTTGATGTGACGGTTACGGCAGACTACGGGGATGAGGTGTTTGAATTTGCCATGGGCTGTGAGGCCGATGGCCGGGGCAATCTCAGCTTTACGGTGCAGAAGCCGGAAACCATCGCGGGAATTACGGGCACCATTTCCTCCGGCGAAGGAAAACTGACCTTCGATGATACGGCCGTGCAGTTTCCGCTGCTGGCCGATGACCAGGTGACACCCATCAGCGGCCCCTGGATTCTGATGAAAACGCTTCTGGGCGGCTATCTGACGGCGGCAAATGAAGAAGCGGATCTGCTGCACCTGACCATCAACGACAGCTACGAGGATGACGCGCTCCAGATGGAAATCTGGCTGAACGGGGAAGATGTGCCCGTTTGCGGCGAGATTTTCTACGACGGCAGAAGAATTGTGACGATGAGCGTTGAAAACTTCCGGATACGGTAACTTCCACACTCTTTTTGGCATAGACTATTTTGAAAGCGCTTCCGTATATTTTTTCCTTATGCGTGGGACAATAGGGATACACTGCGTTACATAAGGACGAATCCGGTAGCGCAGAGACATCGCTACGGAGTGTGAAGCACATGGATGCATCAGTAAAACGCGGAGATATCTTCTATGCCGATCTTTCTCCTGTGGTGGGCAGCGAACAGGGCGGAACAAGGCCGGTGCTCATTGTACAAAATGATACGGGAAACCGCCATTCTCCCACGGTCATTGCCGCTGCCATCACCAGCCAGACAGGAAAAGCACGGCTTCCGACACATATCAACATCGCCGGCGGCAGTGTGGGTCTGAGCAAGGATTCCGTGATCCTCCTGGAACAGATCCGCACCATCGACAAGAAACGCCTGCGCGAACACATGGGACATCTGGATGAACAGCAGATGATGATGGTGGATGATGCCATCGCGGTCAGCTTTGGACTTGGCGGAAGACCCACCTGACAGGAAAAAGCGCACCCCCTGCCGCATACACTTGCGGCAAGGGGTGATTTTTATGGATGAGACCTATGATATTGTTTTTGAAGGCGTAATTGTTGGAACGGCGCAAATGCAGCGGCAGGGACTGTACTGCCGCTTCTGCTGCCGCTGCCGCCTGCCGGATGAGGGGCTTTACCGCATCCATGCCATCTGCGGACGGACACGGGAAGATCTGGGAATCTGCGTACCGATGGACGGAGGCTTTGGAATGGACAAGAAAATCCCTGCCAAGCGGCTGGGGGAGGGAGAAATGTCCTTTGAGCTGGTTCCCAAAGACTGGGTAGCCCCGGCCGTAACGGCAGGGGAAGCAGACATGGAGCATACGGCAGTGCCGCAGGCAGCGGAACCGGAGAAAGAGGAAACGGTGGAAATGCCGGCGCCGCAGCAGGAAGAAATCCTCCCGGAACCGGCGGAAGAACAGCTTGCCCCGGAACCGGCGGACGAAGAGACTGCCCCGACACCGGCAGAGGAACGGTTTGTCCCGGTGTCGGAGAATGAACCGTTTCCGTATCTGGATCAGCTGGAGGACGCTGCCTATGCGCAGCGGGAGGGACAACCGGGCATCCTCCTCCGGGAAACCACGGACGATCATGCATAAATTGAGGGACGGCCTTGCCGTCCCTCAGTTTGTCAGGAAGAAGCAGAAACAGCGCTGTCATGGCTGCCGCAATGCCGGATGACCCCATAGGGGGCGGATGACGAAAGTAGTCACGAACCGGGAGAACCCATTGGTGTGACGACAAGCACAACCTTTCAGGCCCGAATCGCCCGCGGGGGCACCCCGCCGCGCCGGCGCGGCAGCGCCCCTGGCTCTCCCTTTGGGAGAGCTGGCGGCGATCAGCCGCCTGAGAGGGGCGGTGAGTCGCCGCTGACAATTCGTGCCTGACA
>JAQXNO010000099.1 GCA_029098045.1 Bacillota bacterium
AAAGACAACCCTGACGGTTTTCTTTCACACTTTCTTTCCCTCCGAAACTTTCGGCTGGGAGGGTTTATTGACAGTCTGAGGCGTGACCGCGGTCACGCCTTTGTCGTTTTTGCGGCGCCAAATGTCACAGCTCCCTGTTGGGAACACTGCAGCAGAAAACGCACCGGGTATTTGACCGTACCCGGTGCATTTCCACGGCTGTGCGCTTCAGGTTGCCGCCATACGAAAGTACACCCCTGTATCTGTTCAAAGGATCGGAAATTGCCGCTTTCCTGTTAAGCGTCTGTAAACTCGAATAATTCTTCGACAGTAACACCAAAAACCTTGGCAATATCCATTGCCAGTTTCAAAGACGGATTGTATTTTCCACTTTCCAGATGTACAATCGTCTCTCTTCTGGCATTCACCAGTTCCGCCAATTCGGCCTGTTTCATTCCGGAATTCTCACGATATTCCTTTATTCTCGTTACAAGCGCCACCTTAAACCCCCTTTACATCCATGTAACAGAACAGGATCGTTCTGACAATGGACATCAGCACCAATACGCCCATCAGCATATACCCGATTATTTCCGTGGATACTGTAAATCTCAAAACGGCGGACAAAAATCCGATACAGACAATCAGCACCATGGCGATCCTGTAGCAGATCGAGTCGCATCTTTTCAGATTTGCATCTGCCATTTCGTCCATAACCTCTTTCCTGTATTTCCTTTCCCGCATTGCCAAAAACCAGAAGAACAGAAAGACAAATGTTCCGATGAAAGTCTGAATGGAAACGAAATAGTTTTCCCAGCCGTTTCTGGCCCAGCACCAGTAATACGCCGCAATGCCAATCGCCGCTACGATACGCGCTCCAACCAGTTCTCTTAATGTCACTTTTTTCATCATAAAAGCCTCCAAACAATATGTGATATATTTATAACTTCTTTGTGTTATAAATATATCACTCTTTTCTCATGTTGTCAAGAGGAAAGTTATAAATATTTAACTTCTTCCGGCTCCCGTAACAAGCTGTAATTCCCAAATGCGCGCTTTTCGCCGCCGGCTCTCCCGGAGGGAGAGCCGGGACCGCGCCACATATCACAATGGCATAAAAAACGGAGCGTATCGCTGCAGATACGCTCCGTAAATGATTCTCCGCTTCAGCCGCGAAGAGGGTGTTTACACATTCTCCCACTGTGCGGGGTTACCCCGGGGGATGGTCTCAGGTTCCGGGCGGCGGGGTGGCATTCCCTCGTCCTTGTGGCGGATAAAGAACACAAAGAACGGCTCCGTCACGTTGAAGAAAATGCTCAGCACCAGAAACAGCACATTATTTCCGGGGCTGCAGGAGGTGTACAGGTCATACATGGACATATAGCGGATGACCGCCACCGTGATGGCAAGAACCGTCATGGGAATGATACAGGCCAGCGTGCCAAGCATTGAGCCCATCATGGTCTCCACCAGCAGGTTCTCTTTCATACCGCTGATCAGGCCGGAGATCACTGTGACCATCATCACGCCAAAAAGCACAAAGAATGCGATATAGACGACAGTCAGCACAATGTTCAGTACCAGCAGCCACTTGCGCCTGTTCTTTGTCTGTCCCTTGACCACATATCGGAACTGGTCGGAGATGCAGCCCAGCACCCACAGATCCACCACCGGAATCCAGCTCATCCAGGGATGATGGATGCCCCGGCGCTTGGCGATGGTATACATACCCAGTGCGCGCAGCACATAGGACGCAATGCCGAAAGCCCACACAATAAGCAGATAGATCCCATAGAAAAGGGCAATTCCGCCTTCCATGCCGAAAAAATCAGAAAAGAAATCCATTTTCATGCCTCCTGACTTCGTTTTCTCCAGTCTACCACAGTCTATGGGTGGATGCAAGTGCTTTTTTACTGCATCAGCTTGCACACCAGCTCGGTGTAGGTGGTGGGATCATCGATGGGCAGGTCGGCCATCAGCTGTGCCTGGTACATCAGAAGCAGCGCATAATCCTTGGCTCTGACGGGGTCTTCGGTCATGGCGCGCTGCAGTGCCTGCACCGCGCTGTGCTCCGGGTTCAGCTCCAGAATCCGGCCCACAGGGAACGCGAATTCGGGATTTGCCTTCTTCATGTACTTTTCCATTTCGAAGCTCATACCGGCCTCGGGGGTCATGCACACGGGATGGCTGCCCAGATTGGCGGACAGCCGCACTTCCTTGACGCTGTCGCCCAGAGATTCCTTGACAAAGGTCAAAAAGCCCTTCAGCTGCTCGGCCTTTTCCTCTGCTTCCTTTTTCTCTTCCTCCGTCTGCAGACCCAGATCCTCGGAGGAGGCGTTGCAGAAGCTCTTTTCGGCATAGGTCATCAGGGTCTGCGGGATGAATTCATCCACTTCCTCCGTAAACAGCAGCACGTCGTAGCCCCGCTTTGTCAGTGTCTCCACCTGGGGCAGCTTGGCCAGACGGTCACGGTTCTCGCCGGGAACAAAGTAGATCTTCTCCTGTCCCTCTGCCATGGCGTCCACATATTCCTGCAGGGAGATCCGCTTGCCCTGCTTGTGGGAGTAAAACAGCAGCAGATCCTGAACCATTTCCTTGTGGCTGCCATACTCCGCCACCGCGCCGTACTTCAGCTGCCGTCCAAAGGCATCGAAGAACTTTTCGTAATTCTCCCGGTCATTGGTAAGCATGGCCTTCAGTTCGTTCTTGATCTTCTTTTCGATGTTGCGGGCAATGATGGTCAGCTGGCGGTTGTGCTGCAGCATCTCACGGCTGATGTTCAGGCTCAGATCCTGGCTGTCCACCACGCCGCGGACGAAGCGGAAGTGCTCGGGCAGCAGATCGGCGCAGTTTTCCATGATCATCACGCCGGAGGAATACAGCTGCAGGCCATGCTTGTAGTCCTTGCTCCAGAAGTCATAGGGTGCCTTGCCGGGGATATACAGCAGTGCCTTGAAGGACACGGCGCCCTCGGCGCTGGTGTGGATGGTGCGCAGGGGCGTGTTGTAGTCGAAGAATTTCTCCCGGTAGAAGGATTCATATTCCTCCTCGGTCACATCCTTCTTCGCCCGCTGCCACAGGGGCACCATGGAGTTGAGGGTCTCCAGCTCGGTGTACTCCTCGTACTTGGGCTCCTCCTCTCCCTCGGCTTCCACCGGGCGGGACTTGGTGACCTCCATGCGGATGGGATAGCGGATATAGTCGGAGTAGCGCTTGATGAGGCTGCGCAGCTCATACTCCTTCAGGAATTCGGAGTAGGTTTCCTCCTCGGTGTCCGCCTTCAGGGTCATAATGACGTCGGTACCGGCTGCGTCGCGGGTTGTTTCTTCAATGGTATAGCCCTCCGCGCCATCGGAGACCCACTTCCACGCGGTGTCCTCTCCGTACTTTCTGGAGATCACCGTCACGGAGGATGCCACCATAAAGGCGGAATAGAAGCCCACACCGAACTGGCCAATGATGTCGATGTCCTCCTGCTTTTCCATCTCCTGCTTGAATTTCAGGCTGCCGGACTTGGCGATGGTGCCCAGGTTCTCCTCCATCTCAGCCTTGTTCATGCCGATGCCGTTGTCGGAAACGGTGATGGTGCGGTTTTCCTCATCCCGGGTGATGGTGATGGCAAAATCGCTGCGATCCAGACCCACGGCATTGTCGGTCAGGGCGATGTAGGCCAATTTGTCCATGGCATCGCTGGCATTGGAGATGATCTCACGCAGGAAGATCTCCCGGTGGGTATAGATGGAGTTGATCATCAGATCCAGCAGCCGCTTGGACTCTGCTTTGAATTGCTGTTTTTCCATAGTGTTTGTCGCTCCTTTTAGCACTCTAGTTGTTTAAGTGCTAAAATTATATCACACCTGTTTGAAAATGCAAGTACCTTACAGAAAGTTATTGGTTTGTTCACAAATGTATCCGCGAAAACCGGAAGCGCGCCCCTGCAAAACCCGCAATCAAAATCGGGAAAAAGTTCAAATGAGCCATTGATTATTCCGGAATATGTGGTATGATTATTATGTATAAGTATGTGTGGAGGTATGCCAACAAGCTGCCTGCACCTGAATTTGTTGAGAAAATATTGTATCTATGAAGGAGTAAGCAATGATCACAGTTAGTAATCTCGGTATGCAGTTTGGAGGCCAGTGGCTGTTTCAGCACGTGGATCTCCAGTTTCTCCCCGGCAACTGCTACGGCATCATCGGCGCCAACGGCGCCGGCAAATCCACCTTTCTGCGCATTCTGACCGGCGAGCTGGAATCCACCAACGGTTCCGTCACGATAGATCCCGACAAGCGTGTTTCCGTTCTGAAGCAGAATCAGAACGCCTATGACGAGTATTCCGTCATGGACACCGTCATCATGGGCAATCAGCACCTGTACGACGTGATGAAGGAAAAGGATGCCATCTACGAAAAGCCCGATTTCTCCGATGAGGATGGTCTGCGGGCTGCCGATCTGGAAGCGGAGTTCGCGGAGCTGGGCGGCTGGGAAGCGGAATCCGATGCCTCCCGCCTGCTGCAGGGTCTGGGCATCGGCACCGAGCTGCACTATGATACCATGGCCAGCGTTGACCCCCGTCTGAAGGTGAAAATTCTGCTGGCACAGGCGCTGTTCGGCAATCCCGACATCGTCATGCTGGACGAGCCCACCAACAATCTGGACATTGAAGCCATCAACTGGCTGGAGGATTTCCTGCTGGATTTCCCCGGCATGGTCATCGCCGTGTCCCATGACCGCCACTTCCTGAACACCGTCTGCACCCACACCGTGGACATCGACTACGGCAAAATCAAGATGTATGTGGGCAACTACGACTTCTGGTACGAGTCCTCCCAGATGGTGCAGGCCATGCTCCGCAACAAGAACAAGAAGAATCAGGAAAAGATCGAAGAGCTGCAGCTGTTCATTCAGCGC
>JAQXNO010000100.1 GCA_029098045.1 Bacillota bacterium
CAGCTCTTCCACGGCTTCCACCGCGTTGACCTGCGCGGTACCGCCGCCGGCCACGATGCCCTCTTCCACAGCGGCGCGGGCAGCATTCAGCGCGTCTTCCACTCTCAGCTTGCGCTCCTTCATGGCAACCTCGGTCTGGGCACCAACCTTGATGACGGCAACGCCGCCGGACAGCTTTGCCAGACGCTCCTGCAGCTTCTCACGGTCGTAGTCGGAGGTGGTGGTTGCGATGGAGGCGCGGATCTGGTGGGCGCGTGCCTTAATTTCCTCGGGATCGCCTGCACCGTCCACGATGGTGGTGGTATCCTTGGTGACCACGATCTGACGGCAGCGGCCCAGGTCGGACAGCTGGGCTTCGGTCAGCTCCATGTTCAGCTGGCTGGAAATCACAGTGCCGCCGGTGAGGACAGCGATGTCCTGCAGCATTTCCTTGCGGCGGTCGCCGAAGCCGGGCGCCTTGACGCAGACGCAGTTGAAGTTGCCCCGCAGACGGTTCACCAGCAGCGTGGCCAGTGCGTCGCCTTCCACGTCCTCGGCAATGATCATCATCTTCTTGCCGGTCTTGACCACGGGCTCCAGAATGGGCAGAATCTCCTGAATGGAAGCGATCTTCTTATCGGTGATCAGAATATAAGCATCGTCCAGAACTGCTTCCATCTTGTCGGTATCGGTGACCATATAGGGGGAGATATAGCCGCGGTCGAACTGCATACCTTCCACGACCTCCAGACCGGTCTCGGCGGTCTTGGACTCTTCAATGGTGATGACACCCTCGGTGCCCACCTTCTCCATGGCCTCGGCGATCAGCGCACCGATGGACTCGTCGCCGGAGGAAACAGCGCCGACTCTTGCGATGGCAGCGGAATCCTCCACGGGAACGGAGTGGGACTTGATGGCGGCAACGGCCGTGTCCACAGCCTTCTCAATGCCCTTGCGCATGACCATGGGATTGGCACCGGCGGACAGGTTCTTCAGACCCTCCCGGGTGATGGCCTGTGCCAGCAGCGTGGCGGTGGTGGTGCCGTCACCGGCCACATCGTTGGTCTTGGTGGCCACTTCGCGGATCAGCTGGGCGCCCATGTTCTCAAAGGCATCCTCCAGCTCCACTTCCTTGGCGATGGTCACGCCGTCGTTGGTGATCAGGGGTGCGCCGTACTTCTTGCCCAGAACCACATTGCGGCCCTTGGGTCCCAGGGTGACCTTCACGGTATTGGCCAGCTGGTCAATGCCGGACTGCAGCTTCTTGCGGGCTTCCTCGCCGTAAACAATCATCTTTGCCATGATACATTCCTCCTGTTATTCCGTGACAAGCGCCAGAACGTCGTCCTGCCGGACGAACTTGTAATCGACCTTGTCCAGTGTGATGTCGGTGCCAACGTGCTTGCTGACCACGACCTTGTCTCCTGCCTTGATGAGCATCTGCACATCCTTGGTGCCGGGGCCGACGGAAACGACCTCGTAGATGGCGGGCTTCTCCTTGGTGGTGGTAGCCAGAATGATGCCGGAGACCGTGGTCTCGGCGGCTTCGTGCTGTTTGAGCAGAATGTTGTCTGCCATGGGCTTGAGCTTCATGTGAAATTCCTCCATAACAAGTATTTAGACTGCAGGTTGACCTGCATTTATCTATGTGCTTTAGCACTCACTCTTCCTGAGTGCTAACTAATCATAGCGCACTTACCAAAAAAAAGCAAGAGGGAAATCTATCTTTTCCGTAAATAATTTGTGAACCGTCCAAAAACGCCGCGATGACAGGCCTTCCCCATCGGCGCCCCTACGGTGGATGACGAAGGACAGCGGCACGAAACGGGGGATGACGAGCCGGAACGACCCGTTGACGCCCGTTACCCAGCTACAGCCGCAACTGTAACCACAGCTTCAGATACAGCTTCAGCTGCAGCTGCAGCAGAAGGCGATGCGCCGGGCGGGGTGCCCCCGCGGGCAATGCGTTACGCACTGCATCCGACAAATGGCTGCCCTTCGCCGCTCGACCCCGAACTGCGTGCAGTCCTTGGCTCTCCCTTTGGGAGAGCTGTCACCGCAGGTGACTGAGAGGGTAACCAGCCGCCGATGCCCTCTCAGTCAGCTTCGCTGACAGCTCCCCCAGAGGGGGAGCCAAGGGCGCTGCCGCGCCGGCGCGTTACGGGAGACCGCCCCTACGCTTTACCTATTCACTATTCACTCTTCACTATTCACTACGCAATGGGGGAGCCTTGGGCGCTGCCGCGCCGGCGCGATGCAGGCTGCATTCTTTGACAATTTGACAAACAGAACGGCTCGCCCTTTGCAGGGCGAGCCGCTCAGACTGTCAATAAACCTTCCAACCCGAAAGCTTCGGAGGGAAAGATAGTGTGAAAGAAAACCGTCAGGGTTTTCTTTCGCGTTCAATCAAAGCGATTTTCAAACTTTTTGAAAAGTTTGAAAATCGTAGGCAGCTTGTCAAAAATACTTTTTTGACAAGCTGACACGCCGCCTCGGTTCTGGGGAACCGGGGCGGCGTGTTTGCAGGTATCGCTTTTTCGTATGGGGCGGATCAGAGAATGTTGGTGATGAGCTCGCCCACCACTTCAATGGCATCCTGCTCGTATTCGCCGTCGCAGGTCAGGGTGATGGTGTCGCCCTTTTTGATGCCCAGCGTCATGAGCTTGAGGACGCTGGCAGCCACGGTCTCAGCGCCGCAGGTGATGGTGATGGTGGTATTGGGATAGACACTGGCCTGCTCCGCAATCAGGGCGGCGGGACGGGCGTGGAGGCCAAAAGCATTCTGCACAACATAAGTAAACTGTTTCATACGTTCTTCCTTCTTCTTTGAATTGTTACCCAAACCGGTTGGTGGGGATGAATGGTCATTTCTTCCGGCAGAGCCTTCTCTCAGGCCTTCTTTCTCTGCCATCCCTATGGTACTGCATCTGAAGGGAGAATGTCAAGAACTTTGTTATATTTCACAAAAAATTAACTATAAATTTGTTAAATATACCAGTCCCTTCCCTTTTGAAGCCCCGGTAACTGGTCAAAATGTGTCCTGCTGCTCCATGCACAGGTAGCGCCGCTTCCCCTCCAGCTCCACCCGGGCAACATGGATGCCGAAGGTGTCCTCCAGAGCGCCGCTTTCAAAAACCGCCTCCGGGGTGCCCTCCATGACCACCGTGCCATCTCGCATCAGCACAATGTGGTGGGCATTTTCCAGGGCGTGGGGGATGTCGTGGAGGATCAGGATCACGTGCTTGCCCGCATCCGCCAAAGCCCTTGCCAGATGCAGCAGCTGCAGCTGGTGCGCCACGTCCAGATAGGTGGTGGGCTCGTCCAGCAAAATCACCTCGGTATCCTGCGCCAGCGCCATGGCGATGTAGGCCTTCTGCTGCTGGCCGCCGGACAGCTGGGGCAGAGGCTTGTCCGCCAGCTTTTCGATGCCCAGCTGCTCCATGGCCCGGCGCGCCGCCTCATAATCCGCCTGCCGGTAGCGGCGGGGATAGCTCAGGTAGGGAAACCGGCCGTGGAGCACCAGATGCCCCACGGTGATGTCCGGAACCTGCCGGTTTTGGGGCAGATACGCGATAATTTGGGCAATCCGACCGGCATCCAGCGCCGCAAGCGGCTGCCCGTCCAGCAGCACCTGCCCGGAAGCGGGGGGCAAAATGCCGCAGATGGTTTTCAGAAGGGTGGATTTTCCGCAGCCGTTGGGGCCTAAAACGGCGGTGATCTCCCCTGCCCGGGCGCACATGGAGACGTTTTCCAGCACGCGTCTTTTCCCGTAGCCCCCCGAAAGCTTTTGAATTTCAACCACGGCTGTGCCCTCCTTTCCCCTTCACCAGAATGAACAGGAAGAAGGGCGCGCCCAGAAATGCCATGATGATGCCCACGGGCAGCTCATAGGGGGCAAAGGCCACCCGGGCGATGGTATCGCACAATGTGACGAAGCCCGCGCCGAAAAGGGCGCAGAGGGGCAAAAGCTGCCGGGCTTCGCCGGTGGACACCCGGCGCACCGCGTGGGGTACCAGCAGCCCCACAAAGGACAATAGCCCCGCCACGCTCACCGCCGCGCCTGCCAGGGCAGCCGCCAGCATGAGAAAGAGGGTGCGCATGAGACCCGTGTTCAGCCCCAGCCCCCGGGCGCTTTCATCCCCCAGAGCCAGCACGTCCAGCTCGTTGCACAGGGTCAGCAAAATCAGCAGGGAAATCAGGATCACCGCGGCAGCGGGGAGCAGCTTGGGATAGGTGACGGCGGAAAAGTCGCCGATTTTGAAATCGTTGCTCAAAACGCTCAGCTCCGGCCGCAGAATTTTGATGCCGTCGGAGACGGCGCCCAGGAGGCTATTCATGGCAACGCCCCTGAGGATCACCGTACCCCGGGAGGCGCCCCACTTGTTCGCGCCGAAGCTGACGGCCATCACCGCGGCAAAGGCGCCCAGAAAGGCAAAGGCCGACATCCGCCAGCCCCCGGCCAGCCCCAGGGCGGCGCACAGGGTCACCGCCAGCCCCGCCCCGGCATTGACGCCGATGATGCTGGGCGATG
>JAQXNO010000101.1 GCA_029098045.1 Bacillota bacterium
CCTCCGGTTTTGCAAAAGCCCTGCTGCTGGGTGAGCGCACCGGCATTGACTATGAAATGAACACGGCGTTCAAGCAATCCGGTATTTCACACATCATTGCGGTGTCCGGTCTGCATGTGGCGATCCTCTTTACACTGGTGAACACGGTTTGCTTCAAGCGGCGCTGGCTGACTGCGCTCCTGGGGATTCCGGCGCTTGTGCTGTTTGCGGCCATCGTGGGCTTTACGCCGTCCATTACAAGAGCCTGTATCATGCAGTGCCTGATGATGACAGCCATGCTGGTCAATAAGGAATACGATGGCCCTACGGAACTGGCGTTTTCGTGCCTTGTGATGCTGTTTGCGAACCCGCTGGTGATCACGTCCTCCAGCTTTCAGCTTTCCGTTGCCTGCATGATTGGAATCTTCCTCCTGCGGGGAAGAATCTATGATTATCTGACCGGCAAGCTCATCACAAAGAAGAGAAACCGGTTTGCAAAAGCAAAGCGATGGTTTGCAAATTCTGTTGCCGTGACGCTCAGCACCATGGTCACCACAACACCGCTGTCGGCACTGTATTTTGGAACCGTCAGCCTTTTGGGCGTGCTGACGAACCTGCTGACACTCTGGGTCGTCGGTTTCATTTTCTATGGCTTGATATTGGTGTGCGTGCTGGGGCTTTTCTGGCCTGTGGCCGCGTCTGCGGTGGCGTTGGTGCTTGCATGGCCGATCCGCTACGTCATTGCGGTGGCCAAGACAATTGCGGCATTTCCTCTGGCTGCTGTCTATACCGCAAGCCTGTACATTGTGCTGTGGCTGATATTCTGCTATGGACTTCTGGCAGTGTTTCTTTTGAGCCGCGAAAAAAGACCTGGTGTGCTATTCTGCTGCGTGGTGATCGGGCTCTGCCTGTCGCTGGTTGTATCGTGGGCAGAACCGCTGGCGGATGACTGCCGCATGAGTGTTCTGGATGTTGGGCAAGGGCAATGTATCCTGCTGCAAAGTCAGGGGAAGACTTTTCTCGTGGACTGCGGCGGCAGCGACGCAGAAGATGCCGCGGATATCGCGGCGGAAATGCTGCTTTCCCAAGGTGTTTTCCGGCTTGATGGCGTGATTGTGACCCATTTTGACGTGGATCATGTGGGCGGCATGAAATTCCTGCTCTCACGCATTCCGACGGATGTTCTGTTTGTGCCGGATTGCACCGACGACAGGGGTATTCTTCAGCAGCTGACACCCATGGCGGGACAGACAATCCGTGTGCGCGAAGATCTGCTGCTGACATACGCAGACACGGAGCTTTCTATTTTCGGCCCTGCTGCGACGGATTCCGGCAATGAAAGCAGCCTTGCCATCTTGTTCTGCCGTGAAAACTATGATATACTGATTACCGGAGACCGTTCGGATTTCGGTGAGCGGATGCTGCTGAAGACAGAGCAGCTTCCGCAATTGGATATTCTGGTCGTGGGACATCACGGCGCTGGGGATGCGACCGGGCAGGCGCTGCTGGCAGCCACAAATCCGGAAATTGCGGTCATCTCGGTGGGGAATAATCCTTTCGGTCATCCGACACAGGAAGTGCTGAACCGGCTCGCAGCCGCCGGCTGCACCGTCTACCGAACAGATATCCATGGAAATCTTGTATTCAGGAGGTGATACCGTGGCGAAGAAACCGGATAAAGAAAAGACAGACAATCTGCAAGTGCTGAAAAATGATATTCGCAGCGGTGCGCCTGCCCGTCTGTATGTGTTTCATGGCGAGGAAAGCTTCCTGCTGCACCATTATTTTGAGCAGCTGAAAAAGCTGCTTCTGGATGACTTGACGGAGTCCTTCAATTTTCATAAGCTGAACACTGAGAATTTTGATATTCAGTCCTTTGCGGACAGCGTGGAAGCAATGCCCATGATGGCTGAGCGTACGCTGGTGCAGGTGGACGAGGTAGATCTTTTCAAGCTGCCGGAGGCAGACCGCACCAGAATTGGGGAGATTCTTTCGGACATCCCGGATTATTGTACCGTGGTTCTTACCTATGAAACAACTCCGTGGAAGCCCGACAAGCGGCTGAAGAAGCTGTGGGACTCCATCGATTCGTGCGGCACCATCGTGGAATTCGAAAAGCAGGGACAGCGGGAGCTGATCCCATGGGTTTCCCGGCATTTTTTGGCCCGGGGCAAGCGGATTTCCAACGATTTATGCGCTTACCTTATTGACGTCACCGGGGGCACCATGACGGCCCTTGCGGGGGAGATCGGCAAGATTGCCGCCTACTCCGGCGCAGATGAGATTGTCAAGGCGGATATTGACGCGGTAACCGAACCTGTTCTGGATGCCGTGGTATTCCAGATGACCGATCTGATGGGTGAAGGAAAGTACGGACAGGCACTGCAGAAGCTGCAGACACTACTGAAAATGCAGCAAAAGCCTCTGGAAATCCTCGGCGCCATTGGGGGACATTTTCGCCGTATCAGTACCGCCCGCACCCTTCTGGATCACGGCAGAGGCGCGTCGGAGCTTGCAAAGCTCTATGGAATTACGGAGTATCCCGCCCGCAAAACCATGGACGCTGCCCGGCGGTTTCGCCCGGAATTCTGCGCCAGAGCAGCTGAGCTGGTGCTGGAAACGGACTACCGCATGAAAACCTCCTTTGACGAGCCGGAACGGCTGCTGGAGCTGCTGATATTACAGCTGGCACAGGAGGCGCGCCGTGGTTAAGATCAAGGAAGCGATTCTTGTGGAGGGTCGCTATGATAAAAACACCCTGTCCCAGATTGTGGATGCACCCATTCTGGAAACCGGGGGCTTTGGCATTTTCAGGGACGCGGAGCAGATGGCGCTGCTGCGCCGTGTGGCGCAGGTGCGTGGACTCATCGTCTTTACGGATGCGGACGGTGCCGGATTTGTGATTCGCAATCACATCAAAAGCGCGATTCCGGCGCAATTCCTGAAGCACGCCTATACCCCTGATTTGTTCGGAAAGGAACGCCGCAAGGCAAAGGGCGGAAAAGAGGGAAAGCTGGGTGTCGAGGGGATGAGCAGGGAAGTGATTCTGGAATCCCTGCGTCGGGCCGGAGCCACGTTCGAAGGGGAAGAAACCGCCGGCACCCGGCATCAGATCACCAAGGCGGATTTGATGGAGCTGGGGCTTTACGGCCCAGGCAGTGCCGGACTGCGCGCTGCCCTGATCAAAAAGCTTGGATTTCCCGAAAGAATGAGCACCAATGCCTTCTTGCAGGCAGTGAATCTGCTCTGTTCCCTGGATGAATTGAAACAGGCGTTGGAGAAAGAAAATGGTTGATATTGCTGTACACAACTTAACAAAGTTTTTCGTCATCGGAGAGAACCTCCTGCAGGGGCTGTCCTTTGAGATTCAGGAGGGAGAGCGTGTTGCGATTCTCGGCCGCAACGGCTGCGGAAAAACAACGCTGTTCAATATCCTCACCGGTCAGATGGACTACGACGATGGAGAGGTCTATGTCAATCCCAATAAGAAACTGGGACTGATCTCTCAGATTCCGAAATTTCCTCTCGGCTACACCGTGGAGGAAGTGCTGCGCTCCGCATACGACGATGTGATGGCAGTCCGGCGGAAAATGGAAGAGCTGGAACACGCCATGGCCGAAGGTGCCAGCCAGGAGCAGCTGCAGGAATACGACAGGCTGGTGAACCGATTCCAATCCGGCGGCGGCTATGAGATGGACGTGGAAGTGGATAAAATCTGCAACGGACTTGGGATTACCCCGGAGCAGCGGGTTCAGGCGTTTGCTTCCCTTTCCGGCGGCGAAAAGACAAGAGTGAATCTTGCAAGACTGCTGCTGGAAAAAACGGATATTTTGCTGCTGGATGAGCCGACGAACCATTTGGATCTTCGAAGCGTCGAATGGCTGGAGGGCTACATCAACGCCTTCAAGGGCACAGTGCTTGCCATTTCCCACGACCGCTATTTTATTGACCGGGTGGCGCAGCGGGTGATCGAGATCACGGAGGGTCACGCGGAGTTCTATTCCGGCAACTACTCCTTCTATATGGATGAAAAGCAGGCGCGGTTCGACCTGCAGATGAAGCAGTACGAGCAGGAACAGGCAAAGCTGAAGCAACTGGGCTATACCGTCGAACGCATGAAGGGCTGGGGCATCAACAACCGCACCCTGTATCGCCGCGCCATGAGCATCCAGCACCGGATGGAGCGCATCAAAAAGACGGAAAAGCCCAAAACAGAAAAGACCATGCGCGCCACATTCGGCCAGAAGGATTTTTCCGGCGATGTGGTATTCAAAATGAAAAACGTCAGCAAGGCATTCGGTTCGAGGACACTCTTTTCCGGGGTGGAGCTGAATGTGGAGGGCGGGGAGCGCATCGCGCTTTTGGGCGATAACGGTACCGGGAAATCCACCTTCATCAGGTGCCTGCTGGGCGAAGAGGATTTTGACGGCAAGATCCAGTTTGGCCCTACGGTCAAATGGGGCTATCTGCCTCAGATCATCCATTTTGAACACCCGGAGCGAACCCTGTACGATACCATGCTCTATGAGAAAAACTGCACACCGCAGGTCGCCCGTGACCGTTTGGGGCAGTTTATGTTCTCGGGAGAAGATGTGTTCAAGACCGTTGGAACACTCTCCGGCGGGGAACAGAGCCGCCTGCGGCTGTGTATGCTGATGGATGAGAAGATCAATCTTCTGATTCTCGACGAGCCGACCAACCATCTGGACATCGCCTCCCGGGAGTGGGTGGAAGCGGCCATTGAGGAATTCGAGGGTGTGCTGCTGTTTGTGTCCCACGACCGTTACTTTATCGAGAAGTTTGCCGAACGCATCTGGCTTCTGGAGGATGGCGGCATCCGTGATTTTCGGTGCGGGTATCAGAAGTATCGCTCCATTTTGGAACACGAGGCGGCTGCAAAGCAGGTCGTAACCGCCGCGCCCAAGCCCAAAAAGGAGAAACCCAAAGGCGGCACCAAGGAAGCGGACAAGCTGATCCACCGGTTGGAGCGGGAGATCGAGAAGCAGGAGAAGACGATTGCGGAATATGATGTCAGGATTGAAGCAGCTTCCGCGGATTATCAGGAACTGACCCGCCTGCTGGAGGAAAAGGAAGCGGCAGAGCAGGTGCTGCTGGAGCTGATGGAGCAGTGGGAAACGGCGCAGATGTGACGGCATACGCCTTATCTGCCTGGTGGAATTTGAAGGTTGACACTTCCCGGTTACGGTTCTATAATGGGAAAAGAAAAAATAAAGGAGCGTATTTCAAATGAGTTCTTGTAATGGCAATTGTTCCAGCTGCGGCTCTGACTGTGCGGATCGCAAGGCAGAGAGTCTGCTGGCAAGCCTGAATCCCAAATCCACGGTGAAAAAAGTCATTGCCGTTGTTTCCGGCAAGGGCGGCGTGGGCAAGTCCACCGTCACCTCTATGCTGGCTGTTTCCATGGCACGCAAGGGCTACAGGGTCGGCGTTCTGGATGCCGACATCACCGGTCCCTCCGCACCCACGGCCTTCGGTGTTACCGAGTGTCAGGGAGCCAATGAGGACGGCCTGTACCCTGCGCTGACCCGCGGCGGCATTCAGGTCATGTCCATCAATCTGCTGCTGGACGACCCTGCCTCTCCCGTGGTCTGGCGTGGTCCTGTGATCGCCGGCGCGGTCAAACAGTTCTGGACCGATGTGATCTGGGAAGATGTGGACTATCTGTTTGTGGATATGCCTCCCGGAACCGGCGATGTGCCGCTGACGGTTTTCCAGAGTCTGCCCGTGGACGGCATTGTGATTGTGACCAGCCCGCAGGATCTGGTTTCCATGATCGTGGCCAAGGCGGTGAAGATGGCGAATATGATGCACATCCCTGTGCTGGGCTTCGTGGAGAATTACAGCTATTTGCAGTGCCCGGACTGCGGTAAGAAGATCAGCGTGTTCGGCAAGAGCCATCTGGACGAGATTGCTGCCCAGTTTGAGCTTCCCGTGCTGGCACGGCTGCCCATTGATCCGGCCGTGGCAGAGGCCTATGACAACGGCCTGATGGAAACGGTAAATACCGATGCCATGGCAGATGTTGTGAAGGCTGTGGAGAATGCCTGAATATCAAAACAGCGCAGTTGGGTATGCTCCCGACTGCGCTGTTTTACCGCATGCGAACATCCGATGAAACCCCATCTGCACTGCTGATACAGTCTTTGAACCGAAAACTGGTGTGGGACTCATTTTTTGGTGAAAAAAGTTGAAATATGTATCGAATTATGATATACTAAACCAATCGTTTTATCGCTATTTGCCCGCAATTTTGCGAAATTCAATCGGACGGAGGATTGATTCGGTGGAAAACAAACCATTCGATATCGACGCGTTTATGGAGGAAATGAAGGATACTTTGACACAGACGGAACAATTGCCTGACAAGATGGAAGAAATCATTCTGACGCAGGAACAACCGGAGCCGTCCGTTCTTCAGGAGCCGGAAAGAAACGAAAAGGAAAAGAAGCCCTTCGGCAAAAAGATACTCACCTTCCTGGGCAGGCTTTCTCTGATTCTGGTTGAAACGATCCTGCTTCTGGCTGTTGCGCTGTACGGCGTGATGTACGTGCTGGCAAAGGGACCTTCCACCACGGCACGGGATATTTTTGTGATGTCTGTGCGGGAGACCAGTGCGGTGGGCTTTCTTGCAAACCTCTTCTTTACCGATGAAGAAATTGCGCAAATCGAGCGTTCTCAGAAGATGGAGGAGTACATCGAGACGGATACCTCTCTGATAACCATCCAGAAGCCCCAGGAAAAGCCTGCAGGTGCGCAGGAAGAAACAGGTCCTGCTGCGGATGAATGGGGATTGGTAGACGAGGATGGTGACGGCATTATCATTGAAGAGGTTCGCGGTGCCGGCTATGTCGGCTATATGATGGTGGTTCTGGATCCCAGCCGTGTCATCGTTGGCTATTCCGCCGGCTCTACGGTGGAGGGCATGGTTGCCAAATATGATGCGGTTGCGGGCATCAATGCCGGTGGATTTGAAGACCAGAACGGCACCGGAGACGGTACAACACCCGATGCCATGGTTGTCAGTGACGGAAAGATATATTATGCCCACAAGGGCGTCCGTGATGGCTTTGTGGGAATTGACAGCAACAACATTCTCCATGTTGGCAGACTGACATACAACGATGTGGTAGATCGGGGTATTCGCTACGGTGTCAGTTTTGGCCCGGTGCTGATCTCCAACGGAGAGCCTGCAACGCTGACCAGCGGTGTCAACCCCAGAACCGCCATTGGCCAGCGTTCCGACGGTGCGATTCTGATGCTGGTGGTTGACGGCCGCCAGGTAAACAGCCTCGGGGCAACCTATCAGGATCTGATCGACATCTTCCAGAAATTCGGCGCGGTAAATGCCTGCAATCTGGACGGAGGTTCTTCGTCCATGATGTGGTATGGTGACGGATATGTCAACAACTGTGCATCGGTCGTCGGCATCCGCGCGATTCCAACGACCTTCCTGGTTCTGAAAGAGGGGGGTGGCGACAATGCGTAAGAAACAGACGCGCAGGCATGGCTTCTGGCTGTTTATGCTGATTTATGGGGTTGTTTTCCTTGTGCTCGCCTGCATCGGCTTGTCCATTTTCTGGAAATATATGGAAGCCTATGAAAACTCCCGTCCCAAGGTTGCCATTAATGCCTATATGGAAAATCTGACGGAGGAGCATATCTGCGATCTCTCGCAGGCGTATATTGATCAGATAGATCACAATATCCAATCCACCGAGGAATGCCGCGTGCTTCTCATGGAGGCCATTGACGACATCAATTATGCAAAGAAGCCCAGAGAATCCAATGACGAAAGACAGGTATTTGCCCTGCGCGCGGGGAAAACCGTCATTGGTGCGTTTTCCATCGTGGTGCAGGAGCCGGATCGATTTGGCTTTACTCCCTGGGAGGTGGAAAGCGAGTCCTTTGACCTTTCCGCATTAAATCTGCTTGGTACCGGCTGCCAGGTTACCGTCCCCCAGGATCATACGGTTACCGTGAACGGAACCAGATTGGATGATTCCTACATCATCGCAGATAAGATTCCCTATGAGGAAATCAAAGAATACTATGAAAATTTTGATCTCCCTTATCGGGTCACTTATTCGGTTGCGCCCATTCTGGGGCAGATGGATGTGGTGATTTCGGACCCTGCCGGCAAGGTGGTTACCTTCGATGAGAACACGGACTGGACACCGTATTTTCACAACTGCACACAGGAGGAAACCGAAGCGCTGGACGGGTTTGTAAATGCTTTTGTTGAACGGTATGTTGCGTACAGCGGTGCCACGCGCTTCAACCGATTTACAAACTACGGAAGGCTTGCACAGTACGTTGTGGATGGCAGTGACTTTGAAAAGCGCCTGTATCAGGCCATAGACAGCCTGGAGTTTGGACAGACACGCAGCAGTGCAATCATCTCGGTAGTCACCAACCACCTGGTTCGTCTGGAAGAGGGACGGTATCTGTGTGATGTTACCTACGAGCTGGATGTGACAGGCAACAAGGGTGTCGTACGCACCAGTACCAATATCAGAGTGATTGCGGTTCAGACGGATGACGGTCTGAAGGCAGAATCCATGAATATTTATTAATGCAAACTCCCGCAGCGATGCGGGAGTTTTTTGCCGGCATCCGGCGGTGCGGTCTTCATATACAAAAACAGCCGCCAAAATTGGCGGCTGTTCTATGCTGCAGGAATGATCCAATTACTTGATCTCTGCTTCTGCGCCGGCTTCCTTCAGCTCGGCGACCAGCTTCTCTGCGTCTTCCTTGGAGATAGCTTCCTTCAGGGTCTTGGGGCAGTTGTCCACCAGATCCTTTGCGTCCTTCAGGCCCAGGCCGGTAGCGGCACGGACAACCTTGATGACGCCCAGCTTGGAAGCACCGGCGCTCTTCAGGATAACGTCGAACTCGGTCTTCTCTTCAACTTCCTCAGCAGCAGCGACAGCGGGGCCGGCGACAGCAGCGGCGGCGGCGGAAACGCCGAAAACCTCTTCCAGAGTGTGAACCAGTTCGGACAGCTCCAGGACGGTCAGTTCCTTAACCTGCTCAACCAGAGCAGTGATCTTCTCAGATGCCATGATAATTTCCTCCTAAAATAAAGTGAGTTGTAGTGTTTGTCTTACGAGTAGATTAGGCTTCTGCTTCTGCAGCAGGAGCGCCGCCTTCCTTCTGGATACGAACCTGATCCAGAACAAAAGCAAGGCTGGAGATAGGTGCCAGGAAGGTACCCAGGACGGATGCGACCAGGGCATTCTTGCTGGGCAGCTCGCTGAAACCGGTCAGCTGCTCGGCACTCAGGACAGAGCCTTCCACAACACCGCCCTTGATGGACAGGGTCTTCAGCTTGTTCTTCTTGGCAAAGTCAGCGACAATACGAGCGGGAGCGATGGGATCGCCGGTGGTGTGAGCCATAGCGGTGGTGCCGTTGAGAACCTTGCTGAAGTCATAACCAGCATTCTTAGCTGCGAAATTGGTCAGTGTGTTCTTCACAACGGAGTACTCGACGCCAGCCTCACGGAACTGCTTACGCAGCTCGGTATCCTGAGCAACGTTGATACCCTTGTAGTCGACGAAAACCACGGAAGTGGATTCCTTGATGGTATTGGTCAGGTTTTCAACAATGGCCTTCTTGCTCTCAAGAACCTTTGCGTTGGGCATTATTTTCACCTCCGAAAATAAAAAGTGTCTTCCTGCCAGAAGACAGAAAGACACGCAAACGATCAAAGAAATTGATTGGCGCACCTCGGCAGGAATTACGTCATCTGACACCTGCTGTCTTTGGCAACTTTGATAGTATAACAAAAACCTCTTGATATGTCAAGAGGTTTTTGAAGAAATTTGTAAAATGAATTACAGGTACTTGGTGGTGGAAACCTTGACACCGGGACCCATGGTGGAAGCGACGGTGCAGGAACGGATATACTGACCCTTGGCAGATGCGGGCTTTGCCTTCACAACAGCCTTGACCAGAGTGTCCATGTTCTCAGACAGCTTCTCGGCACCGAAGGAGACCTTGCCGATGGGGCAGTGGATGATGTTGGTCTTGTCCAGACGGTACTCGACCTTACCGGCCTTGATTTCCTTAACGGCAGCGCCCACGTTGGGAGTCACGGTGCCGGCCTTGGGGGAGGGCATCAGACCCTTGGGACCCAGAACCTTACCGAGACGGCCAACAACGCCCATCATGTCGGGGGAAGCGACAACCACGTCGAACTCAAACCAGTTCTCCTTGGTGATCTTCTCAACCAGATCCATGCCGCCCACATAGTCAGCGCCTGCGGCCTTTGCTTCGTCAACCTTGGCGTCCTTGGTGAACACCAGAACCCGGCGGGTCTTGCCGGTGCCGTTGGGCAGAACAACTGCGCCACGAACCTGCTGGTCAGCGTGACGGGAGTCAACACCGAGCTTGATGTGCAGCTCAACGGTCTCATCGAACTTTGCGGAAGCGCCCTTCACAACCAGATCCAGGGCTTCGTTGGGATCATACTGAACAGAGCGGTCGATCAGCTTCGCGCTCTCCTGATACTTTTTGCCTCTAAACAATTTAATATCCTCCTATTTCGTGGTGATGCGGAATAATCCTCCCACATTTCCGGGATATTCTCCCGGATCAGCAATTATCAATCAACAACAGTGATGCCCATGGAGCGGCAAGTGCCGGCAACCTGGGACTCGGCAGCTTCCAGAGTGTTGCAGTTCAGATCGGGCAGCTTGGTCTTTGCGATCTCGGTGACCTGTGCCTTGGTGATGGTGCCAACCTTGTTCTTGTTGGGAACACCGGAACCGCTCTCCAGACCGATGGCCTTCAGAACCAGCAGGGGGGTCGGAGGAGTCTTGGTGATGAAGGTGAAGCTGCGGTCAGCGTAAACAGTGATGACTACGGGGATCTTGTAGCCTTCCATGTCCTTCGTACGTGCGTTGAATTCCTTGATAAATGCGGCGATGTTCACGCCGTGCTGACCCAGAGCAGGGCCAACAGGGGGGCTGGCGGTAGCCTTTGCGGCGTTGATCTGCAGTTTGATAATACCAGTGACTTTCTGTGCCATGATAAGCACCTCCTGAATAAAATGTGGTAATATGCGCTTCGCGCATTTCTTGCGGGGCTTGATGCCCCTCCCACGTTCCGATAGAAAAGAATTCTATCCGATGCGTTTACTGGGAGACGACCTCCACCTGATCGAGCTCAAACTCGACGGAGGTCTCACGGCCAAACATGGAAACAATCACGTTGACCGCGTTCTTGTCGATCTCAATGCTCTCAACCGTACCGGTGAAGCTGGTAAGGGGACCGTCGAGAATCCGGACCGTATCGCCCACACTGTAGTTGACGATAATTTCCTTCTTTTCAACGCCCATTGCGTAGACTTCATCCTCCGTCAGAGGGATGGGATCGTTGCTGGATGTGCCCACGAAGCCGGTGACGCCGCGGACGGATTTGATGACATGCCAGGTGTCATCGCTGTACACCATCTTGACCAGAACATAACCGGGGTACACCTTGCGGTCGTAGGTTTTGCTCGCGCCGGTCTCGGTGATCTCGGTGACGGTTTCCAGAGGAATGGAGACTGCCAGAATCTGATCATGCAGACCACGGCTTTCAATGGTCTTTTCGATGGTGGCTTTGACGGTGTTCTCGTAGCCGGAATAGGTATGGACGACATACCATCTTGCAGTGTCTGCCATAGCCCGTTACCTTTAGTTAAAGGCGCCGATCAGAGCAGCAATGCCAACGGAAGCTACTTCGTCGAACAGCCAGATGAAAACACCAACGCACAGAACACAGGCGGCGACTACCAACGTGTTCTTCAGGACCTGCTGGGGAGTGGGCCAAACGACCTTCTTCAGCTCGCTGCGGAGCTCACGGAAGTACCTGCAGACCTTGCCCCAGGTTCTCTTGAACCAGTTTTCCTTTTTGACTTCAGACATTGTTGGGGCCTCCTTACTTGGTCTCGTTGTGAGTGGTGTGCTTTCTGCAGAATCTGCAGTACTTCTTCATTTCGAGACGGTCGGGGTCATTCTTTTTGTTCTTCATGGTGTTGTAGTTTCTCTGCTTGCACTCAGAGCATCTCAAAGTGACTTTAACGCGCATAACGGCACCTCCTTAAAAATTGCCTCCCTGTATCACTCCGGCTAGTAAAAATTTAGGAAGCGGCCACTACAAATGCCGCCCGAAGCTGAAAATGGCCGCAAAAAAATAAGCCCTTTTTCACAGGTGAAGCCATTTTACCATGGGGGAGGGTCAATGTCAATAAGTTTTTTCTTTATTTTTTGCCTTTCATGGGTTATAATGGGACAAACGAAAAGGAAAGGCGGAAAGAAACATTGAGAATTATGGGCGTTGATTACGGTGATGCCAGAACGGGCATCGCCATGTCCGATCTGCTGTGCAGTATTGTGGGCTCCACCACGGTTATCCACAGCCGGAGGGATGAAAAGACCATTGCCGAAATTCAAAAGCTGATCGCCCAGAACGGCGTGACGGAGATCGTCGTGGGACTGCCGAAGAATATGGACGGCACGGAGGGCGTCCGTGCCGATGTGTGCCGTGCGTTTGCGGAAAAGCTCCGCCAGGCAACGGGTCTAAGCGTCAATATGTGGGATGAGCGCCGTACCACGGTGGAGGCTCATAACATCCTCTCTGCCCATAATTACCATGGACAGAAGCGTAAAAATACCGTCGATGCCGTAGCTGCCTCTCTGATTCTGGAGGGTTATCTGGCATTTCGCGGCCGGTAACACAGCTCCCGCAGACCGGCGAAGAGCAGCACAAGCCCAAAGAGCTTTTTAAGGATTTGCGTATCCACGGCGGTGGAAATCCAGGAAAACAGGGCAGCGGCTGCGCAGCCTGCCAGCGCTGCCGGAAGGAGCGGCCGGATTTTCAGATTCCCTTGCCGGAGGCGCAGCACGCAGACAACCGCTGCCGAGGGAATGAAAAAGAGCAGATTGATGCTCCGGGCGGCCATGGCATCCATGTGCAGCACCATGGTCAGCCATAAAATCAGCAGACTGCCGCCGCCAATGCCCAGCCCCGCAAGAAAGCCCAGGACTGTGCCGGCAATCAGCGCCACGGGAAGTGTGTCTAGCATAGGTATCGGATGCCTCCCCAAAGGATCAGGATGCCCAACCCCCGGTGAAGCCATGGGACAGGGATTTTCTGACCCCAAAGCCCGGCTGCCAGTCCACCGAGGGCGCTGCCTATGAGATAGGGAAGCGCCTCCCTCCACGCGATGGTTCCGGTCAATGCGGTACAGGTCAGAGAAACAATACAAATGGGCGCAATGATGGCAATGGATGCGCTGAAAATCTCGGTATCCTCCACATCGGTCAGCAGATGCAGCAGGGGGACAAGAACCATACCGCCTCCGGCACCGAAAAGACCGTTGACGGCACCGGCGCCCGCTCCGGCCAGAATCATGCCCAGTAATCGGTGTTTTCGCATAAAAATACCTCCTGTGGGATTGTTCACCACAGGAGGCATTTTTATTCACTTTTTCAGGAAGCGGACAGAACCAGACCCATGTTCAGATACTTGATGTCCTGCTTTGTGACAGCAGTGCCTTCGACCAGCGCGGTGTACCAGCTTTCATAGTCAGCGGAGGCCAGTGCTTCGGTGATCAGGGAATCACGGTAGGTGATATCGCTGTCGCCGCTGTAGAACATCACATGGTAGCCGTACTTGGTTTCCACGATGCCGGTGTCTCCAACTTTGTGGCCGGCGAAGCACCAGTCCTCAAAGGCGGAGACCATCTGACCGGGACGGATGTCCTCGTACAGGCCGCCGGTGGTGCCGTCTCCGTCATCGGAGCGCTCATTTGCCAGCGCAGCGAAGCTATCCTCGGTAGCTGCGCCGGCCTTCCACTCGTTCAGAATCGCCTCGGCCGCTTCCTTCGCGGCAAGCTTTTCTTCATCGGTATACGTGGTGACGCCGGTGGTGGAATCGTAGGTGCCGCCCTCGAAGGAGACCAGAATATGGCGGACATTCACAAGGGGAAATTCGTTGGTGTCCATGGAACCGAACAGCAGAACATAATAGCCATTGACGGTTTCGGTTTCCTTGCCGTTTTCATCGGTGCTGGTGGAGGTGCTCGCGATGAAGGTCATATCGCCTGCCTTGCGGTCATCGGAAGTGATCCAGTCCGCGTACAGAGAGTTGATTTTGCTGTAGGAATAGCCCTCGGAAAGGGTGGATGCGGCGGAAGTGTTTTCCGCATTGATGGGCAGCGCGGCAATGGCGGCGTCAAAGGCCTCCACGGTGGTGATATCGGTGGTCAGGGATTCGGCAGCTTCTCTGGCGGCTTCCAGAGCAGCAGCCTTCTGCGCGGCGGTGGGTTCGGCATCGTCCGCTGTCTCCAGGAAGCTGTTGACACTCAGATAGTAGTAGTTGTAGGTATAGGCATTGTACTGCCTGGGGTCCACCTTATCGGCTGCGCGCAGCTCCTCGTCGGAGTAGGTCAGGGAGTCGTAATAATGCTGCTGATAGGCACCGGCCAGTTCGGTGATCTCAAAGTATGCGCGCAGGCTCTTTTCGGTAGCACCGTTGCCGTACAAAGCCTTCAGGTAAGAGGCAGTGCTTGTATAGCCGTATGCGGTGGCATAGGCGTCCATGGAAGCCATTGCACTGTCAACGCCCGCTGCGGAGTCCTCAGGCAGGGTAAAGCCATTTGCTCTGGCTTCGTCAGCCAGTGCGTAGACGGACTTTGCGTTGGTGATCGCGGACTCCAGGAAGTTGTCGGCCCAGGTCGTGCCGCTCTCCTGGTCGTAGATCTGCTCATTCAGAGGCAGGGTTGTGTCCAGACCGAACCAGCTTGCATAGTTGCCGTACTGAGAGATGAATTTGTTGATTGCGTCGGTATAGAAGTAATTCAACTCTGCGTTGCTGATTTCATGCTCGCCAATGGTAAGGGCGATGGTGCTGCGCTCACGGATGCCGCTGGAGGTAATGGCTCTGCTGATACCGCTGTAAGCAGCAAAGGCCAGCAGCGCAATAAGAACAACCACTGCCAAAGTGGTATAAAGCTTCAGTTTCTTTGCTTCCTTCTGCTCGGCAAGCTGCTTTTCGGTCATCTTTTCAGCCTGCTCAGCACGACGGAGCTTCTTCTTGCTGGATGCACTCATGGTAAATCATTTCCTCTCATTTGTCCTATTGGTTTCATCGCACAACTGAAAAATTGCGGATAGACCCGGCTATTATAACCGATTCTGACGTGGGTTTCAAGTGCTTCAGGTGGGAAAAACAGTATAATTATAAAAATTTACAATTTTTTCGGGCAATGCGAATGGTACAGTGAAACCTGACAGAACCGGAATCACAAACCGCAAAAAAACATGGGGAGCCGAAGCTCCCCATGCCAACCCCGCTTTGGCCGTGTTGCATCCAATTATGACCTGCACGAAAGGCAGGTGGGATGCCGCTCCTGGTCATTACTGCTCCCAACATCCATCCATCGTCAAAGCGTGGACGGGAGGTCTGCAAACAGAGCAGGAAATCTAACGCCCCGAATTAAAAATGTGGGTCCAAAAGGACACACCACGCACCAAGCAGGAAAGTCTGATTGCATCAGTCTTCCTCGTCGTCTTCCGCGTAAAGCTCATCCATGATCAGATCGTAGACAGCCTGCAGCTCCTCGTCATCCTCGATGGCGCAGAGAATCGGCTCTCCGTCTTCTTCGATGCTCTTGAGAATGCTCACTTCCAGATCTTCTTCCTCATCTGACCCGGCGGGAATGACAGCAAGGTAAGTGCAGCCGTTATACTCCAGTGTACTGAGTACTTCCAGCTCGTATTCCGCACCATCCTCATCGACGATGGTCATAAAGTCGGAACCGTATTGATCTTCCATTGATAATTCCTCCTGACTGGGTAATTCCTGCTTTCATTCTAATGGCTTTGACGCGCAAAATCAAGAGGAAATATTGGCGCAGCTTAAGAAAGATAGTCTTCCAGCAGCCGCATCAGCTCTGACTCATCGGTCAGGGGAATCCCTCTTTCCAGCGCCTGCCGGTCAGCAACGGGCAAAAGCTCCGCCCGATACGGGAACACGCGCAGAGGCTGCGCATTTCCATCCTTCCACAGGGCAATATATCCATCGCTGACGCCCAGGAGAAATCCGAATATGAGGGTAAAATACAAATACCGAATTCGCTTGATTGTAATCGCCTCCCGGCAGTAGTATTTGCAGCGAATTTAATCATTATTAATAATTTAGGTCTTTCGTTTTTCTTTGGGGTATGCTATAATACTATGAAGTGGCATTGTGCCATTTTTCAAAAACAGGTTACCATACCGGCATTTTGCCGCTGTTTATGGAGGTTACGAATGGATAAATCGTCAAATAATCGCAAAAAAGGAAGACCGCGTCAACAGTGGAATCCCCACTGGTCACTGAAGCTTCTTTACGGAATCTGGACAACCGCCTGGTCCGTCCTGAAGATTGCGCTGGGCGCCGCTGCGACGGTGCTGCTCATCTGCCTGGTTTGCGGATTTGTTTTTGTGGGAATTCTGGGCAATTACCTGCAGCAGGATATTCTGCCTCAGGCCTACTACAACATGGAGAATGCCAATCTTGATCAGACCTCTTTTGTGTACTATGTGGATGGCGACGGAAATATTCAGCTGCTGCAGCAGATTCATACCACCGCAGACCGCCAGTGGGCATCCCTGAACGAGATTCCGGAGGCCATGATCCATGCGGCCGTTGCCATTGAGGACAAACGGTTTTACGAGCATCAGGGCGTGGACTGGATCACGACGGTGAAGGCCTGCGCGAACCTGTTCTTTGGCGGTGATGACAAATTCGGCGGCTCCACCATTACCCAGCAGCTTTTGAAGAATCTGACCGGTGAGGACAGTGTCACGGTTCAGCGAAAGGTACAGGAGATTTTAACTGCCCAGTGCTATGAAAAGGTATACGACAAGGATTTTATCATGGAATGGTACCTGAATACCATCTATCTGGGTCGTGGCTGTTACGGCGTCAAGAGCGCGGCCGCGGAATATTTTGGCAAGGAACTTCGGACACTGACGGTGGCAGAGTGCGCCAGCCTGATCAGCATTACCAATAACCCTTCTATTTTCAATCCCTATTCCACAAGTGTCTATATGTGGGAAGGACAGGAGCGCAACGGCGCGGAGCGTAACCGCGTGCGTCAGCTGAATGTCCTGAACGAGATGAATACGCAGGGCTGGATCACGGATGCCGAATATGAGGAAGCCAGGAATCAGGAGCTGGTCTTCAAGGAGGGCATTGACCAGGCGGACAGGTGGAAGGTATGTGACAACAAGCAGTGTACCTATGAAGGTACCGTTGGCACCTACGAGATGAAGGGATCCAATTATTACTGCCCCCGATGCGGAAGCCTGAACTCCGTGGCCACGGATTCCTCACAGGTTGTGTATTCCTATTTCGTCGATACCGTTCTGGAAGATGTGGCGGCTGACCTGGCCGCGCAGGTCGGCATCGACTGGAAATCGCTGGATAAGGCGGCAAAGGATAACTATATGCTGCAGATTCAGCGGGGTGGTTATCATATTTACTCCACGCTGGACAAGACCGTGCAGGATCAGGTGGATGCGATTTACAACGACCCTGCCAACGTGGCAAAGACCCGCAGCAAGCAGCAGCTTCAATCCGCCATGGTCATCGTGGACGTATCCACCGGTGACATCGTGGCCATGGCCGGCGGTGTCGGCGAAAAAACCACCCACAACGGCTGGAATATCGCAACCGACTCCAAGCTGCAAACCGGTTCTGCCATGAAGCCCATTGCTGTGTACGCACCCGCCTTTGAATCCGGTGCCATCAGTCCGGCCACGGTTGTGAAGGATCTGCCGGTCAGCTACTCCGGCGGCGCGTTCCCCAAAAATGACAACAGAACCTACTCCCTCTCCAGAACGGTTTTGAGCGGCATCACCAACTCGGTCAACGCCGTTTCGGTTCGCACTCTTCGCATGATCGGTTACGATTACAGCTACCGTTTTGCCAAAGAACAATTCGGTCTGGCGGATTTGACGGATCATTATGTCACAGCCAATGGCTCTGTCAAGTCCGATCTGGGCGATTCGCCTCTGGGCATGGGCGCCCTGACTGTGGGCGCGACTGTCCGGGATATGGCGGCTGCCTATGCCACCTTTGCGAACGATGGCGTGTGGCGCGAAGCCAGAACCTATACAAAAGTCTATGACTCGGAAGGCAATCTGGTGCTGGACAATACGCAGGATTCCAGAACCATCCTCAGCGAGAAAACCGTCAACTATATGAACTACTGCCTGCAGAACGCCGTCAACAACGGTACCGGCGGCGAGGCTGCCATCAGCGGTCAGAACATTGCCGGTAAGACCGGCACCACTTCCAGCAACCGCGACCGCTGGTTCTGCGGTTACTCCAAGTACTATGCCGCGGCGGTATGGTGCGGCTACTACAACCCCGAAGTGATTCGCATCACCAGCGGCGAGAATAACCCTGCGGCTGTGTTGTTCCGAAAGGTTCTGAAGCCGCTGCACAACGGCCTTGAAAAGCGCTCTCTGTACAGCAGCAGCAATTTCCGTGGCTACAGTGTCTGCCTGGATACAGGCGAAGCCGCAACCTCTGCCTGCGAACGGGATGTGCGCTATTACCTGAGCGGCACCTCCCGCACGGCGTCTGCCTACGCGTATCAGGGCGATGGCCCTTCCGGCACCTGCGACCGCCATGTACTGGTGGAATTCTGCAGCGCCGGCGGCGGTGTGGCAAATGAGTACTGCCGTATGTTTGCGGAAATCGGCCAGACCAGTATTGATTCCCGGGCACTGCTGAAAATGACCCCCAGTGAGGTGCAGGTCATTCGGGACGCGCTGAGTGCCGGCCTGAAAAGCGCTCATGGTGATGACCGCTATGTCTATTATATTTCGGAAAACGGCAGCGCTCTGGATTGGCATGGCTTCTCCGGTAACGCGAACAGCGGCCTCAGCGCACCATATGTGATTTGTTCGGAACACACCGCGGAGTCGTGGGATGCGTACTTTATGAGCCAGCCCACAGAGGGTGAGACAACCCCTGAAGCAACCGAGGGAGAATTTGTTGAAGAAGCAGGATAAAGAGAATAAAGGAGAAAGCCAATGATTTGGATTTCTGATCAGTGGAAGGATTACGAAGTTCTGGACACATCTGACGGAGAGCGGCTGGAGCGTTGGGGGAAGTATATCCTCGTCCGCCCGGACCCGCAGGTGATCTGGAATACCCCCCATACGGCGCCCCAGTGGAAGCAATATGATGCCCGCTATGTCCGCTCCAACACCGGCGGCGGTCACTGGACGGATCACCGGCTGCCGGATCGCTGGCAGATCAGGTATCGGGATTATCTGACGTTCAATGTCAAACCCATGAACTTCAAGCACACGGGGGTATTCCCGGAGCAGGCAGCCAACTGGGATTTCATCCGGGAAAAATGCGCGGGAGCCGGCCGCCCGGTGAAGGTGCTGAATCTGTTTGCCTATTCCGGCGGCGCGACGCTGGCTGCCGCAGCCGGCGGCGCAGAGGTCTGGCATGTGGATGCTGCGAAGAATATGGTTGCCTGGGCAAAGGAAAATGCTCAGGCCTCCGGTCTGGCAGACAGACCCATCCACTGGATTGTGGATGACTGCGCCAAGTTTATCCAGCGGGAGCTTCGCCGTGGGCGCCGCTACGACGGTATCATCATGGACCCGCCCAGCTATGGCAGGGGCCCCAGCGGTGAAATCTGGAAGATGGAGACAAGCTTCTATCCTTTCCTGCTGGAGGTTGCGAAGATCCTGTCCGATGATCCGCTGTTTGTCATCATCAACTCGTATACCACCGGTCTTGCGCCTTCCGCAGTGGGCTATGCATCGGATGTGGTGTTCGGCGGAGCCTTCGGTGGCCACACCGCCGTCGGGGAACTGGGGCTGCCGGTACGTCAGTCCGGTCTGATGCTGCCCTGCGGCTCCACCGGCCGATGGACACCGGGAGGGGAGGTATATCATGGGTGAGATCATCAAAGCGGAGCATCTGAGCTTTACTTATCCGGGCATTGACGATGTGCCCGGCGCGGTTGTCTTTGAAGACATGAATCTGACAATCGAAGAGGGAAGTCTGGTTGCGATTCTCGGCAGCAACGGCTGCGGAACGTCGACTCTGGCCAAGCATTTCAATTCCATCCTGCTGCCCTGCGGCGGCAAGGTATGGGTTTGCGGCATGGACACCGCAGATGAGGACAGGCTGATTGCCATCCGCCGCAACGTGGGCATGGTGTTCCAGAACCCGGATAACCAGATCGTTGCCAACGTGGTAGAGGAGGATGTGGCCTTCGGCCCTGAGAATCTGGGCATTGCAAGCCCGGAAATCCGCCGCCGGGTGGATCAGGCACTGGCACAGGTGGGCATGAGCAAGTACGCGCTTCACGCACCCCATCTGCTCTCCGGCGGACAGAAGCAGCGCATCGCAATTGCAGGTGTCATTGCAATGATGCCAAAGTGCATTGTGCTGGATGAACCCACAGCCATGCTGGATCCCCGTGGCCGCCGGGAAGTCATGGAAACCATTATCAGACTGAATCGGGAAAAGGGAATTACAGTGGTGCTGATTACCCACCACATGGATGAAGCAGCCCAGTGCCAGCGGGTGGTTGTGATGCACAGGGGGAGCGTGGCTGCAGATGGCAGACCGCAGGAGGTTTTTGCACAGGTGCAGCTGCTCCACGAGATTGGTCTGGCCGCACCGGAAACGGTGGAGCTGTGCTACGAGCTGAACAAGCTGGGCTTTGCGCTGCCTCTTGACCGGTTGGATGAGAAAGAATGTGCGCAGGCACTTTACAATGCGGTGAAGGCCTGACCCACTGGAGGAATGTGATTTGGAGCCTATTTTGCAGGTTCAAAACCTGAATTATATCTATAGTGCCGGTACGCCCTTCCAGCATCAGGCGCTGGAAGACGTGTCCTTTTGCGTCCATCGCGGAGAATTCATCGGTGTTCTCGGTCACACCGGTTCCGGCAAGTCCACCCTGATGCAGCAGCTGAACGGTCTGCTGAAGCCTACCTCCGGCACCATTTTGCTGGATGGGCAGGATATCTGGTCCGACAAGAACCTGACCCGGCAGGCACGCTTTCGGGTTGGTCTGGTATTCCAGTACCCGGAGTATCAGCTTTTTGAGGAAACCGTCTACAAGGATATTGCCTTTGGCCCAAAGAATATGGGTCTGAAGGAGGATGACATCGACATCCGTGTGCGGGAAGCCGCAGCCATTGTGGGTCTGACGGAGCAGCAGCTGCAGGTATCTCCCTTTGATCTGTCCGGTGGACAGAAGCGCCGGGTCGCCATTGCAGGCGTGATTGCCATGCAGCCGGAGGTGCTGATTCTCGATGAGCCCACAGCAGGGCTTGATCCTGCCGGGCGCGCGGGAATTTTGAAAAATATTGAAGACTACCGCCGTGCCCACAATGCAACCATCATGATGGTCTCCCACTCCATGGACGATGTGGCGCGGCTGACGGACCGCCTTTTGGTTCTGAACGGTTCCCACCTTGCCATGGACGGGACGCCTGCCCAGATATTTGCCCGGGCGGAGGAGCTGGTACAGATGGGCCTGAATATTCCGCAGGTGACCCGGGTGTTTCTGGAGCTTCAGAAGCTGGGGCTGGATGTGGAGCCGGTCTACACCCTGCAGCAGGCAGTTGATGCGCTGTCTGCCCTCAAAGGGGGTGCGGCATCATGTTAAAAGACATTACACTGGGTCAGTATTTCCCGGGTAATTCTGTGATTCACCGCCTGGACCCCAGAACCAAGCTGATCATTCTGGTGGTGTATATTGTTGCGCTGTTTCTGGCGGTGAACTGGGTATCCTATGCTCTGATGGCGGCATTTCTGCTGACTGTCATCAGGATTTCCACGATTCCTGCCAAGTCCTTCCTGCGCGGCATGAAGCCGCTGCTGCTCATTTTGATTTTTACCGGCGTGCTGAACCTGTTCTTTACAACAGACGGTGAGGTTTTGGTGGATTTTTGGATCATCACCATCACAACAGGTGGCTTGCAGCGGGCGATTTTTATGGTTCTGCGAATTCTGCTGCTGATCTGCGGCACATTCCTGCTGACCTACACCACATCCCCTATCTCTCTGACGGACGGTCTGGAATCGCTGATGAATCCCCTGAAAGTTATCAAGGTTCCTGTCCATGAGCTGTCCATGATGATGTGCATCGCCCTGCGCTTTATTCCTACGCTGATTGAGGAGACGGACAAGATCATGTCCGCCCAGAAGGCAAGAGGCGCCGATTTTGAAAGCGGAAGCCTGATGGATAAGGCACGGGCACTGATCCCCATTCTGGTGCCGCTGTTTATCAGTGCCTTCCGACGTGCCGATGAATTGGCCACCGCCATGGAGTGCCGCTGTTATCAGGGCGGCACGGGTCGAACCAAGATGAAGCTGCTGCGCTACACCCTGTGGGACTTTTACGCTTTCATGACCGCGGGGGCGGTTCTGGCAGCTGTGTGCGTCCTGCGCTATTTTGGTCTGTGAGGGAAACCATGCGTAACATTGCTCTGTTTTTAAGCTACCTTGGCACGGGCTATCACGGCTGGCAGATTCAGAAGAATCTGGTTACCGTACAGGAAACGCTTCAAAAGGCCATCGAAATGATCGTCGGTCACGATGTCCACGTGACCGGCTGCGGCAGAACCGATGCCGGCGTCCATGCCAAGTGCTATGTGGCCAATTTCCGCACTGCCTCCACCATCCCGGTGGACAGACTGCCTTATGCCCTCAATACCCACCTGCCCTGCGATATTGTGGTGACCAAAGCATTCGAAGTCCATGAGCATTTCAATGCCATTGGCTCCTGCGCCCGCAAGGAGTACACCTATCAGATATACAACAGCCGCCTGAAAAATCCCTTCTATGTGAACAGGGCATGGTTTTACCCCAGACATCTGGATGAAAAGATCATGCAGGAGGCTGCAAGCCAGTTTGTGGGTACCCATGATTTTGCCGCGGTCAGAAGTGTGGGCACGGATGTGAAATCGACAGTGCGTACCGTATACTATTATAACGTGGAGCGCCGGGGTGACATCCTGGAGCTGAAGGTCTGCGCCAACGGATTCCTCTATAATATGGCACGTGCCATGGCAGGTACCGTGGTGTACGCAGCGGAAGGGAAGATCAAGCCCCATGAGATCGGCGCCATCCTCGACTCCGGCAACCGCACGGCGGCAGGCCCGACGGTTCCCCCCGGCGGCCTGTATATGAGCCATCTGTGGTATGACGATGGCATCGAATTATTTGAATGTACGCCCATGGCGTGAAAATGTTCAAATTTTGTTTTTCTTTTTGGGCTGCGGATGTGCTATACTTTGCCCAAAAGGATAGTTCCTTGTGAAAGGAGTGGCAAACGATGCAGCCAAAGCTCTGCACGAAATGCAAAAAGAATATTGCAGTCATTTTTATTACCAAGATTGAAAACGGCGCATCCCTCAATGAGGGCTACTGCCTGAAATGCGCCAGAAGTCTGGGCATTCCCCAGATCGATCAGGCGGTGAAGCAGATGGGTATTTCGGAAGAGGATCTGGATATGCTGTCCGATGAGATGGGCAATTTCTTTGGACAGATGGACGATGACGAGAAGCACGACGATGATGAGATCGACTCCCAGACTGCTACTTTCCCACTGCTGAACCAGCTGTTCGGCAGCGCGGGGGGTATGCATAACAATCTGCCCGAGCGTCCCGCACCCAAAAAAGAAGAGGGGAAGAGCACCGGAGAACACCCCAAAAAGAAGGCTCAAAAGCATAAATTCCTCGACAGCTACTGCATGGACCTTACCGGCCGCGCAAGAAACGGGAAATTGGATAAGGTCATCGGCCGCGATGTGGAGACGGAACGGGTCATTCAGATTCTGAACCGCCGTCAAAAGAACAATCCCTGCCTGATCGGTGAACCCGGCGTGGGCAAAACCGCCATTGCGGAGGGACTTGCACAGCGGATCGCAGCGGGGGATGTGCCCTACAAGCTGCGGGATAAGGAAGTGTTCCTGCTGGATCTGACGGCGCTGGTTGCAGGCACCCAGTTCAGAGGTCAGTTCGAAAGCCGCATGAAGAGCCTGATCGGCGAGATCAAGGAGTGCGGCAATATCATACTGGTCATCGACGAGGTTCACAATCTGGTGGGTGCCGGTGATGCCGAGGGCAGTATGAACGCGGCGAATATCCTGAAGCCTGCCCTGTCCAGAGGTGAGATTCAGGTGATCGGTGCCACCACCTTCGCCGAATACCGCAAGTATATTGAGAAGGACGCGGCGCTGGAGCGCCGTTTCCAGCCGGTGACCGTCGCGGAACCGACCATCGAGGAAGCCTGCCAGATTATGCAGGGAATTTCCAAAGCCTATGCCGAATTCCACGGGGTAGTGATTCCGCCTGAAATCGCGCGTCAGTGTGTCGTCTTGTCAGAGCGCTATATTACGGATCGGTTTCTGCCGGATAAGGCCATTGACCTTCTGGATGAAGCCTGCTCCGATGTGAATCTGCGCTGCAAAGAAATCTCGGAACTGGCAGAGCTGAAAAAGGAACGGGATGACTACGAGCTGGAGCTTCGTATGCTCAATGAGGATACACAGAACCAGAATTATGAGCGCCTTGCGATCCTGCGCAGCAAGCTGATGCAGATCGCACCCCGGATCGAGGCGCTGGAGAAACAGCCCAGGCCAACCGTACCCATGGAAAATCTGGCACGGATCATTGAACTGTGGACCAAGATTCCCGCCTCCAAGATCAAGGCGCAGGAGTATCAGCAGCTGCAGGGTCTGAAAGATCGACTGAAAGATCACATTGTGGGACAGGACGAGGCTGTGGACGCGGTGGCAAGAGCCATCCGCCGCAACCGGGTGGGCATCAGCCCCAAGAAGCGGCCTGTGTCCTTCATCTTTGTGGGACCCACCGGCGTTGGTAAGACGGAACTGGTGAAGCGTCTGGCAGATGACCTGTTTGACAGCGTGGAATCCCTGATTCGGGTGGATATGTCCGAATACATGGAAAAACACACGGTTTCCAAGCTGATCGGTTCTCCTCCCGGCTATGTCGGCTATGATGAGGCAGGCCAGCTGACGGAGAAAATCCGTCGCAAGCCCTACTCCGTGGTGCTGTTTGATGAGATCGAAAAGGCGCATCCCGATGTGCTGAATGTTCTGCTGCAGGTACTGGATGACGGACGCATCAGCGATGCCCAGGGACGTGTGGTCAATTTTGAAAATACCATCATCGTCATGACCTCAAATGCAGGTTCTGAGGGTCAGATCGGCGGCATGGGCTTCGGAAGAACCACCGGCGATATGGTCAGGGAGCGCACCATGAAGGCACTGCAGGGCTTCCTGCGGCCGGAATTTATCAACCGTGTGGATGAGATCATTACCTTCAACCATTTGAGCGAAGAGAACTTCCTGAGCATTGCGGATATCATGCTGCGTGAGCTTCAGCAGAGCCTGTCCGAACGCGGTCTGGCACTGAGCTGGGATGACAGCCTCCGGGCGTATCTGGTGAAGAAAGCCTATTCCATGGTCTATGGCGCCCGGAACCTCCGCCGCACCATTCAGCGTGATCTGGAAGATCCCATTTCCGAAAAGATCATTGAATCCTTCGAGTCACCGATTTCTTCCATTCGGATCTGCGTAGAAGGTGAGCACATCACGCTCGAAACCGCATAAACCAATTGCTGAAGAATCCCGGAAGGCTTGCCTTCCGGGCATTTCAGCTTTCTGAGGATGTGCCAGTTGGTGAAATTGAACAGAAAACCAGTCTCAAAAAGTGAATTACTCATTCATGTCGGGAAAAGTTGAAAAAAGTCGAAAAATACTTTTGACCTTCCGAAAGCATGTGGTAGAATATACAGGAGATAACCCTTAGGCAAGCAATTTATTTGATGGATCATTATGGAAAATGATGGAGGAGAAATAGAATCATGTCTAAGAACGTTGTTACACCCGCAGAGTTCTTCAACCCCGCGCGGCAGGAAGCTTTGCTGGCACTCATTGCCTGCCCCGGTGCGGAGGAATTGACCCAGCTGATCGACCAGCACCTGATCAACTGGAGCAGAAGCGCAGGTGTTGAGAAGGATACCTTTATTGTGGGCTGTGATTGCCCCCGTTTCCAGAGCGGCGATGCCAAGGGCCTGGTGAAGGAATCCGTTCGCGGTTATGACGTGTTTTTGGTTGTGGATCCCGGTAATTACAGCCTGACCTATAATCTGTTCGGTCATGAGAATCATATGTCTCCCGATGACCATTTCGCAAATCTGAAGCGTCTGATTCAGGCCGTTGCCGGCCGTGCCCATCGGGTGACCGTCATTATGCCCAGCCTTTATGGCGGCCGTCAGCATCGCCGTGTCAGCCGTGAGAGTCTGGATGCGGCTGTCGCACTGCAGGAGCTGCAGGCAATGGGTGTTCATAACATCATCACCTTTGATGCGCATGACCCCCGGCTGATGAATGCAGTGCCGCTCATGAGCTTCGACAATGTCATGCCCACCTATCAGGTGCTGAAGACCCTGCTCAGGTATATGCCCGATCTGCGTTTTGACAAGGAGCATTTCATGGTCATCAGCCCGGATGAGGGCGCTCTGAGCCGCAATATGTACTTTTCCAGTGTGCTGGGCTGTAATCTGGGTATGTTCTACAAGCGCCGTGACTACTCCCGTGTGGTCAACGGCCGCAACCCCATTGTTGCCCATGAGTATCTGGGCGAAAGCGTGGAAGGCAAGACCGTGTTTATTGCCGACGATATCATTGCATCCGGTGAATCCATGCTGGAGGTTGCACATGAGCTGAAGCAGCGCGGTGCAAAAAAAATCATCTGCAATGCAACCTTCCCCCTGTTCACCGGTGGTATGGCCAAGTTTGACAAGGCTGTGGAAGATGGTATTCTGGATGCGGTTCTGGGCACGAATCTGACCTATCGCAAGCCTGAGCTGCTCTCCCGTGACTGGTATTACGATGTGGACTGTTCCAAGTACACCGCATACTTCATCGCGGCGATCAATCACGATATGTCCGTTTCTTCCATCTGCGATCCTATTTTGAAAATCGAGAATTTGCTGTCGCAGCGTAAGTGATGGTATGATTTCAGGACCCGGCATTCTTTCGAATGCCGGGTCGCTTTCCTACATATCCATGCCGCTGAGCTTGTCCTCGATTTTCCAGGCCACATCCTCCATCTTGTTTGCTGCCTTGGCCGCAAGCTTTCTGGTGGGATTGGTTTTCGGCATCATCAAAACGGCCACCGCGCCCACAGCGGCGCTGAGTCCCGCGGTGATTGCCCATCCTTTTACACCCATGTGTTTCACCCCTTTCGAAATTAGTATGCCCAAATCAAAAAAGTTCACCTGTGGAAAGATTTTGTCTTTTCACGCTGTAAAAAGTGTGCTATACTAACAAAAAATGGAATGGGAGTGGGGATCATGTCCATTGATGTGCTGCAGGAGAGAATCAGAAAAGGAAAGAATCCCTTCGTGGTGGATCTGGCACTGAAGCTTTCCGATTTGCCGCCGGGACTGCTGGAGAACGCCGGCGGTGCGGCTGTGGCCTACGGTCAGTTTTGCAGGGAACTTCTGAATGCCTTGAAGGGGATCGTTCCGGCAGTGCGTGTCAGCTTTACCGCATTCGCGGTGTTGGGACCGGATGGACTGGTACAGCTTCAATCGGTGCTGCACAGCGCCGCGTCCCTGGGCTACTATGTTGTGCTGGAAGCACCCTGTGTGTCTTCTCCCATGATGGCAGAGGCGGTTGCGGAAGCTGTGTGGGGCGATCATGCGGTGTATCCCTGCGATGGCCTGATGATCAGTGTGTATCCGGGCAGCGATACCATCAGACCCTTTATTCCCTATGTGAAATCAAAGAAAAAGGATCTGTTCCCGGTGGTACGCAGCTCCAATAAGAGCGCACCTGAGCTTCAGGATCTGCTCACCGGAAGCCGTCTGGTTCACATGGCAGCCGCGGATCTGGTGAACCGGTTTGGCGAGGAGCTTACAGGCAAATTTGGCTATGCGCGTATTTCTGTTGTGGTGGGCGCAAACGCAGCAGACGGTCTGCGTACACTGCGGAACAAATATCCCAAGCTGTTCTTCCTGGTGGACGATATGGATTATACCGGCTGCAATGTGAAGAACTGCTCCTATGCCTTTGATAAGTTCGGCCATGGTGCCGCCGTCTGTACAGGGCCTACCGTGACCGCGGCGTGGCAGAAGGCGCAAACCGACGGAAGTGATTATCTGGAGCAGGCAGTGCGCGCGGCGGAACGAATGAATAAAACATTGAGCCGTTATGTGACGGTTCTGTGAGAGGTATAACATGATGAAAATTTACGGATCCATGATGTGCCCGGATTGTGTGGCGTGCTGCCGGGAGCTGGAAGCGGCAGGCATTGCTTTTGAATTCTGCGATTTTGCGGATGCAATGGATAATCTGAAGGCGTTTCTGAAGATTCGCGACACAGATCCCATGTTCGATGAAGTACGCGCGGCGGGTAAAGTCGGCATACCCTGTATTGTGTGCGACGATGGAAGGATTCTTCTGGACTGGAAAGAGCTAAAAGCGGGAAATTAAAATCAGGGCCGGATGGCCCTGATTTTTACTGTGCTGCGGGGATGCGGCCACGGGAATTGGCATTGCCGGTTGCGTCGGTCGCACCGTTGTTCGTGTCCCCGTTTGCAGAGCCGCCGTTGCCGCCATTGCCGCCGTTGTTGCTGCCGCCGGTTTCACCGGTGCTGTCCATGGGCGGCTGGGTTGTGGGAGCGACAGTGGGCATGGTGGTTGCCTCCGTTGTGGGCATTGTGGTGGGTCCCTGCGTGGGAGGAAGATCCGTAGGAGCTGTATTTGGCCCGCGGCAGCCTGCCAAAAGTGCAGCGGTAAGGACCAATAC
>JAQXNO010000102.1 GCA_029098045.1 Bacillota bacterium
GGATATGCAGGACATGGAGTTCACCGTGGAAAACGGCAAGCTCTATATGCTGCAGACCCGTAACGGCAAGCGTACCGCTCCCGCTGCACTGAAGATCGCCTGCGATCTGGTGGACGAGGGCATGATCGACGAGAAGAAGGCCGTTGCCATGATCGAGCCCAGAACCCTGGACAGCCTGCTGCATCCCCAGTTCGATGCCAAGGCGCTGAAGGCTGCCACCCCCATCGGCCGTGCGCTGGCCGCATCCCCCGGAGCAGCCGCCGGCAAGATCGTCTTCACCGCCGAAGACGCAAAGGCATGGGCTGCCCGCGGTGAGAAGGTGGTTCTGGTTCGTCTGGAGACCTCTCCCGAGGATATCGAAGGCATGATGGCCGCACAGGGCATTCTGACCGTCCGCGGCGGCATGACCTCCCACGCTGCCGTTGTTGCCCGCGGCATGGGCACCTGCTGCGTTTCCGGCTGCACCGAAATCGCCATGGATGAGGAAAACAAGACCTTCACCCTGGCAGGCAAGACCTTCCACGAGGGCGACGAGCTGTCCCTGGACGGCTCCACCGGCTGCATCTACGACGGCCTGATCCCCACCAAGGAAGCGGAGATCGCCGGTGAATTTGGCCGCATCATGGCCTGGGCCGACCAGTACCGCACCCTGAAGGTCCGCACCAACGCGGACACCCCCCGCGACGCAAAGAAGGCCCGTGAGCTGGGCGCCGAGGGCATCGGCCTGTGCCGTACCGAGCATATGTTCTTCGAGGAAGGCCGTATCGGCTCCTTCCGTGAGATGATCTGCTCCGACACCGTGGAGGAGCGGGAGGCCGCTCTGGCCAAGATCCTGCCCATGCAGCAGGCTGACTTCGAGGGTCTGTACGAGGCCATGGAGGGCATGCCCGTCTGCATCCGCTTCCTGGATCCCCCCCTGCACGAGTTCGTGCCCACCACCGAAGAGGACATCGCCGCTCTGGCTGCCACCCAGGGCAAGAGCGTGCAGCAGATCAAGGACATCATCGCCTCCCTGCACGAGTTCAACCCCATGATGGGTCACCGCGGCTGCCGTCTGTCCGTCACCTATCCCGAAATCGCCGCCATGCAGACCAAGGCCGTCATCCGCGCTGCCATCGCCACCGCCAAGCGTCATCCCGACTGGAACATTGTTCCCGAGATCATGATCCCCCTGGTTGGCGATGTGAAGGAGCTCAAGTACGTCAAGGACGTGGTGGTGAAGACCGCTGACGCCGAGATCGCCGCTGCGGGCGTCGACCTGAAGTATCAGGTGGGCACCATGATGGAGATCCCCAGAGCCTGCCTGACCGCCGACGAGATCGCCAAGGAGGCCGAATTCTTCTGCTTCGGCACCAACGACCTGACCCAGATGACCTTCGGCTTCTCCCGTGACGACGCGGGCAAGTTCCTGAACGCCTACTACGAGCGCAAGATCTACGAGAACGATCCCTTCGCCAAGCTGGATCAGAACGGCGTGGGCATGCTGATGGAGATGGCCGTCTCCAAGGGCAAGGCCTCCGGCCGGAAGCTGCACTACGGCATCTGCGGCGAGCACGGCGGCGACCCCATGAGCGTGGAGTTCTGCCACAAGATCGGTCTGGACTACGTGTCCTGCTCCCCCTTCCGCGTGCCCATCGCAAGACTGTCCGCCGCACAGGCAGCCATCAAGGAAGGCAAGTAATGGCGTGACTTTCGGATGCGCGCAAAGCGTCTGATCACCCGAACGGATGAAAAAGCGCCGTGACACCCGGATGAATCTCTCTGTCTGACACAAATCCCCAACCGCTTTAGCGGTTGGGGATTTTCCGTCTGTCAAAGAACTATGTTTGTGCACTGGCGCGGCAGCGCCCTTGGCTCCCCCTCTGGGGGAGCTGCCAGCGAAGCTGACTGAGAGGGCATTTCGGAAGCCTTTCGCGTAGTCGATGGTGCCGGTTCCTCCGGAGGGTGACTTTCTTGTCCTGGCAAGAAAGTCACCAAAGAAGCCGGCTGGGGAGGGTTTGAACGCGATTGCTCCCGCAATCGAGCCACCTCCCCAGACCCCTCCAGGCGACGCATCGCCGGGGGTGCTGGTATACACGGTGCTTTTTAAGAAGCGGTACATCGCAATCGGCGCGGTGCCTTTTAACAGGCTGGGACACGGGTAGCCTTTTGGGCGGGGAACCCGCCCCTTGGCTCTCCCTTTGGGAGAGCTGGCGGCGATCAGCCGCCTGAGAGGGTAACCAGCCCCCGATGCCCTCTCAGTCACCTACGGTGACAGCTCCCCCAGAGGGGGAGCCAAGGGCGCTGCCGCGCCGCTGCAGAGGGGGAGCCAAGGGCACTGGTGTACAGACAGCGTTCTTTGACAGACTGAAAACCGGCCTGCGCATTTTCGCGCAGGCCGGTTTGGTCTTTGGAATCTGAAGTTATACTAAAACCTGTTTGAAATCTTTAAAAGATTTCTGAGGATAAATTGTGCCAGAAAAGGCAGATGACGCAGCTGGGCTGTGTCGCCCAGCAAGGAAGATAACGCATTCTGGCGCAATTTAGACCAGAAAGAATTGAAGATTTTAATCAGGTTTTAGTATTAAACCACCGTTTCCCGGATGATGGCGACGCCGTCCACCAGATTGGCTTTTTCCAGCGTGCCCTCGATGGCCACCTGACGCTCCATCAGATCCGTCAGAATCACGCAGCCGTCCTTGCACTCGATGGTCATGACGTTCTTCATGATGATGGCCTCCGGGGTCAGCTGATTGCGATACACAGTTGAAAGGCACATGGTTTCCGTTCCTCCTTACTTGACATCCAGACTGGCCAGCACGGCGGAAAGGCGCATATTGCCCTTTTCAAAATCGGACACCGCGGCCATGACCTGCTCATAGGCCACATGGCTGCCCGCGTGCTCCAGCTGGTGGGCAAGATCCGCCAGCTCCCGGGCGTGGGCGGCATTGTGACCGACCATGTACTTCATGAGGGCTACCAGTTCCTCCATGGGGGTGTGGGTGCAGGCACCGCAGCTGCCGCAGTCATGCTCGTGCTCATGGTCGTGATGATGATCGCATTCGTGGTCGTGGTGATGGTCACAGCCGTGACCGGCCATATGATCGTGATGGATGTGCATTGCAAATCCTCCTTGTGTTTTTCTTTTTATTATAACTACGCCGCGTCTTAATGTCAAAGCATTTATTTTTCCGCCCATATCCCCCCTCCGGGCTTGCGCGGCGGGTGAAAATGAGGTACAATAAACAGATAGAGAGGAGGCGTGCAGGATGGAAGACCACAAACCGTATCCCTGCGGCCATGATGCTGCCCAGGATCATGCCCACCGGCATGCCCAGGGAATCGCCCATGTACACGGCCACGTCCACGAAAATCAGAAGGCGGTGGTCAACCGGCTGGCACGTGCCATCGGTCACATGGAAAAGGTCAAGCGGATGGTGGAAGAGGGGTACGATTGCTCCGAGGTGCTGGTGCAGCTGGCGGCGGTTCGTTCGGCCATCGACAACACGGGCAAGGTGATTCTGCAGGATCATCTGCGTCACTGCATGGTGGAGGCGGTGGCAGAGGGGGACACCGATGCCATCGACGATCTGTGCCGTGCCATCGACCGGTACATGAAATAGAAGATGCATTTGACAGCAAAAACCGCATATGCTACAATGACCGCAGCAACATTCATTTTACAGGAGGATGATATTTATGGCAAACAAGTACGCAGGCACCAAAACCGAAAAGAATCTTCTGGAGGCCTTCGCCGGGGAATCCATGGCGCGCAACAAGTACACCTATTTTGCATCCGCTGCCAAGAAGGCAGGCTATGAGCAGATCGCGGCGCTGTTCCTGAAGACCGCCGAAAACGAGAAGGAGCACGCAAAGCTGTGGTTCAAGGCGCTGGGCGGTCTGGGTGATACCGCGGCCAACCTGCAAAGCGCAGCCGAGGGCGAGAACTTCGAGTGGACCGATATGTACGACCGCATGGCCAAAGAGGCCGACGAAGAGGGCTTCCATGAGCTGGCGGCGCAGTTCCGCGGCGTGGCTGCCATCGAAAAGGCTCACGAGGAGCGTTACCGCGCCCTGCTGAACAACGTGGAAACCGCTGCCGTCTTCCAGAAGGCCGGTGTTGTCATGTGGGAGTGCCGCAACTGCGGTCATCTGGTAGTGGGCACCGCTGCCCCTGAGGTCTGCCCCGTGTGCAACCATCCCCAGTCCTATTTTGAAGTCCGTCAGGAAAATTACTGAGCCGTTTCCAGGCATAATGCCCTCCGGGAATACCGGAGGGCATTTTTTGCCCACGCAACGCCCGCGGGGGCATCCCCGCTCAGCGGCGACACGCCGCCCCTTGGCTCTCCCTTTGGGAGAGCTGGCGGCGATCAGCCGCCTGAGAGGGGCGGGGATGCCCCCGCTGGCGATTCGTTACGCACTGCATCCGACAAATGGCTGCCCTGCCCCGCTCGACCCCGGACTGCGTACCGCATTTTCGTAGGGGACGATGTCGAAGGCAGTCACGAATCGGGAGAGCCCATTGGTGTAACGACAAGCAAAATCTGTCAGGCTCGCATTGTCAGCGGCGACTCGCCGCCGCCGAGAAACAGTCCACCGGACTGTCTCATTTGGATGGGGTCGCAGCCCTCCAGTATGCCCATCTGGCAGAACGTATCAATGATATTGCTCCTTGGGTTTCGTGTGCCTCCCTCCATACTTATGGAGGGGCGTTCCATTCTGTGACATATGGTGGACACAAGGATCATGACTCCGACATACGGTCATCGCCCACAGGCGGATTTATTATCAGAATTCTGCAATCATCAGATTAATATCCCGGGCACGGATCTTCCGGCGCCATTCCTGCGACAAATGCCAGTCTGTAATAATGGTTTTGACCATGCTGCTGTTTTCCACCAGTACTGCGGCGTTATTGCCAAATTTTCTGCTGTCTGTAACCAAAATGGCTTCGTCGCTCTGCTCGATAAAGAAGTTCCGGTTCTGTGCGCTGTCGTAGATATGTTCCGTTAGACCGAATTCCAGAGAGTACCCGCCGCAGCCGATGAACACCTTGCTGATGTGGAAAGAGTGGACAGTGCTGGAGATCAGATTGCCCACAAAGGAGAATTCGGATTTACGCATTTTGCCGCTGAGAGAGTAAACATTCAGGGAGGAATCCACCAGTTCATTCAGGATTGGCAGAGAATTGGTCAGCACCGTAATGTTGGTGCGTTGCTTCAGTGCTTTTGCTACCTCGAGTGTGGTGGTACCCACATCCAGTAATACCGTGTCTCCGGGCTTCACCAAGGAAGCGGCAAGCCTGCCGATGGCTGCTTTTTCTGCCTGACATTCCAATGAACGGATCTTGAAAGCATCGGTGCTGGCGACGGGCTTTTTCAGGGAGATGGCACCGCCGTAAACACGGCGCAGGTATCCATCGTTTTCCAGCGCGGTCAAATCCCGCCGGACAGTAGCCAGTGAAACATCAAAATGTTTGGCCAAGGACTCCACCTGAACAGTATTTTCTTCCTGCAGCATCCGAACGATCAGGCTTCGTCTTTCCTCAGTCAGCATAATAGCACCCCACAGATCGGAAATGAAATTGTCAATGTATCAAAATCTATTCATACTATAGCATTCTATGCTGAAATTTGCAAGATTGCTGTGTGCAGGATCTTCGCTTTTTGATGCATTTTCTGTGCAACTCAACAAAAAAACGAGCAAAAACAATCAAAAGAAGAACTCATATTGACACAAACAAACGCAAGCAGTAAAATGCAAGCGTAAAAACTATATCATTGAAAGGGTGCTTATTATGTCAAATCAAGCATTTGATGCAATTATGGAACACAAAATCGTGGCAATCGTCCGCGGCTTCGAGTCAGAAACGGTGATAGAAATGGCGAAGGCTTACTGCGCCAATGGGATCCATTGCGTGGAGGTTACCTTCGACCAGACCAGTCGGGAAAGCCAGTTAAAAACTGCGCAGACTATCCGGATGGTGAAGGAAGCGCTGGGAGATAGGATGTGTGTCGGCGCGGGCACGGTTATGACGGCAGAACAGGTGCGCATGGCGGCAGATGCCGGCGCAGAATACATGATCTCTCCTAATGTGGATGAAGAAATCATCCTGGAAACCAAACGCTTGGGCAAGCTCTCTATCCCTGGTGCCATGACTCCCAGCGAGATCGCTGCCGGCTACAAGATGGGCGCGGACATTATCAAGCTCTTCCCCGCAAATGAGCTGGGGCTGAGCTATATCAGGGCCATCAAGGCACCGCTGAAGCATATTCCTCTGATGGCCACTGGCGGTGTACGTCCTTTCAATGCCATGGATTATTTAAAGGCAGGCAGCGCCGCTTTAGGAGTTGGTGGTGATCTGGTAAATAAGCAGTGGATCGCTGCCGGTGAATTCGACAAGATTGGCGCGGCGGCCAGAGCGTTCGCCGATTCCGTCAAAGGAGCATGAGAATCAACCTATCACGGACTGGTTTAGCAGATTTCCCTCCAGATGTTTCGCCTGTTCAATTACAAATTTCATAAACTCGCTGACAGTGGGAGTCATATACCGGTTGTCATCCCAGAGCAGATAGGACGTTGTGTGGATGGGCGGATTCTCAATGGGGACGATGACGGTATTCTTGCGGAAACGCTCTGACCAGGACACTGCAGGCGACAGCGCCACGCCCATATTTTCGGAGATGTATTTCCGAACAAAATAAGGGTCATCGCAGATAAACTGGACACGGGGCTCGAAGCCGCAGGCGCGGCAGCTGTTGTAGGTGATGTCGTACTGGGAAGATTGGGAAGGCATGGTGATGAATTTCTCGTCCTTCAGCTCCGGAAGGCTAACCCAACTGCGCTTGGCCAAAGGATTGCTTTCGTGGACAGCAAGAACGATACTTTCCTTCACCAGGGGTACACTGTGCTTCATATGATGGTGGGTCTGCATGCAGGAAACACAGAGGTCATAATCTGTGTTCTGGTCGCTGTGAAAGTCGTGGGAAACAAAAAAGGTCACATCAGGATACCGTTTGTAAAATTGAGAAACGCAGCTCAGGATAAAGCGGCGGTTTTCTAGAACCAGAAGGTGAATCTCACCGGAAATGGTGTCTGATTGGGTGTTCAGCTCCGCGATACCGTTATCCAGACTGTGCAAGGCATATTCCACCCGGCTCAAAAACCGCTTGCCTGTTTCGTTCAGATAAATACGGCTGTTTTTACGGTCAAAGAGCCGGATGCCGCCCAAGTCAGCCTCCAGTCGGGCGATGGTCTGGGACATGGCAGGTTGTGGGATTCCATAATAATTTGCGGCCTTGGTAATACTTTGCATTTTGGCAACGGTAACGAAATAACGCAACTGTAGAAGTTCCATACAAAAAATACCTCCGTAGATTCTATGTTTTTACTATATCATACTTTATACGTTATGGCAATATACATGATTTAATATTTTACAAAGAATGAAAAATTGTGTAATATGATTATATTAAAACAATAATCCCCCTGATATTTGTGTGATTTTGAAAAACGGCGTGGATGAAACATCGGTAAGCGCCCAGTTGGAGAGCGGTTATGAATATTATCATTGTTGCAGGTATGCCGGCTTCCGGTAAAACCACCTTCGTGAATATATTAAGTAAGGCACTGGGATATCCGGCATTGGAAAAGGATTGCATTAAGGAAGAATTGTTTGACGTGATCGGCTTTCATAATTACGAGCAGAAGCGACGGCTCGATGAAGCTGCCACGGCGGTACTGCTGCGGTGTACAGATTCGCTGCTCAGCAGTGGACAGTCACTGATCGTCGTGAACAATTTCAGGAATGATGCAGCGCCAAAGGTGGAGGCGATGCTTCGGAAACACGATTGTGGATGTGTATTCGTATTTTTCGGTGGCAACGGTGATGTGTTCTATGAGCGCTATGTTCAAAGGGATCTGCGTCCGACACGACATTTGGGGCATGTGCTTCAGGATCGTTATCCGCCGCTGCCGGGTGACCCGCTGACATATTCCATGACTCGTGAGGAATTTGCCAGAAAATTTGAGCAGCTCGGTATGAACGAATTCCGGATCAGCAGGGGTACACGCATCGATGTGGACGCCACATATCCGGAAAAGATCGATACAGAAGGCTTGATCGAACAGATTCGCCAGCTGCTCTAATCGTGCAGCGCCGCAGGAGAAAGGATTGGGAGGAAACGATGGGATTGAAGGTTGCACTAATGACACGGCATCACGCAGCACTGATCTGCGAGGAAGCAAGAAATCTGCTGATGGATGCCGGCTTTGAAATCATAAGTAACGATACCGGCCGAATTCTGAACCGTGAAGAGCAGAAGGAACTGATTGAGGATGCCTATGCCATTATTGCCGGCACGGAAAAGTACGATGCAGACATACTGTCCGTCTGCAGGAATTTGAAGGTAGTTACCCGCTTTGGGGTCGGCACTGACAATTTTGATCTGGATGCCATGAAGAAAATGGGTGTGCAGGTAGGTGTGATTGCAAATCACAATGCTGTGGCAGAATTTGCGTTGACGCTGATTCTGGCATCCATGAAGAATCTGACTCGGTATGACGCTATCGTCCGGGAAGGCAAGTGGGGCCGTTTTCCTATGCGTGAGCTAAGCCAGAAGACTGTGGGCATTGTGGGGTTTGGACGGATCGGCAGACGTCTGGCGGAGCTGCTGGCAGGGTTTGATGTGGAGATTCTCGCTTACGATCCTTACATGAACGCGGCTGCTGCCGCGGAGCGTAAGGTTGCTTCCGTTTCTCTGGATGAGCTGCTGGTACGTTCCGATGTGATATCCCTGCATCTGCCCTCTACCGCAGAGACTCATCACATGATCAACGCCAAAACCATTGACAAAATGAAGGATGGTGCATATCTGATCAATACCTCCCGGGGGTCGTTGGTGGATGAAAATGCACTGTGTGAAGCACTTGTTGCCGGTAAGCTCAGCGGCGCCGGTCTGGATGTCTATGAAAAGGAACCCGTCACTAAGGAAAATCCCCTGTTCTCTCAGGAAAATGACGTCCTTGCACCCCATGTGTCTGCACTGTCCTATGAAACCAACTATAATGGTGGCATTATTTGCGCCAAGTCCATCATCCAGGTTCGGGATGGCGGCAAGCCCCTGTACCCCCTGTGGTGATTTTTTCGGCTGGCACACCGGAAGGTGTTTTATCTCCGTGATGTATTGAGGCCTCGTGCGGATCGGAGCATATACAGCAGGATACAAACCAATTCTAAAGATACGGAGGAAGCAGAAATGAATAAACTGATCGCATTGTTATTAGCCCTCGTAATGATCCTCGGTCTGGCTGCATGTAGCAGCAGCGAGGCTCCTGCCCCTGCCGAAACTGCTACTCAGGGCAACGCCTCTGAGGAAGTTGTAGTCAACGACAAGCCCTATGCCGGCGTTACCATCAACGTTCTGGGCAACAGCAGCACTGACTCCAGCTTCATGCAGAAGTACTTGGATGAATTCACCGCAGAAACCGGCATCAAGGTCAATTATGAGCAACTGACCAACGATCAATTGAATACGAAGATCACCGTTTCCATGGCTGCCGGCGGCACCGATCTGGACGTGTTCATGTACATGGCTTATCAGAACACCGCTATGTATGTCCAGAACGGTTGGTTGGAGCCTCTGGATGCCTATCTCGATGACGAGTTCGATGTCAATGACTATATGCAAAGCGGCTTGGACTTCAGCTCTGTTGATGGCACCCTGTATGGCATTCCGCACGGCTCTGAGTACAGCATTATCTTTTACAATAAGACTATGATCGACGAAGCAGGAATCAACATTGACGGGATCAAGACATGGGAAGACTTGATCGCAGCCTGCGCTGCTGTTGAGGAAAAATTGCCCGGCACCAAGGGCATCGCTATTCGTGGCCAGGGTAATGGCGCTGTCACCATTGTCATCAACTTGGCGAGAGCTTACGGCGGTGACTACATCGTTGATGGCAAGGCCGCCATCAACTCCGACGAATTCTGCAAGGGTGTTGCGGTCTATTCTGAGCTGCTGAAGTACGCTCAGGAAGGCGCTTCTGCTATGAGCTGGTCTGAGACCTGCAATGTCTTTGCACAGCGCCAAACTGCCTTCCGTTTTGACTCCGATGCTCAGTACCCCTATCTGATCGATGAATCCTCCTCTCTGGTTGCTGAGGACGAGTTGGGTTTCCTCCCCCTGCCTGCTGGTGATGCCTGTGCATCCACCACCTGTGGCAACTGGTCCATCGGCATCTCCTCCGGCTCCAAGAACAAAGGCGCTGCGTGGGAATTCATCCGCTGGATGAACACCAAGGAAGCCATTGTGCAGCGTGCCCTGGAATTTGCCGCACAGCCCGCAAGATCCTCCGCATGGGAGAATGAAAAGGTTAAGGCTGTTTACCCCAACGGCTTTGCTGAGACGACTCTGGTCTCTGGTACCATCGCCGGTGGCGGCGCGCTGCCCAACATGCTGTACTCTACCGAAGCCCGTACCGCCATCGGTGAGGCGTACGATGCCATCTTTGCTGGCGGCGACGTAAAGGAGAACATGGACAAGGCCAACGAGATCATGCAGGATCTGCTGGATCAGGAAGCGGAAGAAGCTGGCTGATCGGAAAACGGCAAGAATGTGTATTCGTTGAAGTAACGCACCCGGGCAGGGAGTGTTTGCCGCTCCCTGCCCACTGCGGATTTGAAAGGAGATGCCTGTTTGCGCAACTGGATTGATAAAAATATTAAATGGGTGTTGACCATCCCGGTTATCATTTTCATTGTTCTCATGGTCGGATATCCTTTGTTTTATACCTTCCGGCTGAGCTTCAACTCCTGGAGCTTGTCTGCAGTGCGGGGAATGAAATGGGTCGGGCTGAAAAACTATATCAACCTGTTTACCAGTAATAAATTCTGGATTGGCTGTAAGAATACATTGGTTTATTCCGTTGTTTGTCTATTCTTTGAAACCTTCTTCGGTGTGTCTATTGCGGTGTTTCTGAATCGAAAGTTTCGCGCTATGGGCATATTCCGTACCATGAGTCTTCTTCCTATCGTGGCCACCCCTGTGGCAGTGTCCATGGTCTGGAAGATGATCTATGATCCTGCACTGGGTATTCTTGCCCAGATTCTGTCCCTGTTTGGAATTGCACCCATTGCCTGGCTGGGCAATTCCGATACGGCGCTGGCCGCACTGATGGTGGTGGATATCTGGGAGTTTACACCCCAGATTATGCTGATCTGTCTGGGCGGTTTAAGCGGAATTCCTACTGACTGTCTGGAGGCGGCGTCCATCGATGGCGCCAGCCGTTGGCAGTCTCTGATGAAAATAACCCTTCCGTTGCTGAGTCCAACCATTTTGGTGGCGATGATGCTGCGTCTGATTGATCTGCTGAAGACCTACGATCAGATTTACTCCACCACTCAAGGCGGCCCCGGCACCGCTACAACGACCATCAATATTTTGGCCTACCGACAGGCATTTGAGAACTTCAAGTTCGGCGATGCTTCCGCGACGATCGTGGTATTCTTCGGAGTGCTTGTGCTGGTCACCGTTATGTTTAACATCTTCAAAAAGAAAGTGACGGTGGATTACTGATGCGTCCTATAACGAAAGAAACAAAGACAGCAATCAGAAGCATTGGTTTTTATTTCATTTTAGCACTGATCTTGATCTGGACGATCTTCCCGTTTCTGTACATGGTGATCTCCTCTTTTAAGACCAATGTGGATCTGTTTAATATGGACAAGCTGTTTGTTTTTAAGCCTACGCTGAAAAACTACATTGATGTCTTTACCCTCTATAACTTTGCAAGGCCCTTAGAGAATACAGTCATTGTCACCTGTGTGTCCACCGTGTTGTGTTTACTGCTGGGTGTTCCTGCGGCATATTCTATTGCACGGTTCAAGCAGAGATTTTTCTCAACCGTAATTCTGGCGGTGCGTATCATTCCCGGCATCGCATTTCTGGTGCCCTGGTATGTGATCTTCACCAAGCTGGGGATGAACGGAAGCTATGTCAGCCTGATTCTGTGCCATATGCTCATTGGCCTCCCGATGATCGTGTGGGTTATGATTCCCTATTTTGAGAAGCTTCCCAGAGATCTGGAAGAATCCGCCATGGTAGACGGATGCACGCGGTTGGATGCTTTTCTGAAGATCATGCTGCCCCTGTCTGTCCCCGGCCTGATCACGGCAACCCTGTTGACCTTCATCGGCTCCTGGAATAACTTCATCTTTGGCCTGATTCTGGGCACCTCCAAAACCCAGCCCCTACCTGTTGCTGTTTTCAGCTTCATTTCCTACACGGAAGTCAATTGGGGTGGCATGATGGCAGCGTCCGTTGTGATCACGCTTCCGATCATTGTTATCTGCATGCTGCTGCAGAAGTACATTATCTCCGGACTGACCGCCGGCGCAGTCAAGGGCTGAAGTCACAAAATGCTGGCACGGCATTCTTCTTGAGGAACGCCGTGCCATTGTGGTATTTATTGGGGGGATTGCTGTGGATGTGGCTGAACTGATCCGTGGAGTACTGGAGGTTCGTGAAGGCTATCCGATGCGATTAACAGATAATCAAAGGACATGGTATCATGCAATCAACCGGGAATTTGCGGACCGGGCAGACTGCACAGCTGGTGCGTCAATAGTATTCGTGACGGAAGAGACTTGCTTTTTCC
>JAQXNO010000103.1 GCA_029098045.1 Bacillota bacterium
TACACGTCCCGGGGGTGCATCCCGGTGCTGGGATCGTCGAAGATATAAGTCATGCCGGTGAGGGAGCTGCCCATGTAACGCACCAGCTTTAGCCGCTGGGCTTCGCCGCCGGAAAGGGTAGAAGACTCCCGGTCCATGGAAAGGTAGGGCAGGCCGATATCGATCATCCGGGTCAGAGAAGCCGTCAGGGCGTCCACAATGGTGGCTGCTCTGGGATCATCAATGGTGTTCAGCACCTTTACCAGCTCGGTAAACTCCATGGCACACATCTCGTCGATGCTGTAGCCTGCCACCTTGCAGGAAAGGCTCTTTTCATTCAGCCGCCGGCCGTGGCACGCCGGGCATGTGCGTTCCTCCATGAACTGATTGAGCTTGCGCAGCGTGTGGTCGCTCTGCTCCTCGGGGCCTTTCATCAGGCACAGGCGTTGAAACTGTGTTTTGATGCCCTCCACCCGCTTATGCACCCGGGGGCCGCCCGGTTCTCTGCTGCCGTAGAGCAGAAGATTCCGCTCCTGCGGGGAATAATCCCGGTACTTTTTGTCCGGGTCAAACAGCCCCGACCCTGTGTACAGCTTCCAGTAGTAGTTCCCCACACCGAAGGCCGGGAGGTTCAGCATGCTCTCGTTCCAGCTTTTGTCCGGGTCTATGGCACGCTCAATATCCAGATCCAGAATTTTTCCGATGCCGGAGCAGGTCTTGCACATACCGTTGGGGTCGTTGAAGGAAAAATAGGATGCCGTTCCCACATAGGGCGTTCCGACGCGGGCATAGAGCAGCCGCAGGGCGGCGTACATATCGCTGATGGTGCCCACGGTGGAACGGGCGTTGCCGCCCAGCCGGGACTGATCCACGATGACGGAAGCGGAGAGATTGTCGATCCGTTCCACCTTTGGCTTCTCGTATTTGGGAAGTCTCCCCCGCATGAACGCGGTGTAGGTTTCATTCATCTGCCGCTGGCTTTCTGCGGCAATGGTATCGAATACGATGCTGGACTTGCCGGAGCCGGAGACCCCGGTGAATACCACGATTTTTCCCTTTGGAATATCCAGGCTGACATTCTTCAGATTGTTCTGCCGAAGCCCCCGAATTTCAATGACATTCCGGTTCATTCTGAAACCGCCTCACTTTCTTCTCTATGATCATGCCTGCTGAATAAGCCGTGAAACGGCTTATTCACGCACCGTTAGGTGCGTAATTCCATAAAAACGGCTCTTATAAACCGTTTTTATGGAATTCAGGCTGTAAACAATGCGTATCCGATTCGCATGGCGCACCATGCGAAGCGGCAGGTGCAAGGGTTTTGTGCTTTTCGGGCGCAAAATCCTTGCATCAGAACAACGCAAAATGGGCCTGAAAGCCCTGGCTTTCAAGGCTTTTTGCGTTGTTCAGTACGCATTATGATACACCCGCCGGGACGGGAATGCCTGACATTTCCTGTCAAACCGGGTGCGGCTGCAGCCGCCAGCGGCGCTATTGCGCCTTTTTCCTGACCGGCACCTGGATCTCCGACAGCCACTGGCTCTCATCGTCTTTGTTCCATATGCCGTCGATATAGCTCTCCCGGATTTCTCCGGCGATTTCATAGCCGTTTTCCTCAATGTAGCGCAGTACCGTTTCGTAGGATTCCGAAAAGCTGCGGTAGGAGCCCTTGTGGAAAATGCAGGCCGCCGGAATCTCGGGAATGGTTTTGAACCGCAGCGCACCGACTTCCTCCCTCTCCTCCACAACGGACTCGCAGATCTCAACCAGAATGTCAGAATCCCTGTAGCCCGGTTCCGGGTAGTTCGTAAAGCAGTACCCGGGAAGGGCACATTCGCAGCCCGCCTGCTCCATCAGCGCCCCCATTTCCGGCATCCGGTCAAACAGGCAGTCATAGGATTCCAGCCGGACACGCATACAGGCCACGGTGGTTTCCGGGATGCTTTTGATCAGCACGGGGGCAGTCAGGCAGGTTTTCTTTTTCGACAGGTAACCGTCCACCATGGCAATCTGCTTTGTGAGCTCAGCAATTTTTGCAAGCAGCTCCGATTTCTTACCCAGCAGCACCGCTTCCTCATCGGCACCTGAATTGATACGGGCGATTTCCTCCAGCGTAAAGCCCGCCAGCTTCAGGGCAGTGATCTGATGGAGCACCGCCATCTGGGAAAGGGTGTAATACCGGTAGCCGTTCTCCGCATGGATCATCGCCGGCATCAGCAGCCCCTGCTCCTCGTAAAAGCGCAGCGTTTTGACCGTCACATGATTCATGGCCGCGAACATACCGATCTTATAGAGGGTGTCGGTCTCTTTTTCTGTGCAATGCCTGTGTTCCTGCTTCATTTCCATAACGTTACTCCCATCTGAAGGTTTGGACGGCAATTGTGCCGCAAAGGACGGTAATGGCAATCAGGGTCATCATCGGAATCGCGATTCTATCATAGCATCCCACGGATACCGATTTCAAGAGGTCAATTCCGATGACCAGCGGCATCAGCTTTGCCACGGTCTGAAAGCCCTTCGGAAACACCTCCACCGGGATGGTTGCCCCGGAAAGCAGCAGCTTGGGATAGTCCGCCGGGGCGGCATACAGGGATGCATACTCGATGCACGCCTCCTCCACGGTAATGGACTGCTGATACCGGGTATTCTGGAGCTGCACGCCCACCCGGTCAAATACCTGCTTTCTGTGTCCGGCGGCGTCCATACCCAGAATTACGGCGGTGCCGCTGTCGGGCTTCTTCAGTCCCAAAATCAGATCAATGGTGGTGCTTTTGCCGGCTCCGTTGTGTCCCAGCAGGGCAAAAACCTCGCCCCTGCGCACATCAAAGGACAGATTATCCACAACCGTGCGGCCCGAAAAGGATTTTGTCAGGTTCTTTACGCTGACAGCCGGTTCGTTCATATCCGTCATCCTCCTTGTTTTTCTTGACTGAAAGGATTGTAGCATCTCCCCTTAGGGGGAGAGTCAAGTGTTTTTTTGAAAAATTGCAGTACCCTTTGCATTAGGCTGTTCGCGCTTTGCATACATCCGTGACGGATGTGTCAAAGGCTCCGGGAATCTGTCCGGGCGCATCAGAAGCACACTGCCTCCGGCATGGTTAAGGACACGCCGCGTTTTGCGGCGTGTCCCAGACTGTCAATAAACCCTCCCAGCCGAAAGTTTCGGAGGGAAAGAAAGTGTGAAAGAAAACCGTCAGGGTTGTCACTGCGTCCAATCAAAGCGATTTTCAAACTTTTTGAAAATCGTAGGCAGCTTGTCAAAAATATTTTTTGACAAGCTGGGACACGCCGCGTTTTGCGGCGTGTCCGTAGTTGTTACATTTTTCGAACGGGATAGCAGACCTCGGTGACATATTCATCGGGGTTCGCTGTTTCATGGGGACTGACGTGGTAGATGTTGAACATGGGGCCGTCAAAGGCGTAGCCGTTGTCAGCAACCCATGCCGCAACCGCGGCGTTGATGCCGTCCATCTGCTCGTAGGAGCCTTTGCAGGTGGCGCAGGCCACGGTGATCTCCGGCAGCGTCCGAAAGCGAACATGCTCCGTGTCCGGGTAGCTTCCCTTTACATCTTTTTGGACTTCCACATCCACATCCGCTTCCCGGTACTCCTTGTCATGGAATACGGCACAGCAATAGCAGGGATCGCCATCCATCAGGTGCAGGGGTGCGGTTTCCTCCATCAGAATATTCCACAGCATTCCTTCCTCTTCGAAGGAGGGGATCACCATACGGACGGTTGCGGCATAGCGGGTGGGAAATGTTTTAATCGTTACATCGTAGTTCATTTCCAGTAATATGTTCATGGTAATTCCACCAACCTTTCGCTGTCATTGTACCATACGGCAGCGCAAATCGTTCTAACATACGGTACATTCTTTCTTGGTCTTTGCAGGTATTTCTGCCATGATACGGGATTTCGCTTTCTTCCAACAGGTGGTATTCTCATACTATTTCTCGATAAAATGGTTCATACCATTTTATCCTGCGCTTTGCGCGCAGGCCGCCAGCGGCGGCGAGAAATGTATGGACTACGTTTTTCAGCGGCGATGCCGCTGACCGCGAGAACGCGGTCTCACAAAACGGTATTGAACCGTTTTATGAAAAACTAGTATCAGGCAAATGTGTCAATTCTTCAGATGAAAATCCCACTGCGGCAGGTATGTTTGCCGCAGTGGGGCATTCCGTTATGCAGCCGCATCCCGGAAGCAGCGCCTGCGTCAAAAGCAGCAGGGCTTCACCGCCTGCTCCGGGTCATGATGGCTCCAGCCACCGCACCGGTAAACATGATCGGCGCGATTCTGACATACAGCCATTCGAAGGCATGAAACGCCGATCCGAAGACAGCGGTTTC
>JAQXNO010000104.1 GCA_029098045.1 Bacillota bacterium
GCCCATGGTCAGGCTGATCAGGTTGGACATGGGTCCAAGGCAGATCAGGTTTGCGGAAATTGCGATGGCCAGCACCATAGCAAGGACCGCATTCCAGCGGATAACGAACTTCTTGCCCTTGCTCATGTTCTTGACGAAAGATACAGCGATGATGACTGCGATGCCAATCACCAGAGCAATGGCCAACGGGATCAGGTACTTCTGGCAGGTCTGCAGTACGCCGATCACGTCCTCCATGTTGATTTGTAACATTTGTGTTTCCTCCTCAAAAATATTCTTCTCTCGCCGTGTTTCGAGGGAAGCTTCGGTGGAATCCCGGACGCCTGCAGCGTAAATCCGCGGCTCGGCCGGAGGCTGTATTCCAAACGGATTGGGCCGGAAACGGCTGACGGTTTTCCCGGAGTTTCCCAAGTGCAAATTCAATATATCATCCGAAAACCGGCTTTCCAAGCTTTGCCGCATGAACTGTTGTTTTTTTCGCATAAACTGTAAAAACACCGTTTTTCGTGGAAAAACCACAGTTAATATTGCATAAAAATTTGGTTTTGTTTTTGTGTAAAACAACCAGATTCCAAGGCTGCGCGCAAAAAAGAAAAGGGCGGCAGAAGCCGCCGCCCCGTATGTCCGGCACGATGTCCGGCTCTCCAAAATTTGAAGTTTCCAGCTCCCGGGGGAGCCGCGTCATTCCTGCGCCGCGCACGCCGGCGCAGCCGGCAGCGGGAGCAGAACCTTCAGCACAAACCAGTTGTCCGTTGTCTGGAAAGCAGCGGAACCGCCATACTTTTTCGCGATTGCCTGAATGCTTTTTACGCCGAAGCCGTGGTTATCCGTGTCCTGCTTGGTGGTGGTCGGAAGTCCGTCCCGGAACGCGGGGGCGTCGGGGCAGTAGTTTTCCACCTGCAGCAGCAAAAACTGCTTCTGGGTGGTCAGCGTCAGGTGGATCAGGCGTTTGCTCTTGTCCGGGATTTTCAGTTCGCACTCGATGGCATTGTCCAGCGCGTTGCCAAACAGGGAGCAGATGTCCATCATGTCCATCATAGCCAGATGCCGTCCGTCTGCTACAACCGTCAGCCCAATGCTGTGCTTCTGACAGTACAGGCTCTTGCCGGTGAGCAGGGTATCCAGCACGGAGTTGCCGGTTTTATTCTGTGCCTCATAGGTCAGGATATCTTCTTCCATTTCATCCAGCCAACGGTTTCGGATTTCTGCGTCAGGCTCCGCCCGGAGTGCCGCGATCTGGTGCTTCAGGTCGTGATACTTCCGATTCACCATTTCGATGGAATCCCGGCTCATGCGGTACTGGGCATATTGGTTTTCCAGCATAGTCTGCATAGCACCCAGTTCCTTCCTCGCACGGTTCTGTTCCCTCTGAAGGTGGTAGGCATATAACATGGTTACGCCGCACAGATCCGCGAACGTGCGGATATTGTGAATCTCACTGGCATATTGACCGCTGAAAGGTGTTCTTTCGAAATAAAAGCTCAGATTACTGATAGCAAAAACACAGACACCTAAGATCGCTGTAGTCAGCAGCTCCTGTTCCGTGATGACAGGCCGGGTTTTATTTGGATTACATCGCTTCTCCAGCAGCACCATCACCAGAAAAATACTTCCGTAAACAAGCGCCAAAAGACCGTAGCGCTGCCACCAGACAGCATCGTTCTGAGGCCAAAGGTAGCAGTGGAGCTGCCACTCCAGGGATGCCGCGAATTCCGCCAGTACAAAGGCCCGGACGCAGGTATAGGCCCCTGCGCGAAAATCCAGATCGCACAGAAGAAGCAGCAGACCCAGCATCATTGCCGCCGCCGTGACCATGCAGGGAATCCACAGGTACAGGGGACAGTCGTCCGTCACCACAAGAAACAGGCACTGCAGCAGAAGCGCCGTGCCGGAGGCGGGAATAAACCATTTCAGCGGAAGCCGGGGACGAAGCTGCGCTGCGTAGATCATGCAGGCCATCCATTCCGCGATTCCCGTATAGACGCGGGGGATATCCAGGACATTCACATTCATAATACCGCACCACCTACAAAATTCGTCAGCGCTTCCATAAATTCGTTCTTTCGGGCGCGGCTGATGAGCAGCGGCTCCCCGTGCACCATGGCGCTGCCGTCCTGAATGCTGTCCACATGGCGCAAGGATACCAGATACCCCTTGTTGCAGCGGAAAAAGTGGAAGCTCAGAAGCTTCTGCTCGATCTCCTTCATGGTTCCGCTGACGGTAAAGGTTCCGGCCTCCGTGCAGAAGATCAGATTGTGACCCTGACTTTCCACATAATAAATGGAATCCACGTCCAGCTTATAGGTTTCGTTGCGAACCGTCAGCACCAGATAGTTTTTGCTGCGGCTTCTGATCCGGCTGACGGCGCGTTTGAAGCGCTGGGAAAAGGCAAAATAGCTGACGGGCTTCAGGATGTAGTCCAGCGCATCCACCTCATAGCCCCGGATGGCATACTGCGCCATGTTGGTGATGAACAGAATCAGCACATCCGGGTCCGTGCGGCGGATGCGTCTGGCGGTTTCCATGCCGTCCATTCCGGGCATGGAGACATCCAGCAGTATCACATCGAACTGACCCTTGAAGCCGGTCAAAAATGAAAAGCCGTCGGTAAATCGCTGATACTCGATTTTCTGTCCGAATTCGGCTTCGTACCTCTGCAGATACTCGCACAGCTTCCGGGCGCTGCTGTCCTCATCGTCCACAACCGCGATGCGCATGGTGCCACTCCTTTCGGTCACTTTTCTTTCCATATTATCAGTATATAGTACAAAAACCCTCTCAGTCACCTGCGGTGACAGCTCCCCCAGAGGGGGAGCCAAGACCCTCTCAGTCAGCTTCGCTGACAGCTCCCCCAGAGGGGGAGCCAAGGGCGCTGCCGCGCCGGTGCAACGCCATCGCCGTTCCCAACGCTGGATGTTGAAAGCAGTTACGAACCGGGAGAGCCCATTGGTGTATCGACAATTGCCGGCCTTTCAGGCCCGAATCGCCAGCGGGGGCACCCCGCCCCTCCCAGCCGAAAGTTTCGGAGGGAAAGAAAGTGTGAAAGAAAACCGTCAGGGTTGTCCTTCGCGTCCAATCAAAGCGATTTTCAAACTTTTTGAAAAGTTTGAAAATCGTAGGCAGCTTGTCAAAAATACTTTTTTGACAAGCTGTGTGCTCCCTGGTTTTCTTGAACCGGGGAGCACTTTTTCCCCGGGCACAGAGCTTTTCGTGAAAGTCCACAGCCCCGCTGATATTTTTCAAAAATGCGAAATGACACTATCCATTTTCGCAAATCCGTGTTATAATTCCCATAGAAACGAAGCTTGAACGAC
>JAQXNO010000105.1 GCA_029098045.1 Bacillota bacterium
GTCGTTTCCGACAAGATTCCCGCCCTGCTTGCCTTCTTCCCGGAGATCGCCCTGCACATCACCCGGCCCATCCGTTGGGACTCTGACCATGTGGTGCTGCTGGACGACGAGACAAAGGAAATCTGCAAGGAGATCGTCCGCTGCGGCGGTCTGGAGGGCCGGGTGGATATGGCTCTGGACTACTTCGACGCCTCCATCAACCGGATCTCTGCCTGGACCGTGGGCTTCCGCAATGTTCAGAAGGCCCTTCTGATGGCCCTTTGCACTCCCGACCTGACTGCCATGCAGAACGACGGCAACTGGACGGAGTTGATGGTACGGCAGGAGGAGCTGAAGACCATGCCCTTTGGGGAAATCTGGACGGAGTATTGCCGGGTGTGCGGTGCGCCCGTGGACGGCGCGTGGTTCCAGACCGTAAAGCAGTATGAAAATGAAGTGCTGAGCAAGAGAGGTTAAGAAGATGAAAGACATTTTTACCGCTCCCTTTGTGGAGGAAATGCGGAATACCACCGCCAATATGTACCGTCTGGGCTGGGATGAGCGCAACGGTGGTAACATCAGCTATCTACTGGACGAAAAGGAAGTCGGGGAATACCTCGACCTGAATCACGTGATCCGCACGATTCCTCTGGGCTTTGATGCAACTGCCATCATCGGCAAGATTTTCATTGTCACCGGCACCGGCAAGTATTTCAAGAACGTGGACACCGACCCCGAGCGTAACCTGGGCGTTGTCCGCATTGCTGCCGATGGTCAGACTGCGGAGCTGCTGTGGGGCTACTCCGACGGCGGCAAGTTTACCTCCGAATTTCCCGCCCATCTCATGAGCCACATGGCACGGCTCAGTGTTGACCCCGCGAACCGGGTGGTGATGCACTGCCATCCCACTTATACACTGGCCATGAACTACGTCCACGAGCTGGACGAGAAGAAGTTCACCCACACCCTGTGGGAGATGTGCACCGAGTGCATTGTGGTGTTCCCCGACGGCATCGGGGTGCTGCCCTGGATGCTCTGCGGTACCAATTCCATCGGAGAGGCGACCGCCGAAAAAATGAAGGAATTCCGCCTGGTGGTCTGGGGGATGCACGGCATCTACGGTGCAGGCAAGACCATGGACGAGACCTTTGGTCTGATTGAAACCGTGGAAAAGGCGGCACAGATCTATATGCTCACCGCCCACCTGCCCAGAATCAACACCATCCGGGATGAGCAGATGAAAGAGCTTGCCGAGTACTTCGGTGTGCATTACCGGAAGGATTTTCTGAACCTGTGATCCTGAAGCGATCAAAAGCCCAGTTCGGCGCAAAACCGAACCGGGCTTTTGATCGCCCCGAAACAAAGGCTTCGGAAGGCTGTTGCAAAATCCGGTGATCTGTGAGATACTATGATTGTCCGAAAGACAGAAAAGGGACACTCTGTTCGCCGGATGACAGACTGTCGAAGCCTCCTCTTGGCGAAGACTTGAGAATCTCCCGAAAAGCAAGGGAACCACGGACGGAAGAAAACCACCCGGAAAGGATGAAAAGCAATGCTATACATCGGTATTGACCTGGGCACATCCGCAGCAAAGCTGCTGCTGATGGATGGTTCCGGGCAGATCAAGAACACGGTGACAAAGGAGTACCCCCTGGAATTTCCACAGCCGGGCTGGAGCCAGCAGAACCCGGAGGATTGGCGCAAGGCCGTCATGGAGGGCATTCCCGAGTTGCTGAGGGGCTTTGACGGCGCAGCGGTTGCCGGTATCGGCTGCGGCGGCCAGATGCACGGTCTGGTGATACTGGATCAGGATGATCACGTCATTCGCCCAGCGATACTCTGGAACGACGGCCGAACCGCAAAGCAGGTTGATTACCTGAATCAGGAGATTGGCAAGAAAAGGCTGTCTGTCCTGACGGCGAATATTGCTTTTGCGGGATTTACCGCTCCCAAACTCCTCTGGATGCGGGAGAACGAGCCGGAGAACTTCGGCAGAATCGCCAGAATCATGCTGCCTAAGGATTATGTAAACTATATCCTCACCGGGACACACAGCTGTGATTATTCCGATGCCTCCGGTATGCTCCTGCTGGACGTGGAACATAAGTGCTGGTCGAAGGAAATGCTGGACATCTGTGGTGTGTCGGAAGCGCAGATGCCCAGACTATTTGAAAGCTACGACTGCATTGGCACTGTGAAACCGGAAATTGCAAAACGCCTGGGTATCCCCGAAACCGTCAAGGTCTGTGCCGGTGCAGGCGACAACGCCGCCGCTGCGGTGGGCACCGGGGTGGTAGGGGAGGGCGGCTGCAACATCAGCCTTGGAACCTCCGGCACGGTGTTCATCTCCTCCGAATCCTTCGGTGTGGATCGCAACAACGCCCTCCACGCCTTTGCCCATGCCGACGGCGGCTACCATCTGATGGGCTGTATGCTCTGCGCCGCTTCCTGCAACAAATGGCTCATGGAGGACATTTTCAGGACTTCCGATTATGCCGCCGAGCAGGAACCCATCACCGACGACAAGCTGGGAGAGAATCACGTCTTCTTCCTGCCCTATCTCATGGGCGAGCGCAGCCCCATCAACGATACCAACGCCAGGGGTGTCTTCATGGGCATGACCATGGATACCGGCCGTGCGGATCTGGTACAGGCGGTGCTGGAAGGCGTTGCTTTTGCCATCCGGGATTCGGTTGAGGTTGCCAGAAGCCTTGGCATTGAACTGAACGCCTCCAAAATCTGCGGCGGCGGTGCCAAAAGCCCCCTGTGGAAGAAGATCATGGCAAATGTCCTGAACATTGAACTGCAATGTCTGGAATCTGAACAAGGCCCTGGCATGGGCGGCGCCATGCTGGCCATGGTGGCCTGCGGAGAATATGACAGTGTCAAAGCTGCCTGTGAGAAAATCGTACATGTGGCTTCCACCGTCCGGCCGGAGCCGGAGCTGGCGGCAAAATATGAAAAGCGCTATCGGCAGTTTCAGAAGATATATCCCGCCTGCAAGCAGCTTTTTGCTGATTTTTCAAATGAATGAGAGATTTCTGTGAACATTTCAGAGGCAAACCACGGCATCGCCGGCATATTTCGCGGCTGATGCGCCATCACCATGGACATGGAACAGGATCCACTGAACAAACCCCCACCGCCGGATAACCGGCAGTGGGGGTTTTGATCAAAGAAGGCCTGCCGGTTTTTGCGACAGATTTATTCAATCAGCGCAACTGCAACGTCGTTCACATTGGTTCCGGTGGGGCCTGTGATGATCAGACCATCCACGGACTTCAGAGCGTGGTAGGCATCGTTATTCGAAAGAACACCTGCCACGGTCAGACCGTTCGCTGCCAGTTCCGCGGCAGTATCGCCGTCTGCATAGCCGCCGGCGGCATCCGTTGGACCGTCCGTGCCGTCACTTCCCACGCTGATGACACAGACATTGGAAAGACCCTGCATTCCCGTCGCGGCACTGAGCGCCAACTCCTGATTCCGTCCACCCAGACCATTTCCAACCAGATGCACCACGGTTTCCCCACCGGCAATATAGGCAAGCTTTTTGCCGCCCTGGGCATGGGTTCTCAGAATGTCCGCCAGAAATGCACCGGCTTCCCTCGCTTCACAGTCCAGATGATCGGTCAGCAGAATGGGTTCATAGCCCAGATCCTTCGCAAAGGACGCCGCAGCTTCGCAAAGCTGCCGGACACTGCCGATGACTTGCGTGGTCACGTTGGGAAGCGCCTTGGGGGTTTCATGATGCAGCAGCGCCCATGCCTGCTCACTGAGCTTCAGGTGGTACCTTTCGGCAACGGCCAGCGCATCGGCACAGGTGGAACTGTCAGGGAATGCCGGCCCTGAAGCAATCATATCCAGAGGGTCGCCCAGAATGTCGGAGAGGACGATTGATTCCACATGGGCAGGGGAGCACCACTGGGCAAAACGGCCGCCCTTGACCGCAGAGAGCCGTTTGCGGACGGTGTTCATCTGAACAATGTCTGCGCCGCTTGCAAGAAGCTGCGCAGTAATATTCTGCAGCTCTGCTCCAAAAATCAGTGGCTTTTCAAACAGCGCACTGCCGCCGCCGGACAAAAGGAACAGCACCGTGTCCTCTGAAGTCAGATGCGCCGTCATGTCCAGCACGGCCTGTGTTGCTTTGAAGGTGTTGTCGTCAGGGACCGGATGCCCAGCCTCATAGCAGGCAATGCCCGGCAGAGGGTACTCCACATGGTGGTATTTGGTGACCACAATGCCCTGCTCGATCGGTTGAACCAGACAGGAGACGGCAACCTGTGCCATCTTCCACGCAGCTTTTCCAACGCAAACCAGGTACAGCCTCCCGCTGAAAATGCGCCCTGTCAGAGCCTTGCGGACAGCGGCCTCCGGGCTCACGGCGGCAATTGCGCCCCGCGCGATTTGCTCTGCATCTGCTCTCAGTTTCCTGTTCATACGATCATCTCCTGCTGTGAAGTCAGCCATCCGCGAAAGAACTGATGGCTGGCTTCTTGATTATACCATTTCGCAGGCGCGTTGTGCAATACCCAATTCCCTGGCCGTGGGATGACCTGCAGGGCAAAGCCGGAGCCGGAATCAGAAATTGCAGGGGGTATCTGCGATTGGCTGCATCATCCGGCCCAATGAACCGCTGCGACCAGTTTTGCTACTGTCCGCGACACAGCGCATTCTGAATCTTCGGAAGCTCCTGTGGCGCAAACGCGTGAACCGCCAGCAGCAGCGCACCCTCCACAGGCTCCAATACCGGCTTCATCAGTTTGACGGATGATCCGAGTGCCCTGCTGAAAGGCGTCAGGATGAGATCGCCGGTTTCAAACACACCGCCGGAATAGGACACGGTGGGAACATTTTGAAATTGCAGCTTTTTCAGCACCGCGGAAGTGATCATCGCCAATTCCCCGCCTGCCTCCTGGTAGAGCTCTTTGGCGGATGCGTCCCCTGCTTTCGCGGCTTCAAAGAGTATCCGCTGCAAAGACGCGGTTTTCTCTCTGGAGGGTGCATACACACCTCGAACCAGATCGTTCAGCTCCGTGTCATCCCGGAGCTTCAGGTGCGCCTTTAACAGTTCGTACAACTTGCTTTTTGGGAGTCTTCCGTCACTTTGCTTGGAAAACAGCTCCAGAGTTTTTCTCCCAAGCCAATACCCGGAGCCTTCGTCTGAAAAGAATTCCATCCATCCGCCGCATCGGGCGCAGACGCCCTCCTGATTTCTGCCATATGCAATTGATCCTGTTCCTGCCACGATATTTACCCCGGGCGACAACGCAAGTGATCCGGCCCATCCGGCTACCACATCATTCACAACGTAAAGCGGGTAGGGGGCCAGAGTGCTTCTGATTTTTTCAACTGCGTCTTGGTCGGCTGTACCGCTCTCTCCGAAGCCCGGCATTCCGAAGCAGATACCAAGAACCTCATAATCCTGTTTTACCGCCCAAACGCCTTCACGCAGCCGTGCGCAAACAACATCTATCCCATCAATGTGGTAATACGTTCCGCCTGTGATGTATGAGCCCAGTCTTATCCCATGCTCGCTGACGGCCAGGTATTTTGTCTTGGTACCGCCACCGTCAATACCGATCCAGATTCCCATTTTGTCCCCCTTTGCTCTCGATTTGTACGAAATAATTGTGATATCTTTGCATCACACCGTAAATGAAATCCTTCCTGGAATCACCAAAGCTCAGACCATGCACGCGATTCATCCTCCGGTTGCGTTTACGGGAAACGCCCGGCGGCTTCGCCGGGCGCTTCCTGATCGGAGTATTGAAAAGAGAGGAGTATCTCAGGCAAAGCAAATCAGTTCTGAGCCTTGCGCGCTGCCAGTTCAGCCATGATCTGGGCGTGACGCTTTTCTGTCAGGTCATAGAAGAACATGGGAGCTGCGGAGGCGATCATGACACCTGCGCAAACCAGAGAAGACATGATATGGAAAGCGTTCAGCGTTGCCGCGCTCTGCTGTGCACCGGGCACATAATTGCTGAAGCCGATTACGAAGGCTACCGCAACACCGGATACGGCCATAACCAGCTTGGTTACAAAGCAGCGCGTGGAAGTAATCATTGCTTCGTTGCGCTGACCGGTCTTCCATTCGCCGTACTCAATTGTATCAGCCATCATTGCGTTGATACAGACCATTGCGCCGCCGGCACAAGTGCTGGTGAACGCATAGCAGACGAATACAAGAATCAGATTCGTCCAGCCGGAGAAATACAGGACAAGGCAGGCTGCAACATACACACCGGCGAGAATGAACATGGCATTTTTCTTGCCCGCATATTTTGACACAGGCATGAACAGAAGCGAACCGGCAATTGTGCAGACCAGCGAAATCAAACCGAAAACAGACATCAGCTCCATGCTGCCCAGATTATATGTACAGTAATAGAAATTGAAGGTTCCTTTCATCACCAGAGCCAGCAGGCAGAACATATTGGAAATCTGGATGAGCAGAAGAGGCTTATTCGTGAAGATGTTCTGCATCGCCAGTTTAAAGCTGAACTTTTCTTTGGGATCCGGGATGACGTGCTCTTTGACCATGAAGAAGCTGATCAGGTACATGACTGAGGAAAAAGCGCCCACGATCAGTGCAACGGAAAAGTACGCCCATCTGTTTTGTTCACCACCAAACAGTCCCAGTACAATGGGCATGACAATGCTGACAAGACCTGATACCGCATTGGATGCAGTGGTTGTACCCGCGATAATGTTGGAGCGTTCTGCCGTATTCTTTGTCATTGCCGATGGCAAACTCCAGAAGGGAATATCCACAGCTGTGAACACCAGATCCACAACAACATACATAATGGATGCGTAAATGATCTTAATGGTCATGTTTTCGCTGGGAACAAAGAAACTGAGCGCCATACACAGGCAAAACAGCGGACCGGCGCGGAGCACCCAGGCACGGAATCTGCCGTGCTTGCTTCTTGTTCGGTCTGCGATGAATCCCATGGCAATATCATTGACACCATCGAAGATACGGCCAACAAGTGCCAGAATACCCAGGACGACAGCGGGAAGCTGCAAAATATCCGTCATAAATGGTGTTGCCCACATACCCCACAGATTGTATGCAGAGTCGTGACCCAATACACCGATGATATGGCCGATCTTTTCTTTTGCTGTACACTGTTTCGGTTCTTCCGTTGTGACTGCATTTTTCATTTCTTCAGACATATTTGTTCCTCCCTGTTTTTATTGATTATTGGTACTTGGGAAGCCATTCGCCGTGAGCTTCGATCAAGTCATCCACCATTGCTCTGATCTCATCAATGCTTAATTCTGCACTGGCGTGAGGATCAAGCAGAGCCGCCTGATAGATACAGTCCTTCTTTCCGGTGAGTGCCGCATCCACAGTCAGCTGATGAACGCTGATTTGCCGCATATTCAGCGCGGCCAGCTGATGGGGCAATGCGCCAACATGGCAGGGCTGAATGCCGCCAGCGTTGGCCAGACAGGTAACCTCTACACAGCAATCCGCAGGAAGGTTATCGATCAGCCCGGTGTTCATAACGTTGCCGCCGAAGGAGAAATCTTTTCCGGTTTCCAGCGCTTCCAGAATGCCGGAGGCATATTCATGGCTGTGTTTATGCGTCAGGTTTTCATCGTGAACAAGCTTTTTCGCCTGCTCTTCCCACTCCTCGATCTGAATCACACACCGGCGGGGGTATTCATCAAGAGGAATGTTGAACTTTTGAATCAGCTCCGGGTAATTCTTCTTGATAAAGTACGGATAGTACTCCGCGCTGTGTTCGCTGGATTCGGTGACGTAATATCCAAACTGTTTCATCAGCTCAAAGCGCACCATATCATCGTGGTTCTCAATGCCAAACGCGCCTTCTATCTGCGGAATCTGGCGATATATCTTCCGCGCCTCGGCGTAAGAGTCAAAAACAGGTCCCTCCATTGCCCTTTTTCGAATGAGCGGATACAAATCCTCTCCGTTACGGGAGATTTCCAGCAGCCAGGCCATGTGGTTAATGCCTGCGATCTTGTAATGAAGGCCATTCTGGGGAAGACCCAGCTTTCCGAACAAGCCGGGAATACATTCCTGATGGGAGTGACACAGGCCGATCGTCTGAATCGGTGTTGCGCGCCCCATGGCAAGGGTCAGCATGGACATGGGATTGGTGTAGTTGATGAACAGCGCGTCGGGGCACACCGCTTCCATATCCTTGGCGAAGTCCAGCATGACGGGAATCGTCCGAAGTGCCCGGAAGATACCTCCGATGCCGTTGGTATCGCCGATGGTCTGCCGCAGACCGTACTTCTTGGGAATCTCAAAGTCGGTCACGGTGCAAGGCTCATAACCGCCCACCTGAATGGCATTGATCACATATTTGGCACCCCGCAGAGCCTCCTTGCGGTCGGTGTATTTGACGATCTTCGCCTGGCCTGAGTTGGAATTGCGGTTGATGTTGGAGAGCATCATATACGATTCTTCCAGGCGTTTGGGATCAATGTCAAACAGCGCGTATTCGTATTCCCGCAGACAGTCGGTCTGCAAACAGTCGCCGAGAACATTTTTGGCGAACACGCTGCTGCCCGCACCCAAAAAAGTTATCTTGTTCATTTCTTCACTCCTAGATTCATATTTATACTCACACTTTGATACATGCAAAGTGTAATATACGCGCCCTACCCTCTGTGTATCGGATTGTCTTCAATTCGATATTGTGAAATCAAAGTTTTGAGATACAATTGGTTTTTGAGGTTGCATTTTGCATCGGAATCATGTTATAATGCCAGCAAATAACGATACACAAAAAGGAGGGATGATATGGCTGCCATAAAGGATGTAGCAAAGCTGGCCGGTGTCAGCGTCGCTGCGGTTTCGAAGTACTTAAAGACACCAGACAATATGCGGGAAGACACCCGGCAACGTATCGCGGATGCAATTGCCAAACTGAACTACCGCCCGAATCCCTTTGCACAGAGCCTGCGTACCGGCAGAACGAATATCGTGGCAATCGCGATCCCCGAGGTTGACAATCCATACTTCAGTAAAATGTTCAAATTGTTGCAGGAATATTGTGAAGACCGGGGTCTGATGGCCATGCTTCTGAAGAACGCCAATATGGAGCAGGCCAGGAATGCAGCCGGCATCCTGAAGTCCGGTCTGGTTGACGGCGTGATCTGCTATGATGAAGGCCAGGCGGACACCTTCATTCTGGAGCTGGAAGTGGGCGTTCCTGTGGTCAAGGTCGGCCCGGTGACAGACGGTGCGTACCCTGCGACCGTCGGCATTGACCTGCGAAGCGGAATCAAAAAGCTGTGCAGCCATTTGGAGGAAACCGGTGTTCGTAGGCTGGGCTACATTGGACCGGACAGCGACATCTCCTCGGTGCAGAAAATCGAAGCAATCAGACAATACTGCGACAGCAGCGCGCTGTTCCTCGATCCCGCGGTATTTCTGACGGATTGTCATACCTACAGCGGCGGGTATGAATGCTGCCAAAAGCTGCTGGATTCCGGCACGGCATTGCCGGATGCTATCATTGTGGAATCCGACATGATCGCGCTGGGTGTTTTGAAATGCCTGTCCAGACGGGGCATCCGTGTCCCCAATGATGTGCGCCTCAGCGGATATGATAATACCGACATTTCTCAGATGAGCAATCCGTCCCTTACCTCCGTCCACATTCCATTGGAGGACATCTGCCTCTCGGCTTTGAATATGCTCTGCGCGTTGATGCGGGGAGAGGCGGTATCGCCGGTTACCTATCACACGGATTTGGAAATCAGAACCTCTACTATGCCACCAAGATAATTGGTGGCATTTCATATGCCTAATTGTGTATCGATACACAATTAGAGCGTGAATCGATACACGTGTATGCTTGCATTGTATCCGATCATTTTTCAGAAGTCAACAGGGGGATGCAAAATTCATCGGAATTTACAAAACCGGGGAACCGGTCTTGTGCAGTATGATTATCTCAAGTGCGTAAGTGAAGTGCACCCAATGTCTTGCACAGACCAAAAGTCTGTGGTAGAATAAGGGAAACTCTGAATAAATCGTCTGCGGCTGAACGGCGGATCTTTTACACCAATCGTGCAGTACAAAAAATGGAAAATACATACAGTATTCCCTCATTTTTCGTACTTTCGCTTGGCGCAAAATCTCTCGCCGTCAGCTCTTGCCGATTTAATCAGAGCTTCCCAAGAAAACCGGGCAAACCATGCCAATGAACACGGATTTGCCCTCAAAGCACCGGCGCAGGAGCCTGCCGTGCAAATCAGATAAGAGGTGCGTCATCATGCTGTTTTTGGAATATCCGCCCTGCAGCACCTGCAAAAAGGCCAGATCATGGCTGGATGCCAACGGTGTTGCCTATACGGCGCGGCACATCAAGGAAGAAAACCCGACCTACGAGGAGCTGAAGCAGTGGCATCAGCAAAGCGGTCTGCCTCTGAAGAAATTCTTCAACACCAGCGGCCTGCTTTATAAGTCCATGAATTTGAAAGAAAAGCTTCCTGCCATGACTGAGGAGGAGCAGCTGCGGCTGCTGGCAAGCGATGGTATGCTGGTAAAACGTCCTCTGGTGGTGCTGGAGGACCAGGTGCTGCTGGGGTTCCGGGAGGCCCAGTGGCTGGAAGCATTGAAATGAGGGAAAGCATGGATCGGATCATTCGCTGCGCCCTGATTGGTTTTGGCGGCATGGGTCGCGTCTATGCCAGGATGATTCATACAGGGCTGATACCGGGTCTTGCGCTGATCGGCGTCTGCTGCCGGAATGAAGCGGGACAGGCGTTGCTGCGCCGTGACTTTGCCGGTGTACACATCTATACGGATACGGATGACATGGCAAGCCGCAGTTCGGAATTCGATGCTGTGCTCATTGCCACGCCGCACACCAGTCATGTTGCGATCGGCATGCAGATGGCAAGTCTGGGCAAACACATTCTCATGGACAAACCGGCAGGCATCAGCGCCGGGGAAGTGGAAGCGCTGGTGCGTTACTGTGAAGATCACGGGCTTTCCTTCGCCATGATGTTCAACAACCGGTGTCTCAGCGCCTTCCGGGGCGCAAAGGCCTTTCTGGACAGCGGCGCCCTGGGCACGCTGCACCGGGCCGTCTGGGTCTGCAACAGCTGGTATCGGACGCCTGCCTATCACCGCAGCGCCCCCTGGCGCAGCAGCTGGATTGGCGAATGCGGTGGGCTGATGACCAACCAGAATCCCCACTATCTGGATATCTGGAACTGGTTTTTTGGTCTGCCCCAGAAGCTGTATGCCGCCATGGAGTTCGGACGGTACAACGATTTCACGGTGGATGACGCTGTGGATATTCAGTTCTTTTATGAGAACGGCTTCCATGGCACCATGGTCAGCGCCACCGGAGAGGCGCCGGGGGTCAACCGGCTTGAAATCTGGGGCAGTAAGGGCAAACTGACCGTGGAGGAGGGGAGAATCCTTTCCTTTGATGAAAATGAGGTGTCCACGGAGGAATTTGCCCTGACCAATCAGGAGATCTTTTCGCCCTTGCCCCACCGGGTGCGGCAGCTGCCGCTGGAGGCGGACGATGTTCCTTATCAGCAGGTTTTGGCTGCCTTTGCGCGGCACCTTTTGGACGGAAGCCCCCTGATTGCCGACGGATGGGATGGATTGCGGCAGGTGCAGCTTGCCAATGCGGCCTATGTATCCGGCTGGGAGGAACGACGGGTGACGCTGCCCGTGGATAACGGCCGGTATCTGGATGGTCTTTCCCGCTGTCAAAGAGCCGAAGCAGGGGAATAGGGGAATCTTTTTGAATATTTTCCATAAAAATTCACATTCCCTCTTGTAAAATCCTCCAATTTGACGTATACTAATCTATATTTTCAGAAGGAAGAGAGGAACGAGGTTATGGAACTTATCACCATGCGTGAACTGTTCAAAAATACTGCCAGGTATGCGGATCAGGAAATTGAGATCGGTGGCTGGGTGCGCAATCGCCGCCCCTCCAAGCAGTTTGGCTTTATCATGCTGTCTGATGGTACTTATTTCAGCCCCATTCAGGTGGTTTACAATGATACAATCGAAAATTTTCAGGAGATTTCCAAGATCAATATCGGCGCTGCCCTGATTGTCAAGGGCACCGTGGTGCTGACGCCTGAATCCAAGCAGCCCTTTGAAATTCAGGCAAAGACTGTCAACGTGGAAGGCCCCTCCACCGGCGACTACCCGCTGCAGCCCAAGCGCCACTCCATGGAGTTTTTGCGTACCATCACCCATCTGCGCCCCCGGACCAACACCTTCCAGGCCGTGTTCCGTGTCCGCAGTCTGGCTGCCATGGCCATCCACCAGTTCTTCCAGGATCGCGACTTCGTCTATGTCCACACACCCCTGATCACCGGTTCGGACTGCGAGGGTGCGGGTGAAATGTTCCAGGTCACCACGCTGGATCTGAACAACGTGCCGAAAAACGAGGACGGCTCCATCGATTACTCCAAGGATTTCTACGGCAAGCCCACCAACCTGACCGTTTCCGGTCAGCTCAACGGCGAGACCTTTGCAATGGCTTTCCGCAATATCTACACTTTTGGCCCCACCTTCCGGGCTGAGAACTCCAATACCACCCGGCATGCGGCGGAATTCTGGATGATCGAGCCTGAGATCGCGTTTGCTGATCTGAGTGACGATATGGCGCTGGCAGAGGACATGATCAAGTACATCATTTCCTATGTGATGGAGCGCGCGCCGGAGGAAATGAACTTCTTCAACTCCTTTGTGGACAAGGGTCTGCTGGAAAGACTGAACCATGTCATGAACTCCGACTTTGGACGTGTGACCTACACGGAGGCCATTGAGATTCTGGAGAAGAACAACGCAAACTTCGACTATCCCGTGTACTGGGGCTGCGATCTGCAGACTGAGCATGAGCGCTATCTGACCGAGCAGATCTTTAAGCGCCCCGTGTTTGTCACCGATTACCCCAAGGAGATCAAGGCTTTCTACATGAAGCTGAATCCCGACGGAAAGACTGTTGCAGCCATGGACTGTCTGGTTCCCGGCATTGGTGAGATTATCGGCGGCTCTCAGCGTGAGGATAACTACGAGATTCTGAAAAGCCGCATTGAGGAGCTGGGCATGAACCCCGACGACTACGGCTTCTACATGGATCTGCGCAAGTACGGCTCTGCCCGCCATGCAGGCTTTGGCCTCGGCTTCGAGAGAATGGTCATGTATCTGACCGGCATTGGCAACATCCGCGATGCCATTCCGTTCCCCAGAACCGTGGGCAACTGCGACCTGTAATATTGTTTCAAAAAAGCGAGCCTTCCCGGCTCGCTTTTTCCTTGGAAAGCTCTGATGAAATCGGCAAGCGCTGACGGCGGAAGATTTTGACTCAGCCGAAGGTTCTGGAAATGGAGGAATACTGTATGTATTTCCCATTTTCAGAACTGCACGGATGGGGCAAAAGATTCGCCGTCAGGTGCAGACGATTTCTCCAGAGTTTCCCTTGCAAAATTCTTCCAAATGCGTTACCATATGACGTATAGCGACATCACAGGAGGTATGGATTATGGACGCGAAAAAGATTATGAAGATTTTTGAGGATACGGCCTTCGTCCGCATGGGCGGCACGGACAGTGAACTGCGCTGTGCCAAATATCTGGTGGACTGCTGCGGGGATTTAGGTCTGAAGGCGCAGATTGAAGAATTCTCTGTGAATATGGCAACCATTCAGAAAGCGGTTTTTCAGGCAGATGGGATAGAGATCCCCTGCAAGGGTTACTTTAATGCCGGCAGCAGCACGGTGGAAGCGCCTTTCTACTACCTGCGCAGTAACGACGCCTATGCACTGAGCCAGTGCAAGGACAAGATCGTCATGATTGACGGCTACCTTGGCTACTGGATCTATCAGGACATTCTGGAAAACGGAGCCGTTGGCTTTGTAACCTATGACGGAAATGCGAATTATGAGGACAGGGACATTGACCAGCGGGAACTGCGCAGCTATGTCAGCAACGGCAGGAAGATTCCCGGTGTCAACATCAATGCCAAGGACGCCATCGGGCTGATCAACAGAGGTGTTTCCACTGCGAAGATCGTGCTGAAGCAGGACGAATACGAGGGCAAATCCCGCAATGTGATTTTGGATATGCCCGGCCAGATTGATGAATACATCGTTCTCACCGCCCACTACGATTCCACATCCCTCTCTCAGGGCGCCTATGACAATATGTCCGGCTCTGTGGGATTGCTTGGCATTGCGGAGCATTTCGCAAAGAATTCCCACCGCTACGGTCTGCGCTTCATCTGGTGCGGCAGTGAGGAACGGGGACTGCTGGGCTCCAAGGCCTACTGCGCAGACCACGAGGAGGATTTGAAGAAGGTCGCCCTGAACATCAATCTGGACATGATTGGCTGCATCATGGGCAAGTTCATCTCCTGCTGCACCACGGAAGAGGCACTGGTGCATTACATCAACTATTTCTCCTGCGAGCGGGGCTTCAGCGTCGCAACAAAGCAGGATGTGTATTCCAGCGACTCCACGCCCTTTGCCGACAAGGGCGTTCCTGCGGTCTCCTTTGCCCGCATTGCGCCGCCCAATACCGCAACCATACATAACAGCTATGATACCATCGCCCTGATGAGCGGCTCCCAGATGTGTGCGGATATTGATTTCCTGATCGCGTTTACGGATCGCATGGCAAACGCGGTCAAATGCCCGGTAGAGAAGAAGATTCCTGACAATAGGAAGGACAAGCTGGACATTTATCTTACCCGCAAGCGCGCGCCCAAGCAATAAAAAATACAAATGATGAAACGGGTATTCGGACTTGCGCCGAATACCCGTGATTTTTTCGAAAAAACCGGAGTCGGGCATTGTGCCCGACTCCGGCATTTCTTAGGGATTGGAATGATTTGCGCATTTTTGCTTTGGCTTATACCATAGCTGCTGCTTCTTCCTCGGGCTCTTCCTTCTTCTTCTTGCTCAGAAGTGCCACCACGATCTGCACCAGGCCGATGATGACCATCAGGATCGTCCAGCGGTCAACCAGAACCATGGGCAGTCTCATGTTTTCGGTGAGGATGAATACCACAACCGCGACCACTGCGGGGATGATGCTGAAGATTCTCCAGAAGCCCTTCTTCTTTCTGGTGTATTCCAGAGCCTCTTCGCCTTCCGCGTTCAGCACCGTGTTGCCGTTTTCGTCCACCAGAGCCTTCTGCTTCTTGCCGAAGTAGAAGATCAACAGCAGGATGGAGCCCAGAACCGTCAGAATCGTGATAATCAGGTTCACCAGTGCCCAGCTGCCGCCGGGGTTCTGTGCCAGAGGTGTGGGATCATCGGTGATG
>JAQXNO010000106.1 GCA_029098045.1 Bacillota bacterium
CCCCGACGCTCTGATTGCCGCCGATATTCTGCCCCGGTACGGCATCCGTGAGCCCCTTTATGCCACCGCCCTGAAATACGCCGGTGTGCACATCACCGAGGACATGGGCGCGGGCCGGATGCAGACTTTGAAGCTGGACGCGGTAAAGGATCCGCTTGTGGCCTGGAATGCCGCCCGGAAGCCCGCCCCCGTTAAAGAGGAAAAGCCTCCCATCCTGGAGGTAGAGGGTCTGCACTTCCAGTACACAAAGCAGCGCAAAATTCTCAAGGACATCAACTTCACCATCCGTGAGGGTGAGATGGTCAGTATCGTGGGAACCAACGGTGCCGGTAAATCCACCCTTGCCAAGGTCATCTGCGGCTTTGTCACCGAGTCCGCGGGAGATATCCGCTTCAAGGGAGAATCCCTCAAGGGTCAGACCATCAAGGAACGCGCGCAGCGGATCGGCTATGTGATGCAGAATCCCAACCAGATGATCTGCAAGTCCATGATCTTTGACGAGGTGGCTTTGGGTCTGCGGCTGCGGGGTGTGGACGAAAAGACCGTGGAGGAAAAGGTCAATCACGCATTGAAAATCTGCGGTCTGGCACCCTTCCGGAAGTGGCCCATCTCCGCCCTCAGCTTCGGTCAGAAAAAGCGGGTCACCATCGCCTCCATTCTGGTGATGGAGCCTCATATCCTGATTCTGGACGAGCCCACCGCCGGTCAGGACTATCATCACTACACGGAAATCATGGAATTTCTCAAGAGCCTGAACCGTCAGGGTGTGACCATTCTCATGATTACCCATGATATGCACCTGATGCTGGAGTACACCCCCCACGCCATCGTGATCTCCGACGGTCGGAAAATCGGCGACAGCACCGCCGTGCAGGTGCTGACCAATGCCGAAACCGCCGCTGCCGCCAACCTGAAGCTGACCAGTCTTTACGATCTGGCAGTGGCCTGCGGCATCGAGGATGTGGAGGGCTTTGTCCAGCACTTCATCGACTATGAACGGGAGGTGGCGCGCCATGAAGGATAAGCTCTTTGACTATGTGGAGCGGGACAACTGGGTGTTTCAGATGTCCGGCGTCACCAAGCTGATCTGCTTCCTGCTGCTGTCCGCTTCCGTCATGTTCACCTATGACATCCGTACCATTCTGGTGGTCATGGTTTTGAGCTTTACGGTGCTGCGGATCTCCGGCATCACCTTCCGGCAGATCCGAGGTATGCTTTGGGCCGTTGTGCTGTTTTTGGCAGTGAATTTCGTACTGACCTTTGTGTTTAACCCCACCTATGGTGTGGAGATCTACGGCACCTGCCATGAGATCTTCCGGTTTGGCAGCCGCTACATCGTCACTCAGGAGCAGGCGCTGTATCAGATCACCAAATTCTTCAAGTACGGCGCGGTCATCCCTCTGGGGATGCTGTTCCTGCTGACCACCAACCCCTCCGAGTTTGCCGCTTCCCTCAACGGCATCAAGGTCAGCTACAAGGCCGCCTACGCTCTGGCGCTGACGCTGCGCTATTTCCCCGACACCATCCGCAACTACAATGATATCTCCGTGGCCCAGCAGAGCCGCGGCCTGGATATGAGCAAAAAGGAGAAGCTGGGCGTGCGCATCAAGAATGTGATGAACATCTGTGTGCCGTTGATCTTCTCCACCATGGACAGGATCGATGTGATCAGCAACGCCATGGATCTGCGTGCCTTCGGCAAGCACAAAAAGCGCACCTGGTACGCCCGGCGCAGCCCGGAAATGATCGATTACATCTGCATTGCCGTATGTGTTGTGATCCTGCTGGCCGTAATCCTCATTGCGGTATTTGTAAACCACGGCAGGTTCTGGAATCCGTTTATTTCGTAAAGGAGAATGCACCATGAGTATGTTTGACAAACCCATTCTGGTCTTCCAGACCGACTTTACCTACGCCGAAGGCGCAGTCAGCTCCATGTACGGCGTGGTAAAAACCGTAGACCGGGAGCTGGAGATTTTCGACGGCACCCATCAGATTCCCCAGTATGACACCTGGAGCGCCAGCTACCGGCTGTATCAGAGCCTGCAGTTCTGGCCCAAGGGCACCATCTATGTGTCCGTAGTGGACCCCGGCGTGGGCACCAGGCGGCGCGCCTGCGTTGCCAAGACCGTGGACGGCTATTATGTGGTCACCCCGGACAACGGCGCCCTGACCCATGTGAAGAAGTACATCGGCATCGAGGCAGTCCGGGAGATCGACGAAAGCGTAAACCGGCTCCAGAGCACCCGGGGCGTTGCCATTTTCCACGGCCGCGACCTGTTCGGCTATACCGCCGCCCGGCTTGCCAGCGGCATCATCGATTTCGAGGGTGTCGGACCGGAGTACCCCGTGGAGGAGATCGTGGAGCACCCCATCTACGAGCCCGATGTCCGGGAGGGCTGTGTAAAGGGTTACTTTGAGATCAACGATCCCAATTTCGGCAATCTGTGGACAAACATTCCTCTGGAGGCCTTCCAGAGCGCCGGCTTCCACTACGGCGATATGGTCAACGTCTCCATCTGTCACGACGGCACGGAGGTGTTCCGTCAGCGGGTGCTGTTCCACCAGAGCTTCGGCTTCGCCCAAAAGGGTGATCCCATGATCTACAACAACGAGCTGATGAAGGTGGCCATGGCCGTCAGCCAGGGCAGTATGTGCAAAAAATACGGCCTGAATTTCGGCCCTGAGTGGACAGTTGTATTTACAAAATAAAAAACTATGGTATAATGAAGGCAGCTTTGTGGAG
>JAQXNO010000107.1 GCA_029098045.1 Bacillota bacterium
ATACCCTCTCAGTCAGCTTCGCTGACAGCTCCCCCAGAGGGGGAGCCCAGTTTTGTCACCTGCGGTGACAGCTCTCCCATAGGGAGAGCCAAGGGGGCGGTTGCCCGCCCCCTGCGATATGATCCGGCCTTTGTTCCTGTGTGATCCCGGATTCAGTTTGCGCCCATGAGGATCTTTGCAAGCTCCGAGCTGCCGTCGAGAATCACGGTCTTGTCCTCACCGGTCAGGCTCTGCTTCAGCGCGTCCAGCGCCAGAGTGAATTTGTAGAATTCCTTCTTGTCGGCGGTGTTGTAGGCCTCCGCCAGCAGTCTCATGTATTCTGCCTCACCCTCGGCTTCCAGCTTGGCTGCCTCCGCCCTGGCGTTGGAAACGATGATGTTCACCTGCTTATCCACATCGTTGCGGATGATGGAGGCTTCGTAGTTGCCGTCGGCGGTGTACTTCTCCGCCATCTGGTTGCGCTCGGAGATCATGCGGGAGTAAACGGCGGTCAGGTTGGACTCGGGCAGGTCAAACTGCTTGATCTTCACGTCCTCCACATGGATGCCGTATTTCAGCGCCTTGCTGTCCACATTGGTGGAAATGCCCTCATAGATCTGGTTGCGCTCCGCGCCGTCATTCATATTGATGATGTCGGCCTGCGCCAGTGTGCCCATGACGGTTTTCAGCTCGTTGTAGGTCAGATTGTCCAGTCGATCCTCCGCCACACCGGTGGAGCCCAGGGTCTGGAAGAACAGCTTGGGATCGGAAATGCTCCAGAGGATGTAGCAGTCCACGGTCATATTCTGCTTGTCGGAGGTCAGCACCTCACTGGGCGGAATGTCGTAGAGCTGTGTGGCCTTGGTGAAATACTTCACGGAATCCAGAAAGGGAACCTTGAAATGCAGGCCGGCGGTCTCGGTGGTGCCGATGATCTTGGAAAAGCGCACCGTGCAGGCATATTCATTTTCCGCCACGGTGTACATGGAATTGGTCAGAATCACCATGGCAAGGATTGCCGCGATGATCAGCGTCACTTTTGTTTTCATATCAGTTGCCACCTCCATTGGTGTTTACAAGGGACTCCAGCGGCAGGAGCATCTGCACATTGTCGCCGTCCTGGGCGGTGTTGATGTAGAGCTTGACGCCGGGAAGGATCTCCTGAATGGCTTCATAGTACATACGGGATCTGGTAATGGCGCTGTTGCGGGCATATTCTTCATACATGGCGTTGAACATGGCCACCTGCTCCACGGCTTCGTTGATACGCTTCTGCTTCAGATATTCCGCGTTCTGGATGGCCTGGTCAGCCTGTGCCTGCGCCTGGGGCAGCTGCGCGTTCTGGTAGGCCTTGGCATTGTTGACCACAGCCTCCGCCTGCTGCTTGGCGGTTTCCACGGCCTTGAAGGCTTCAATTACTTCCGCCGTGGGCGGCTCCGCGTCCTGAATCCGCACGTCCACCAGGGTCAGGCCGATGTCATACTCGCTGAGGATCCCGGTGACCAGCTCCTTGACCTGCATCTGGATGTTTTCCTTGCCGTCGGTGAGCACCGCGTCCACGGTGGAGGAGCCCACCACATTGCGGATCTGGCTCTGGATCAGATTCTTCAGAATCAGCTCCGGGTTGTTGGAGGAGTAGAGGTACTGCACCGGATCGGAGATGCGGTACTCCACGAAGAAGTCCACATTGACGATGTTGTAGTCGCCGGTGATCATGGTGCTTTCACTGGTGTTGACATACGAGCCGTTGGTGGAATAGCCCAGCTCGATTTTCTGGTAGACGTTCACATCCACCTTCTGCACACGCTGAATGCCGAAGGGCAGCTTGAAATGGACACCGGCATCGGTAATGTCCGTGACCTTGCCGAAGGTGGTGACCACCGCCTGCTGCTTGTCATCCACCGTGTAGAAGCAGGAGACGCTTCCTGCCACCAGGATGATCACCAGCAGCACCAGCAAAATCGTGGTGCCCAGCTTCTTCAGCGGGGGCATTTTTTTGTCTTTTCCCGGGTCATTGGGGGCCCAGCGATAGGTTCCGTCGTTTTCCATGGTTGGTTCTCCTTTACATTATAATTCTTCCATCATCTTGTCGGCAGATGCCTTCAGCAGATTGGCAATCCACACGGTGAGCATCACCTTCAAAACCTTGATCAGCTTCTCCCGGGCGCCGGGCACCGGCTCCACATAGTCCGCCGTGACCTGTGCCAGGGCGTCGTCCCAATTCTGCGTGCCTCCGATGTAGCGGGCCCGGGACGCCAGACTGACAAACATGAAATACAGCCTGGTATCATCCACCAGATCGTCGCTTTCGTCGGTCAGGTCGCCGTTTAAGTAGGTCATCAGCCGGACGATCTGCTCCAGCGGCATATTGCCCCTGAGAATGTTGATGTTGATGATGCGGCAAAGCTGCTCCATGTTGTAGCGCTTGTTCCGGGGTGGGGGGAGAAATCCCCGCTTGACCCAGTTCTGAACGGTGTGGTTTTCCAGTCCGGTGATCCGAGCCACCTGGCTAAGGGTCAGACCGCCTGCCAGAAACAGGGACTGAAACAGCCCTTCCGTGCCGTCGGCATTGCTGCGCTGACCTTCCAGCGTGGTGCCGGGAATGGTCCAGTTCATTTTGGCTACCTCCTTCTTGTTCTGGTGAAACGATTGTATCACATGGTCACGTGACTGTCAATAGAGTTCATAAAATTAATATTCTGTACATATTTTTCGTTTGCTTTGTGAAACCCCCTTTACGAAGCGCAAAATTTGTTGTACAATGATGCGTACGGAATTACACGATCCGTCGTGAAAGTATGCGTTTCAGACTGTTCTGTGTGATGCGGGTGCAAGGTTTTGCCCCAGGGCAAGGAAAAGGAGGGGTGTGGTCGTGAATTGCATGAAGTGCGGACGGGAAACCCGGGATGATCGGGTCTTTTGCCCAAAATGTCTGGAAGCCATGGAACGCTGTCCCGTGCCGCCGGATGTGGCCGTCTGGCTTCCCAAGCGGCAGCCGGCTTCTGCGAAAAAGACAGCCGCGCACAAAAGGGCGCTGTCCCCGGAGGAGCAGCTGGCCCGGCTGAAGCGGAGAAATCGCTGGCTCACCGGGATTGTCTGCCTGCTTCTGGCGCTGTCCGTGCTGCTGGCCGTCTCCTCCGCCCGCTATCTCCGGCAGCTGGACATCCAGCAGCTTCTCGGAAAGAACTACTCCACGGTGGAAACCACAAAGTGATATGTTTCACGTGAAACATACCGCTTTGGCACCGTGCCAATGCAGGCTTGGTGTTTCACGTGAAACATACCGTGTACGGCTTGATTTCGATCCGGCGGGCTGATATCATACAGACAGATTTAAGGAGGCGAAAAATGGGA
>JAQXNO010000108.1 GCA_029098045.1 Bacillota bacterium
GAAGGTCATTTGACATAAAGATGGGTCAAAGCTCATCGAAAGAAGTTCGTGTTGATTGTCATGTGGGTCCACCTGTTCCCATCCCGAACACAGAAGTTAAGCACATGTACGCCGACGATAGTTGCCGGGTGACTGGCCGTGAAAATAGGTAACGCGAACACAACGAGAACCTCTCGATTTTATCGAGAGGTTTTCTGTATATCTGAAAGAGCGGCACGATGCCTGCAAGTGTCCCCCGGACACTTGCGACGGCATGACGATAGCTTGCCCTAACCGTGAAAATAGGTAACGCGAACACAACGAGAACCTCTCGATTCAATCGGGAGGTTTTCTTTATACCTGAAAGAGCAGCAAGATGCCTGCAAGTGTCCGCCGGACACTTGTGACGGCATGACGATAGCTTGCCCTAACCGTGAAAATAGGTAACGCGAACACAAGAAAGCTCCATCGTTTCTGATGGAGCTTTTTCTATGCCCGAATGAACTGCGCGATGCCTGCAAGTGTCCCCCGGACACTTGCGACGGCATGACGATAGCTTGCCCTAACCGTGAAACCAGGTAACGCGAACACAAGAAAGCTCCACCGGAAAGGTGGAGCTTTTTCCTATGCCGTAGGTGCAGTGCGATGCCTGCAAGTGTCCCCCGGACACGTGCGACGGCATGACGATAGCTTGCCCTAACCGTGAAATAGGTAACGCGAACACAAAGAAAGCTCCATCGTTTCTGATGGAGCTTTTTCTATGCCCGAATGAACTGCGCGATGCCTGCAAGTGTCCCCCAGACACGTGCGTATGCCGTATGATTCTGTAGGGGGCAGCCTCCGGAGACGCCCCCGGCGGCAACCAGCCAGAAAAGCAACAAGCCCGGGCAAATTTGCACCGCACCGAAGTCTTGCCTTGGCTCTCCCTTTGGGAGAGCTGGCGGCGCCAGCCGCCTGAGAGGGTAACAAGCCCCCGATGCCCTCTCAGTCACCTGCGGTGACAGCTCCCCCAGAGGGGGAGCCAAGGGCGCTGCCGCGCCGGTGCGAATGCGCACAGGATTTTTGATTTTCGGGGGTGCCTGCTGCCGGAACCTCCGGGCGGCCGCCTCCTACATTCAATAACAAAATCAGTCACGTACAGGGAGAGCCCGATGGCGTAACGAACCTTTCAGGCCTTTCAGACTTCCTTGACAATCGTTTAATGAATATTCATATCTTTTGAGAATATTCCAGTTGCATTATTTGCCTTTGTGCGCTATAATACTGTTGCTGAAGATGCGAGACTACCCCAATATTCATTATTATGAAGGTATATTATGGCTAAAGGTAAATTTTTAAAAAAGAAAAAGCTTACCGCAGGTAAGGTTATTGGACGTGTTGTTCTGGTCATTTTGTTGGTCCTGCTTCTATTAATTGGAGCAGTGTTTGCTTTTGTTTGGTCAAAGCTGGGATTGATTACATACGATGATGGGTCTTCCTATGAAACGATTGCAGACACCCAGCCCACTGACCAAACGGATGCCTCTGAACCTATTGCTTCTGAAACTATTGAGGATCCAACCGAAACGATACCGGAAGAAACATTTGATACGACCGGTCTTGCTATGGCAGAGGCACCCAGCTATAGTGAGGGTGAACTGTTTAAAGACAAAGATGTCACGAATATTCTGCTTGTTGGCACCGATGAGTTTTCAGGTGGTTTTTCCAAAGCCTCCAGAGGCGATGTGAATATCCTGGTGTCCATCAATAAGGCGGAAAAGACTGTTAAACTTGTGAGTTTCTCTCGTGGCATCGCGATCAAAATGCTCGATGGTCCGTATAAGGGACAGTATGAGTGGCTTACAAACGCCCACCGTTGGGCCGGCCATGAAGCTGTTTTGGAAGCACTTTCTGATGCGTTTAAGATTGAAATTAACCGCTATGTACGTGTGAATTTCAACTCCGTAACAAAAATAGTTGATGCCATCGGCGGTATTGAGATGGAGCTGACTGCCAAGGAAGCAAATTTCATTAACAAACAGCATGTTGCTTCTACCCCGACTCAGAAAAAACTTGTGGAAGGTTGGAATCACCTTGATGGTGGTACGGCGACCTATTATGCACGTCTCAGAGGCATTGACGATGACTGGTATCGTGTCGTTCGCCAGAGAAAGGCCATCCTTGCGGTGGTTGATAAGCTCAAGGGATCCAGTTTCTCCACTTTGAATGATCTTTGTGACATGGCTTTGCCCTTGGTTCAGACCAACCTGACAAAGCTTGAGATTGCGGAGCTGATTCTGTACTCGCCCACGTTCCTGGAATCTGAGTTTGATCAGATGACCATTCCGATTGCGAACAGCTATGGCGGTATGACGGTCATGTCCGGCGCTGCCGGTTGGGCGCTGAACTATGAAAAGAACAATGCTGCGCTGCACGAGTTCTTGTTTGGCGTGGATGCTGAATAAGCCTTCTTTGTATAACGAGATAACGTAGCTAGAACCTCCCGATTTGTCGGGAGGTTCTTTTTTACTTTCTGAAGAATTCTTTGTTCTATCTTCATGCTTTGGAGCATATATATATTATGTGAAGGATGATCCCCCTAACTATTGATCTTGAAGAGGGTAATATGTATGAAGAAAATTGCAAATTTTGAACTGTCTGAGCACCAGCTGCAAAAAGAGATGAGGCGAGCGGAACGTGCGCATCGACGTCGCTTTATGATTACAAATACAATTTTAGCGCTGTTTGTTTTAATATTTATGGCCGTTCTGGCAGCTGTGCTGTGGTTTCCGTTGTTCCGTGTTACAGGAAATACAGGCCTCACACAACTGGAGCCTGGACAAGTAGTGCTTGCCTATCGAACGGATCAGCTTCAGGAAGGCGAGCTTGCAGCTTTCTATCATGATGACAAGCTGCGCATTCAGAGAGTAATTGCAAGCGCGGGAGACATGATTGATTTGAATGACAGCGGAGCCATCATGGTCGACAATGAAAGCTTTATGGATGTGAATACAAAGAATCTGGTTCTAAATGGAAGTGCGGTTACATACCCTTATCAAGTGCCCGATGGCTACTATTTTGTCCTGGACGATCATAGTGCGATGCATGATGCAGGTGCATTGGAGGCTGAATTCATAAGTGCAGAGCAGATTGCGGGAAAGGTTCTCTTTCGGGTTTGGCCAATTAGTCGTCTGGAATATCTTGGATAGGGGGATGTAAGTTGCGGCTGAAACAATGGAGTATCCGTATGACAGCCTGGGTGCTTAGTGTTCTGCTGTGTGTCACGATGGTAAGACCGGCACGGACATTTGAAATCACAGACGAGACGACGGAACCCTCGACGCAGAGCAGCGCAGAGCTGCCAATGGAAGAGACCAATCCTACGACAACTGACCCAGTTCCGCAGGAGACGGTGAACACTACGGAGCCGGAAGCAACGAAACCAGAGGCGACGGAGCCGGAGGAAACAAAACCAGTGATGACCGAGCCAGCAGTAACGGAGCCGAAAGAAACGGAGCCGAAAGAAACGGAACCGGGAGCAACAGAACCGGAGGTAACAGAACCGGAGATAACAGAACCGGAGGCAACAGAACCGGAAGTAACCGCACCGGAGCCAACAGCCCCCGGAGAAACAGAGCCGGAAGAAGCGGAAGAGGAATCAGAGGCGCTGATGGTAATGACTGCAGATGCAGGCCAACAGGATGGCGACCTGAGCTCTGTGTGGGGACAGGGGATCCGCTTCGGCCTGTTCAACTACAATACCAACATTAACAAATCATCCGGCAGTGGCCCATGGCGACCGATCAGCACCTACTTTACATTCCGGGATTCCGCGAAGGAGATCGGAACAGATGCCTCAGTTGTAGATATTCCGAATCCGAGTATTAATTCCGTGCACGACGAGGACGGCTTCACAAAGCATCATGCTACGGTAGAGCGTGTGCTGGGAGGGCTTCCCGTGTTGGATCTGACACGCAACGCGGATGGTACACCGCGGGAGAATCCGGGAATCAGCAGCGCAGTGCGATCTCTTGCGTATCTGTTTTCTTCCGGTGACCACGCAGTTACCGCCTATTACCCCAGCAATACCATCCTGCGCAGAAACGGAAGCCACTACTGGTATAACAGCGCATCCTGTGCAGTGGATTTTGACATTGCTGCCAATATCTTCCGGCTTCGCAATTATGTGGAGCGTAACAGCACCACCGCAGACTTTGGTGCAGGATTCGGAGATTTTCTTCCCTTTACATATACCGGAGGTTTGGAAGTTGGAAGCAGTGAAAGCGGCATACCATACCATGTGAATACAAGTGATACAGATTACTGGTTTGGCATGACCATGCAGGTCAGCTTTTTCCAGACAAAAGGCGGAAGGCTGGGCGATCAGAACATGATTTTCAGCTTTTCCGGTGATGATGATGTGTGGGTCTTTGTGGATGATGTGCTGGTGCTGGACCTGGGTGGTACCCATGGTACCGCAAATGGCTCTATCAATTTTGCAACCGGTGAAGTGCTTCAGTATCTGACCTGGAGAGGAGCAAACAGTACAGAGGAGTCCCGCAAATACGGAAGTTCCACCTCGTTTCCCACAACGATCCGGGCCTGTTTTGATGCGGCCGGACGCACACCCAATGGTGGGTGGAGCGCAGATGGCACCACCTTTGCGGACTTTACGGAGCATACGCTGAAATTCTTTTATCTGGAGCGCGGTGCAGCCGTTGCCAACTGCAAGCTGGATTTTCGCCTTCCAACACTGCCGGATGAGTCGCTGACGGTCACAAAGGATCTCATCGGCGATTCTAACGAGGATGTAAGAGATTTTATTGCAGACAGCCTCAGTTATCGATTCCGGGTGATGAAGGCGGATGCAGCCGGAAATGCTACCGATGAATATTTCATCACTGCGGGTACTACCTACGATTTGCTCCAAAACGGCAGTAAAGTTGGCACCGGTATCGTGGGAGAAGACGGCTGCTTTCAGCTGAAAGCAGGGCAGAGCGCCCAGTTCACCCAAATGCTCTATAAGGGAAACGGTGCGACCACCTATGTTGTGGAGGAAATCATGCCGGATGAGCTGGTGGGGCAGTACGCCGGTGTGGAATATCTGGTCAGCGGCGCAGGCGGTGAAACCGTCACCCAGGAATATCCTGCTGAGCCATTTACCGCGTTTCAGAGCGGTGTTCTCTCTGCCGAACAGACCCAGACGGTAACCTTCAGAAACCGTGTAGATACAACGAAGCTGAATACGATGACCATCCGAAAGCTGGCTGCTCCGGGAGCTGTGATTCCGGCGGATCAGGTTTTTCAGATTCAGGTGAAGCTGGGTGGTAACCTGCTCCCGGTGGGCACACGGTATACGGTTGCGCAGGAGAGCCGGTCGGTAGAAAACGCGGGAATCATTCTGCTGCGTGCCGGTGAAAGCGCGCTCATAGAACAGGGCATCCTTTCCGGTACGGAATATGAGATCACGGAAGTGAATCCACAGCAGGACGGCTACAGGCCATCCTACAGCGGCACGGTACTGCCCGATGGAAATGTGCAATGCAGCGCAGATGGCGCCAGCGGTGTATTTCCCCTTGCAGGAGAAGTGCAGCTGACGGTCACAAACGCGGACTATGATTTTTTCGTCAGGATTCCGATTTGGAAAACGGTGGTGTCCATTCAGGAAAGTGGTACTTTTCATTTCCAGGTTGAGCAGGTTGCACTGTCTGGGGATGCATGGCAGGTGGTAAAGACATTCCCGGACGTTCCGATTACTGTGACAGGGGCGCAGGCGGCCACACAGAGTATTATCATTGGCTATGATGGTGGTACAGAGGGTACCTTCTATTACAGAATCTCAGAGAAACAGGGCAGCGGTGCTTACATTTATGATCGCAGCTTCTACCTTGTGGAAGTTACCGTGGCAGGCGGTGTAGCAGAAATAACAGGAATTCTGAAAAACGGACAACAAAATGCGGACGCGGTGGCTTTCGTAAACCGGGCCGTGACATCCCTTACCGTGACCAAAACCATCACCGGCATCACAGAAGATATGGAGTTTCCATTTGCTGTACAGGTGTTTCTGGCAGATGTGCCATTTACTCTGCCGCAGCCTGCAGCGGATGCGCCCTATACGGTGGATGGGAACAGGATATCCTTTTCCCTGGGGCATGGTGACGCGGTTACCATTCCATGCATCCCAATCGGCGCCACCGTGACGGTGGAAGAATGTGATTACGAGGGGTTTCAGGTATTTCACATCCTGGAAGGGGTGGATGAAGCCAAGTGCAGCGGCGCAATCCGGGAAATCACTTTTTCCAACGCACCGCAGACGATCCACTTTACCAATCAGTCCGGATTCCGGCTTCCAAATACCGGCGGACCTGGGACCAGCGTGTATACAGCAGGCGGCTCGTTGCTTTCCCTGTGCACGGGTGCAGCCTTCGTGTATAGCCAACTACGGAAGGAAAGGAGGAAAAAGCGCCCTCCTGATGCGTCATTGAATTTCTAATTTTGAAAGGACTGTTACTATGAAAACAATTTCTCGTGCTGCAAGCGTGATGCTGGTGCTTGCAGTCATCATGATGCTGGCGGTTCCTGCCTTTGCAGCCGGCAGCGGCAGCATTACGGTAGAAAATCCCAGAGCAGGTGAAACATATACAGCCTACAAAATTTTCGACGTGGTGTATAACGCAGATCAAAGCGCCTATTCCTACACCATTGCGTCGGACTCCCCCTGGCTCAGTACGGTTCAGACCTTTTCGGGGATCAACCTGAGCGATGCTGTGACCGATGGAGAGGGGAATACCTTCTACATCGTCGAAGAGAATGACAGCTTCAGCGCGGCTGAATTTGCAAAGGTATTGAAAGGTGCGCTGAGTGGCAAAACAGGCACTCAGCTGACGCTCACCGGCGGAAAGGCAACAGCCACAGGGCTGGATCTGGGCTATTACTTTGTATCCAGTACCAACGGTGCCCTCTGCAATCTGACAACCACAAATCCCAATGCAATTATCTACGACAAGAACGATGTTACTTTTGACAAGACCGTTGACGATGTAAGCGTGGAAGTGGGTCAGACAGTAGAATTTACACTTTTGGGAAAAGTACCGGATACAACCGGCTTCACGACCTACGTCTACGAGTTTTCCGATACCATGTCTTCCGGCTTGACGTTCCAAAAGGATGTGAAAGTCTATGTGAACGGCGTGCAGCTGACGGAGAACATCACCTTAACCAATACACCTTCCGACCAGAACGCCACCGGCTTTACTCTTTCCATTGATGTCATGAAACTGCAGAATCTGGTTGCCAAGCAGATCAAGGTGACCTATACCGCAACGGTCAACGAAAACGCAGTGTCCGTGATTCAGAAGAATAAAGCCATTTTGAAATACAGCAACGATCCAACAGACAACGAAAAGTACACAAAGATCCCCGATGAAGAGAAGGTCTATACGGCGAAAATCGTCATCGACAAGTTTGAAACCGATCATGAAGACAAGAAACTTGCAGGCGCCCAGTTTGTACTGATGAATTCTTCGGGTAAATTCTATGCTTACGATGCCAGCACCCAGAAAGTCGGCTGGGTGGATGATCAGGATGATGCAACCGTCGTTACAACGGACAGCAACGGCGCAGCCGGTTTCATTGGTCTGGAAGACGGTGTGTATACCCTGAAAGAAATCAAGGCGCCTGCGGGCTACAATCTGCTCACGGACACGATTGACATTACGATTGCCGGCAGCGATACAGATGAGACGAAGCTGACCGTGGAGGCAGACGTTGCCAACAGTACCGGCTCCCAGCTTCCCAGCACCGGCGGCATTGGTACAACCATCTTCTACACCATTGGCGGTATCATGATGGGTTTGGCTGTTATTCTGCTGATCGTAAAAAGGCGGACATCATTGAGTGAATAAACAACGCGATCCGGGAGGGCTTCGGCCTTCCCGGATACACAGCAGCAAGGAGAATCCGATGAAAAAAACAATACTGACATTTCTTTTGATCACTTTCTTTCTCATTGGACTGTCCCTGATGCTGTATCCGACAGTAAGCAACTGGTGGAATTCCATGCACGCGTCACGGGCCATCGTGGACTACGAAGCAGCCCGCAAAAAACTGACAGAAGACGACTATTCCGCGCTTTTTGAACGGGCGGAAGAATACAACAGTCAAATCGCCCGTATTGATTTTCCACTGATGTATCATGAGCGTGTAGCGGGGTATGAACAGATTCTGGATGTGGACGGCTCGGGGATTATGGGCTATATCACCATCGAAAAAATTCAGGTGCGGCTGCCAATCTACCATGGAACATCGGAAGGCATCTTGCAGAAGGGCGTAGGACATCTGCCCGGCAGCAGCATTCCCATCGGCGGTGCAGGGAATCACAGTGTGCTGTCGGCACATCGTGGGCTGCCCAGCGCAAAACTGTTTACGGATCTGGATCAAATGCGGGTCGGAGACCGCTTTACGCTCACGGTACTGGACAGGGAACTGACCTATGAGGTTGATCAGATCCTGACGGTGGAGCCACAGGAGGTGGATGCGCTGTACCCGGTAGCTGGGGAGGATTACTGTACGCTGGTTACCTGCACGCCCTATGGTGTAAACTCCCACCGGCTGTTGGTACGGGGACATTTTGTAACACCGGAAGAAAAACCAAAGGTCATCACTGCAAACGCGGTCTCCCTGCAGCCCTATGCAGCAGCACCGATACTGGCATCGCCGTTTGTTCTGATTTGGGGAATTATCTTGATCGCGAGAATGATTAGGAGGGGGAAAAAATGAGAAAGCTGGTTGTCGCGTTTGCACTGATTTTTTGTATGATACTGACCGCCACTGCCCATGAAGTACCGGATCTGTCCAGGGAGGGAAGCATTCGTGTTACCATGCGCTACGGCGGCAGTGCGATTTCAGGTGGCGAGATGACGCTCTATCGTGTGGGCGATGTGCAGGAAGACGATGGAAACTACAGTTTCATTTTGACGCAGACCTTTGCAGGCAGCGGTGTTTCACTAAAAAACCTGCAATCATCAAGTGCTGCAAAGCAGCTGGCGGAATTTGCAGTGCAGCGGGGTATTATCGGACTGGATAGGAAAATCGGAACGGATGGAACCGTGGAATTTGAAAATCTGAAACCGGGATTGTACCTGCTTGTGCAGAAAAAGGCGGCAAAGGGATTTGAGATTGCGGCGCCGTTCTTTGTGTCACTGCCCATGATGATTGAGGGGAACTATCATTATGAGGTGGATGCCGGACCAAAGGTAAGCCCAACACCGGAAACAGGTCCGACGCAGCCAAATCAGGAAGTTCCCAAAACGGGGCAGTCCAGATGGCCAATCTGGATGTTCGTGCTTTCTGGAGCCGGGTTGGTGTTGCTGATCGGCCGCAGGAAACGTATCTAAGGAAACTCTGAATAAATCGTCTGCGGCTGAAGGGCGGATCTTTTACTCCAATCGTGCAGTATGAAAAATGGAAAATACATACAGTATTCCCTCATTTTTCGTACTTTCGCCTGGCGCAAAATCTCTCGCCGTCAGCTCTTGCCGATTTAATCAG
>JAQXNO010000109.1 GCA_029098045.1 Bacillota bacterium
CGTTCTGCCCGGGGGCGCGGCGATTCAGGAATGCCTGCAGCGCCTCCAAATCAACAGGAAGTCCCGCAGGGATGCCGTCCAGCGTCATGCCGATGGCGGCACCGTGGGACTGACCAAAGATGGAAAGCTTCAGATTTTCACCGTATGTGCTGCTCATAATGACCTCCAAGCCTCCGAAATTCCTCCCAGAATTTTGGATAGGATTTATTCACGGCCTCCGCGCCGTGGATTTTGACGGGTTTTGCGCAGACCGTGGATGCGATGGCGGTGGCCATGGCGATGCGGTGGTCGTTATGAGAATCCACCGTGCCGCCGGTAAGGCCGGTGCCAAGGATAGTCAGGGTCTCTTCGGTGGAGAATGCCGTACCGCCGAGGTTTTCAATCATTTCCATGACCGTTGCCACCCGGTCGGACTCTTTCATGCGAAGCCGCTGAATGTTTGTAAAGACCGCGCCCTTTTTCGCGCTTGCGACCACAGCAAGAATCGGCACAAGATCCGGGATGTCCGAAGCATCGATGGTGATGTTCTCTTCAAGATCACGGAGGAGTGCCGCCGCGGCCCGGTCGCCCTGGGGGGAGTCTGCTTCCAGATTTGTTACCACAACAGCATTTCCAAGAGCCCTCGCGGCCAGAAAGAACGCGCCGTTGCTCCAGTCACCCTCCACCATGATCTGACCCGGCGTGTGGTAGTGGGGTGCGCCGAACAGGTTCATGGCCGCTTTCGTCATGTCAATATAGGGCTTGGATTCCACCTTCCCGGTGACGGAAAGACTGCAAGGACCGTCCAGCAGCGATGTGGCAAAAAGAAGCCCCGTGATAAACTGGCTGGACACGCCGCCGTCAATGGCATAATCTCCGCTGCGCAGCTTTCCGCGGCAGCGAATGGTATTCTCCGTGGGACGGGACAGGGTACAGCCCATGCGTTCCATCTCCTCCCAAAGGGGGGACAGGGGGCGCTGGGGCAGCCGCCCTTCCATCTGAAAGAGGGCATCCACACCCAACGCACCCACGATGGGGAGCATGAAGCGAAGGGTGGAACCGCTTTCACAGCAGTTCAGCACCGCGCTTTTGGGCGCTTTTTCAATCGGAACGATGCGATAGCCCTCCTGTGTTCGCAGAATCTTGGCACCCAGCGCGTTCAAGCAGGCGGCGGTAGCTTCAATGTCCCGGTTGGTCTGGGGGCAGATCAGGGTCGTGGGGAAATCCGCGAAGGCGGCGCAGATCAGATAGCGGTGTGCCTGGGACTTCGACGGGATGGCGGCAAGCTCCCCGTGCAATCTGCCCGGTTGAATGGTAATATCCATATCATAATCCTGCTTCGATAAAGGCTTGTATTTCTTCCACGGGGGTGGGTGCAATGCGGCAGAAGCCGATGCGCTCCGGGATGATCAGATTGACCGTACCGCCGCTGCGTTTCTTATCGGACAGCGCAGCGGTATATAGGCTTTCGGCGCTGTAGTCACAGGAGCAGGGAAGCCCGAATTTTTGAAGGATCTCCAAAATGGAATCGGTGGTTTCCTCTGTGCAGATGCCGAGCGCCCGTCCTGCACGGCTGACAATGGCCATGCCGATGGCAACAGCCTTGCCGTGGGAAATCTGAAAGTGACTCTGGGCTTCCACACCGTGGCCGACGGTATGTCCCAGATTCAGCTTCATCCGTGCGCCGGTATCAAATTCATCCTCGGCAACCACGTCCCGCTTTAACTCCACACAGCGGCTGATCACCGCTTCCCGGTCAAATTCCAGCCCGTTCTTCGCAAGATGGGCAAAAAGGGCAGGGTCATAGAGGACACCGTATTTGATGACTTCGGCGCAGCCGTCCCGGAAGATATCAGACGGAAGGGAATCCAGACAGTCCGTGTCGCACAAAACAAGACTGGGCTGATAAAAGGCGCCCACAAGATTTTTGCCGGCAGGCAGGTCAATGGCGGTTTTGCCGCCGACGGAGGAATCCACGGCTGCCAGCAGGGTCGTTGGGATCTGAATGAAGCGAATACCCCGCAGGTATGTGGCAGCCGCGAACCCGGAAATGTCACCAACCACACCGCCGCCCAGCGCCACGATCAGATCGGAACGGCTCAGCCTGTTCTCTGCAAGGCAGTTCAGAAGCTCCAGATAGGTCGACGCGCTTTTCTGCGCTTCACCGGCGGGGAAGACGAACTCCAGCGTCTGCAAACCGGCATTGCGCAGCGATTCCTTTACGGTGCTGCCGTAAAGAGGCCAGACATTGGTATCGCTGACGATGCAAACCCGTTTCACATCCTTCATCCCGGCTGCACAGCAGCCGATGGTTTCCAGCAGTCCGCTGCCGATGCGCACATCATAGCTGCGTGACGCGGTTACACGGACGGTGTTCATCCATCCACCTCCTCTTTGCGGCGCTTGCCCTCTTCCAGCAGCGCTGTGAGCTTCTCCAAATCCTGCGCGGCAATGGCATCCCGATAGGCCTGCAGGCTTTCAATATAAAAGTCCATTTCGCGCAGCACATTGTCTCTGTTTCCCAGAAACAGCTCCGCCCACATGGGTGCGTTGAGCCATGCGACTCTGGTCAGATCCTTATAGCTGCCGGCGGAGAATCCCTTGTGGCGCAGTGCGGTAGGGGACTTGATAAAGGCATTGCTCAGAATATGGGGCATCTGCGAGGTGAATGCGATCATCTGGTCGTGATCCTCCGCCGTGGTGACGGAAAAGGTGCCGAATTCGCAGGGCGCGAGCGCCTGCCTGCAGCGATCCAGCAGCGCCATATCGTCGAAGCGGGGCGGCACCAGCACCATGGGCTGTCCCTTAAACAGCGTGGCACGGCTGTATTTGAAGCCGGAAAACTGCGAACCGGCCATGGGGTGACCGCCCACAAAGGTGAAGCCGTATTTTTCCGCAAGGGGAAAGCAGCGGCGGCAGACCTCCCGCTTGATGCCGCAGCAGTCAATGACAAGGGCATCCTTCGAAATCAGGTTGGCGTTCTTTTCCAGCCAGCCTGCGCTGCCATCGGGGTAGATGGAAAGCAGAATCAAATCACATTCCGGGATGGTTTCCTCACACAGCTTGCCGTGAACAGCCCCGGCCAGCATGGCAAAGGACAGCATCTGCTCATTGCGCTGAATGGCGTAGACGGTGTGCCCGGCGATTGCGTAGGCTCTGGCCAGACTGCCGCCGATGAGGCCCAGCCCCAAGATACCGACTTTCATGCGATGGCCTCCCGAACCTTTTGAATACGCAGATTCAGCTCGTCAAACTGCGCGGGGGTCAGGGACTGGGCACCGTCGCACAGGGCACAGGCGGGATTGTTGTGCACCTCCACCATGATGCCGTCGGCACCAGCCGCGGTAGCGGCAACAGCCATGGAAGGCACCATTTTTGCCTTGCCGGTGGCATGGCTGGGGTCAACCACAACAGGCAGATGGCTCAGCTCGTGCAGGGCGCAGACGGCGGAGACATCCAGCGTATTGCGGGTGTAGGTTTCAAAGGTGCGGATGCCCCGTTCGCAGAGAATGACCTGCTCGTTGCCTTCGCTCATGATATACTCGGCGCTCATGAGCAGTTCCTGCAGGGTGTTGGCAAGACCACGCTTGAGAAGAACGGGCTTCTTGATCTTGCCCAGCTCCTTCAAAAGGTCAAAATTCTGCATATTTCGGGCACCCACCTGAATGATATCCACATCCTCAAACAGGGGCAGGTCGCGGATGTTCATGATTTCCGTGATGATGGGAAGTCCCGTGGACTTCTTTGCCTCCAGCAGCAGCTTGATGCCCTCTCCCTTCATGCCCTGGAAGGCATAGGGGGAGGTACGGGGCTTGAATGCGCCACCGCGCAGAATGTGCGCGCCGGATGCCTTGACGGCTGTGGCAACCTCGATGATCTGCTCCTCGGACTCCACAGAGCAGGGACCTGCAATGACCGCAAAATAGCCGCCGCCAATACGAACATCACCCACCTCGATGATGGTGTCGTTGGGATGGAACTTTCGGTTTGCCTGCTTAAAGGGCTCGGAAACCCGCTTGACGGTCTCCACAATCTCCAGACTCTTCAATAGATCCATATCCACCCGGCTGGTATCGCCGATCAGACCGAGAACGGTGATTTCCTGACCTTCCGAGATATGCACGTCCAGATTCATCGTTTTGAGCCAACTGACCAGATGCTGGGTCTGGTCGGGAGTGGTGCCGTGCTTCAATACTGCGATCATAATAACATCTCCTAAAAAACAACACCGCACGAGCAATTCGTGCGGCGCCTTAAAATACTTCTTTACACTCCTGTAATTTCTTTGCAGCACAAATCGCTATTACTTTTGGAATCCAAAAAAGTAATAGTAGCTAAAGTAAAACCGTGCAGCTTCGAAACGGATCATAATTGCCTCCATGTACAGTAGCTGCGCACATTATACCATGGTGTGCAGCCAATTGCAAGAGGCAGAATGGGTGAAAGTGTAAAATATTTTTCTGTTATAGACATTTGTTTGGTACACATAGACAGTTGATTTTATGGTTCAGAAATGATAAAGTAAAGCATATGTTTTGCAGAAAGGGAAGGCGTTACGTTATGAACAGTGTGTATATTCCCGCGGGCTACAAGCCTATTTTGGACGAATATGATACCCAAAGGGCAATTGCCTACATCAAGAGCAGATTTCAGGAGGAGTTTGCCGCCGCTCTGAATCTGAAGCGTGTTTCCGCACCCCTGTTTGTTACGGAGGACTCCGGCCTGAACGATAATCTGAACGGTGTGGAGCGCCCTGTCAGCTTTGACATTCCTGCCGTCGGGAAGGATGCACAGGTGGTGCACTCTCTTGCAAAGTGGAAGCGTCTGGCTCTGAAGCGCTACAACTTTGGCGTCGGCGGCGGCCTGTATACGGACATGAATGCCATCCGCCGGGATGAAGAACTGGACAATGTCCACTCCATCTATGTGGATCAGTGGGACTGGGAAAAGATCATTACCCGGGAAAACCGCAATCTCGATTATCTGAAGCTGATCGTCCGGGCCATTGTCAAAGCCATCTGTGACACAAACGACCGGCTCCATGTGCGCTATCCCCAGCTTCGTGTACAGCTTTCTTCGGAGGTGTCCTTTGTGACCACACAGGAACTGGAGGACAGATACCCCGATCTGACAGCGGAAGAGCGGGAGAACGCTTTCGTCAGGGAGCACCCCACCGCCTGCATCATGCAAATCGGCGGCGCGCTTCGCTCCGGCAAGCGCCACAGCGGTCGTGCACCGGACTATGACGACTGGGATCTCAACTGTGATATTTTCTTCTGGGATGAGGTTTTGAACCGCGCACTGGAGATTTCCTCCATGGGCATCCGGGTGGATGCCCAGTCCCTGGATCGCCAGCTGACGATCAGCGGCTGTGATGACCGGAGGAAGCTTCCGTTCCACAAAATGCTGCTCAATGACGAACTGCCCCTGACCATTGGCGGCGGTATCGGACAAAGCCGGCTGAGTATGCTGATGATGGGCTGCGCCCATATCGGCGAAGTCCAGTCCAGTGTCTGGGATCATGACACGGTGGAAGCGTGCGCCAAGGCCGGTATTCGGTTGCTGTAACACAAAGGGGGCTGTGACGAAACAGTCCCTTTTGCTTTTTCCGTGACTGAATGCTTCCTCTTTTCGGAGTATGCGAAATTTGAAAAGCGGTTGAAAAGAGCCTGCTGCTTCGTGTATAATATTATTGCTACTGTTTTGGAAGGAGGGCTGCAACGTGAATCAGGATGTCTACCGGAAATTGTTGGAGCTGGAAACCACACCACAGGCGCTGCAGGCCAGCTGCGATTACCTGATTGACAGACTGAAGGGGATTCTGAACCCCCGGGAGCCTGTTTTGATCTGCTTCCCGGACGAAGGGGAAGCCAGCATCGGAGGGCTGTTTGGCAAAGCCGTCCAGGCCTGCGGTGCAAATCCGATCTTCTGGGGGCCTGACTATCGCTGGATAGAATTGCTGCGAATCGCGTTCAACACCCATGCCAATACAATCATCGCCCATCCGACCGTGGTGCTGGGTCTTATGAAGGTGGCAAAAGCCACTCAGACACCGCTGTACATTTATGATGTTGTGCTGGCCGGCTACCCCTATGCCCGCTGGATGGTGGAGGGGATCAAAAAAACGCTGGATTGCCGTGTCTGGGGCTGCTATGCAGTTCGCTCCGGCCCGGTGATTCTGGGCTTCTCCTGCGACCGGGAGGCGGGCATTCACATTCGGGATAACCTTTTTGACGCTGTGCTTTTGGATGAGACAGGCAACCCGGTAGAAGAACCGGGGCGGGGCAAGCTGCTTTTTACCTATCAAAAAGCGGCGGAGCTTGTATTTGATCCCGAGGAAACATCCACGCTGCGCCATCAGCCCTGTTCCTGCGGCTGTGATGCGCCGCGCCTTGTGGAGACTTTGTATACCGGAAAAAGCAATCTGACAAAGGCGCTGCTGGAAGATCGATTCTTACAGTGGTCCAGCGTTCTGGATTACCGTGCCAGACGAACCGAATGCGGCGTGGATTTGGAGCTGGTGGTATTTCCCGGGGAATTGCTGCCGAAGCTCCCCAATTGCGCAAGACTGCGGATCCGTCCCTGGGATCAGAGCAGGGATATACCCTTCTATATGCTGGATCAGGTCATAAACCCTGCTGAAAATTACTGGTAAAGCTTGGGCAACACCGCACAATTGCGTCTGCGGATCTCAGCGGATCTTTTACACCATTTCTGCAGTTCCAAAAACGGGAAATACATACAGTATTTCCGCGTTTTCGGAACTTTGAACTGGCACAAAATCTCTCGCTGCGCTTTCTTGATGAATTATGCGGTGTTGCCCTTGACTTTTTCCGCGTTCTTGTGTAGAATGTACGAGTATATGTAAAGACTATCAGGAAACCAAGCAGGGGACACGTCCGAAGCGAGAGGGGAGCGGTGAAAGCCCTCGACGGATAACTTGCAAGCCATTTCCTGCGTTGCCCGGGATGACCGGGACGGGCGCTCCCGTTACAGAGCAGCTAAGATGTCCGCATTGCGGATGAATTAGGGTGGTACCGCGATTTTTCGCCCCTATCGGAAGATAGGGGCGTTTTATTTTGGACCGCCGCGTGTAATCAATTATGGAGGTTAGATTCCAATGAGTGTGAAACCCTATGGCGTAAATGAGCTGCGCGAGATGTTTCTGAAGTTCTTTGAGAGCAAGGATCATCTGCGCCTGCCCAGCTTTTCCCTGATTCCCCAGAACGATGCCTCGCTGCTGCTGATCAACTCCGGCATGGCACCCATGAAGCCCTACTTTACCGGTGAGGTGGAGCCGCCCCGCCGCCGTGTATGCACCTGCCAGAAGTGCATCCGTACCGGCGACATTGAGAACATCGGTAAGACCGCCCGCCACGGCACTTATTTCGAAATGCTGGGCAATTTCTCCTTCGGTGACTACTTTAAGAAGGAAGCAATCACATGGAGCTGGGAATTCCTGACCAAGGTTGTTGGTCTGGAAGAATCCAGACTGTATCCTTCCATCTACGAGAATGATGATGAAGCCTTTGAGATCTGGAACAAGGAGGTCGGTGTTCCTGCCGATCACATTTTCCGCTTTGGCAAAAAGGACAACTTCTGGGAGCATGGCTCCGGCCCCTGCGGTCCCTGCTCCGAGATTTACTATGACCGGGGCGAGAAGTATGGCTGCAGCAGACCCGACTGCACCGTCGGCTGTGAGTGCGACCGCTATATGGAAGTCTGGAACAACGTGTTCTCCCAGTTTGATAACGACGGCAATGGCAACTACACCGAGCTGGCACAGAAGAATATCGATACCGGCATGGGTCTGGAGCGTCTGGCTGTTGTGTGTCAGGATGTGAATTCCCTGTTCGACGTGGACACGGTTATGAACATCACCAACCATGTGACTGCCATCACCGGAGCAGCCTACGGCCAGAGCTATAAGACCGACGTGAGCCTGCGCGTGATTACCGACCATATCCGCGCATCCACCTTTATGATTGCCGATGGTGTCCGTCCCACCAACGAGGGGCGCGGTTATGTGCTGCGCCGCCTGCTGCGCCGGGCTGCCCGCCACGGAAGACTTCTGGGCGTGAAGAAGCCCTTCCTGTATGAAGTTGTGGAGACGGTCATCCGCGAGAATGAGAGCCATTACGGCTATCTGCGGGAGCGCGCCGGCTATATTGTGAAGACGGTTCTGACCGAAGAAGAAACCTTTGCCAAGACCATCGACACCGGCATGGCGATTTTTACGGAGAAAATGGCAGCCCACAAGGCTGAGAATAAGACCGTGTTTGCGGGCAGCGATGCATTTTTGCTTGCGGATACCTATGGTTTCCCCATCGACCTGACTGTGGAAATGGTTGCCGACGAGGATATGTCCGTGGATATGGAGGAGTATACCCGTCTGCGTGAAGAGCAGCGTGTCCGCGCCCGTGAGGACCGCAAGAAGTTCGGTGATCTGGGCTGGGCAGGCATCGATCTGGGGCTGGACAATACGCCCACTGCCTTTGTGGGTTATACCCAAAACAGCTGCAATGCAAAGGTGCTTGCGGTATGTGTCGGCGAGGAAGTTACCGGCGCCATCGCCGGCGGCGAAACAGGCATCATTGTGCTGGATAAGACACCTTTCTACGCGGAAATGGGCGGCCAGGTGGCAGACCACGGCCTGATTCTGGTGGGCGACAGCCGCTTTGAGGTTACCGATGTTCAGAAGGACAAGGGCGGCAAGTATCTGCACCATGGCAAGATGGTTGCAGGCTCTGTGAAGGTGGATGATGTGGTTCTGGCATCCATTGATGTGGAGCGCCGCAAGGCAATCATGCGGGCCCACTCCGCAACCCACCTGCTGCAGAAGGCACTTCAGAGCGTATTGGGTGATCACGTCCATCAGGCCGGTTCCTTTGTGGAACCCGACCACCTGCGCTTCGACTTCACCCATTACTCCGCCGTGACTGCCGAGGAGATGGCAAAGATCAATACCATTGTCCAGAATGCGGTTCTGGAGGGTTACCCCATCGACACCAGAGAAATGCCCATCGAGGAAGCAAAGAAAATGGGCGCTATGGCGCTGTTCAGCGAGAAGTACGGCGATACTGTCCGTGTGGTCAACATGGGCAACTACTCCATCGAGCTCTGCGGCGGCACCCATCTGGACAATACCGCAAAGGTCGGTCCCTTCAAGCTCAGCGGCGAGGGCAGTGTCGCATCCGGTGTGCGCCGTATCGAGGCGGTTACCGGTAAGGAATGCCTGAACAGAATGGAAAAGAATCAGGAACTGCTGTTCCACGCTGCTTCCATGCTGAAGACCAAGCCTGCTGAGCTGTCCGAGCGGCTCCATGCGCAGCTGGAGGAAATCAAGGATCTGAAGCGCGCCATTGAGCAGTACAAATCAAGAGAAGCTGCCGGTGACGTGGATCGCTTCCTGATTGGTTCCCGCAATGTGTGCGGTGTCAAGGTCATTACCGTCGTGGTTCCCGATGCGGATGCAGCCAAGCTGCGCCAGATGGGCGATCTGATCCGAGATAAGGACACATCCGCTGCGGCTGTTCTGGCATCCGTCAACGGTGAAAAGATCACCTTCCTTGCTGTCTGCGGTAAGGAAGCCATTGCAAAGGGCATCAAGGCCGGCGATCTGGTCAAGCTGGTCTGCACCTGCTGCGGCGGCAGCGGCGGCGGTAAGCCCGACAGCGCCATGGGCGGCGGCAAGGATGCCACCAAGGTGGATAATGCACTGGCACTGGTTGACGATTTTGTGCATTCCAAGCTGAACTAACCGGATACTGTTTTCGGGCGCTGCCGCAAAGGCGGCGCCCGTATTGTCTTGAAAGAAGAGGAATGCCGATGAGAAAACTTGTGTGGTTCACCCTGGGCTTTGCTTCCGTCTGCGCCATTTGCACCTGTCTCTGGCTGACCCATTCTCTCTGGATTGGGGCTCTTTGCCTGACCGCAGCATCCGCCGCATTGGGTGTGCCGGGCAGGCGCGTCCGGTGGCTTCGCTGTCCGGCAGTCCTGTGCTTCGGCTGTGCGGTGGGGCTGCTATGGTTTCAGTTCTATGCGGATGCATATCTGTCCCACGCCGCCGCGCTGGACGGGACTGTTGCGGAGGCAACGGCATATTGTACCGACTACAGCTATGAAACGAATTACGGCGCCGCCGTGGAAGGCGTTCTGCTTCTGCAGGGAAAACCTGTCCGCGCCAAATTCTATGTGGATGAAAATGTGAACCTGGAACCGGGGAATGTGCTGCGGGGAACCTTCCGATTTCGCGTGACCACCCCGGATGGAAGCGAGGAACCGACATTTCACCAGGGAAGAGGCATTTTTCTGCTTGCCTATCAGCAGAAGGGCAGGATAGAGCATCAAACACCGACGCAGGCACCTGTGTGGACATATGCGGCAAGACTAAGGCGTGATTTACGTACCATGCTGGAGCACTACTTTCCGGCGGACGCCTCCGGTTTTGCAAAAGCCCTGCTGCTGGGTGAGCGCACCGGCATTGACTATGAAATGAACACGGCGTTCAAGCAATCCGGTATTTCACACATCATTGCGGTGTCCGGTCTGCATGTGGCGATCCTCTTTACACTGGTGA
>JAQXNO010000110.1 GCA_029098045.1 Bacillota bacterium
TTTGCCAGATTGATGTTTTCCTGCGCAGATCACGTTATCGTTTCCTGAAATACAGCACAAACTGCATCACTGCATTCAAGGCACTAACAGCAAAGCAAAATCCAAAAAGCGCGGTTGCAGCATCATGTGTACTGTATGCCATTGCGATGATCCAGCACAAGGACGCAATCGAGACAGAAATTCCTGCTACCAGATGCCAATGCCGCTTTTTCAGAAACAGCGCCTCTGTTTCTTCTGTTGCGGTCTTCACCGCAGGAAGGTCGCCGTCGCTATCATACTCATCATTCAACAGATAATCTGTTGTAACATGGAACAGCTTGCTGATCTGCAGTATGTTTTGCGCATCGGGCAGTGCGCTTCCGTTTTCCCAGCGGCTGATTGCCTGCCGTGACACATTCAGCTTGTCTGCCAAATCTTCCTGTGACCAGCCGTTTGCTTTTCTATGCTCAATGATTTTGTCTTGCAGTTTCATCATGAAATCCCCCTTCAATTTGGTGATTTCATTGTAGCAAAAAACACGTCCAACCACCACCACATGATCTTTACAATTGCGCAACATGACTTTACATGCAGTCAAATTCAGGCTGTATCAGGGCAGCCTGTGTCCCGCGGCCAGATACAGGCGATACCAGTCTTTCCGGGCGAGGGTGATTTCGCTGCCTCTTATGATCTGCGCCATCCGCTGGTCGCTGGTGGTGCCTGCCACCAGTTGGATGTTCGCCGGATGCCGGAAGATCCAGGCGGCAGCGATGGCAGTGGGCGTGGCGCTGTAGGTTTCGCTCAGTTCATCCAGCACCTCGTTCAGCTGCGGGTATGCCTCCCGGTTTCCCACAAAGCTGCCCTGAAAGAAGCCATACTGGAAGGGTGACCATGCCTGAACCGTGATCCCCTTGAGGCGGCAGTATTCCAGCACCGCACCGTCCCGGTCGGCAGCACCCGGGGTGTCCATGTTTACCTCCAGACCGCCGGTCACCATGCCGGACATGGGCAGACTGAACTGGAGCTGATCCACACAGATGTCCTGCCTGACGGCGGTTTTCAGCAGCTCGATCTGGGTGGGTCGATGGTTGGATACACCGAAATGCCGCACCTTGCCGCACTGTGTCAGGGCATCGAAGGCCTCCGCCACCTCCTCCGGCTCCATGAGGGCATCGGGGCGATGGAGCACCAGCATATCCAGATATTCGGTGTTCAGGCGCTTCAGAATGCCGTCCACGGCGCTCAGAATATACGTTTTGGAAAAGTCATACATTCCGGGGCGGATGCCGCATTTGGACTGGAGGAACATATCCTCCCGCCGCAGCCCGACGCGCTTGACCGAGGCCGCGAATGCCTCCTCGCATTTGCCGCCGCCATAAATATCGGCGTGGTCAAAAAAGGTAAGACCCCGCTCCATGCAAAATGTCAGATGGGCATCCAGTGCCGCCTCCGGCAGACCGGTGATCCGCATACAGCCCACCGCAATGGCGGGAACCGAAAGTGCGGTGGTTCCAAGGGGAATTTGTTTCATCTGATTGCATCCTTTCTGAAAAGTAGTTTTCGTACCCTTTCGTTGTAATACGTCCGGCATATTCTTTCAAGAAGAAAAACCAACGCACGTTGTGCTCGTTCCTATTCGGTCACTGGCCGATCCGATGCCGGTAACCTCTCCTGCACCGGAAAGAGGATAGCAGGAGGGGTTTTCTGTTATGTTCTTCAGATTACCGCAATGAAGTCGTCCTTTACTTCGGCAAAGCGTTCGTCCACCAGGCCAAAATCCTTTTCCTTGTAGTTCCACAGGGCATGACCGATGCTGAATTTCTCAAAGGCGCTGTGAATATCTTTCAGCCAGCGGATTTTGGAGGGGTTGTCCGCGAGGTCGATGACGCCGTACTCGCCGCAGTAGAGCGGCGCATTGCGTTTCCCGGCAGCCTCCAGCGCGGCTTTGAAAATGATCTCAAAATACGCGGGGCCCATTTCCGTCACTTCCGGCAGGAACAGCGTTCCCCCTTCGCCCAGAATCCGTTTTGTTTCCGCCCGGTAGACCTCCACGCTCTGGGGATAGGAAATGCGATAGTCACTGGGGAACTGCTCCATCCAGTAGGCACCCTGATGGGAGAAGATCATGGGCTCGTAGCAGTGGAAATTATAGACGACCCGGTCATCATAGGGCGCTTCCAGCAGCTCCACGCTCATCACACTGTTGTAGCACACACCGCCGATCACCAGCCAGTGTCTGGGGGCGATGGCACGCACCGTTTCGATGTACCTGCGGATCAGTGCATTCCATGCGTCCGCCACCTCCCACAGCACCACCTCGTTCAGCGGTTCAAAGGCAACGCGGTCGGGTTCCTCCTTGAATTCTTCCGCAATCCGCTGCCAGAGTCTGAGAAAACGGTTCTGCAGTGCATCGTCATAGAAGAATCTGCTCCGATCCATATCCTTCTTCAGCGGATCGAAGGAATAGCCGTAGCACTCATGCAGGTCAATCAGCATATTCAGATTGTATTCCCTGCACCACGCCAGACAATTGCGCAGATAGTCAAATCCGCTTTCCAGCGGGTTCCCCGCCTCATCCTCCAGAACATTGTAATCCACAGGCACACGGACATGGTCAAAGCCAAGGCTGGCAATGTACGCAATATCCGCCTTTGTGATAAACGTCCGGAAATGCACCGGATCATACACGGCGAACTGGGAAATCCAGCCGCCCAAATTGACACCCTTCTGGAATCCTTCAAAGCGTCTCATAGAAGAATCAACCTCCCGTACTATTTTTCATTTCAGTATACCCGATGTATCTTTCCTTTGCAAGGGTCTTTTCCGTGTCGGCCGTGGCAAAAGAGTGCTGCCGGTACGGCAAATCAGACTCTTTACAGAATCGCGAAAGAATGGTATACTGACATAATCTATCAAAAATGCGATTGGAATTCGGAAGCAGGAGGTGAGCGGCCCATTGAAGAGGCAAAAATTGAAGAAGACGCTGAGTCTGCTGTTTCTGGTGGTTGTATTTGGTCTGACCCTCTGGTCGGTTTTCCATGGGGCGGATCTGTCCGAAACCCTGTACCACCTGTCAACCGTAAATCTTCACTATGTCATCCCCAGCATTCTGTGTGTGCTCCTGTTCATCATCGGTGAATCGGTGATTCTCTTCTACCTGATGCGTATCCTCGGTGTCCGCGCCCGGCTTCTTCACTGCTGCCTGTACTCCTTCGTCGGCTTCTTCTACAGCTGCATCACCCCCTCCGCGTCGGGCGGTCAGCCCATGCAGGTGGTGACCATGCGGAAAGACGGCATCCCCGTGGCTGTTTCCACGGTGGTGCTGGCCATCGTGACCATCACCTATAAGCTGGTGCTGGTAGTGATCGGCACAGTGACGCTCCTGATCCGCCCCGCCTCGCTGATGGTCTATCTGGAGCCGGTAGAATCCCTCATGTATCTGGGGCTGGCTCTGAATGTAATCTGTATCGCCGCACTGCTTCTTCTGGTCTTTGATCCGATGCTGGTTCGGAATCTGGCCACGTTCTTTCTGAATCTTATGAACCGCATCCATCCGCTTCGGAATATGCAGCAGAAAAAGGAGCGTCTGGATCGTGTTCTGAATCAGTATCGGGGTGCTGCCTCCTTCTATCACACCCGCCCGGTGGTGATCGTGCACGTCTTTTTGATAACGCTGCTGCAGCGCTGCATTCTCTTTTTTATCACATGGCTGACCTATCGTGCCTTCGGCCTGTCGGGGCATTCCATGCCGCTCATCGTCAATCTGCAGGCCATGATATCCGTTGCAGCTGATATGCTCCCCCTTCCCGGCGGCATGGGCATCAGCGAGAATCTGTTCCTTGACATTTTCCTGCCCATCTTCGGCGAGGACTTCGTGCTGCCAGGCATGATGGTAAGCCGCGGCATCAGCTATTACACACAGCTGCTGATCAGCGGTGTCATGACCATTGCGGCATCCCTGATTCTCAAAGGAAAAACCTCTGAATGAAGCCCTGTCAAGGGTCATTCAGAGGTTTTCATTATTTTCCGGGATTTCCGGCGGTATCGGCGCCGTCGCCAACCAGATTCAGCCGTCTTGCCGCGTCCTCGCGCATCTTGTATTTGAGCACCTTGCCCGCCGCATTCATGGGGAAGGCATCCACAAATTCGATGTACCGGGGCACCTTATGCCGTGCCATGCTGGCCTTGATGTAATCCGTCATCTCCTGCTGCGTCACGGAGCCGGGTACCTTCAGCACGATGGAGGCCAGAATCTCTTCGCCGTATTTCTTATCCGGCACACCGATGACCTGCACGTCCTGCACCGCGGGGTGGGTGTAGATAAATTCTTCGATTTCCTTGGGATAGATATTCTCGCCGCCGCGGATGATCATATCCTTCAGCCGGCCGGTGATGCGGTAATTGCCCTGCTCATCATAGCAGGCAAGGTCGCCGGAGTGGAGCCATCCCTCTTCGTCCACCGTGTCCTTGGTGGCCTGGGGCATCTTGTAATAGCCCTTCATGGTATTGTAGCCCTTGGAGCAGAACTCGCCGTTGACACCGGGTCCTACCTCCAGACCGGTCTCGGGGTCAATGATCTTGCAGCGCACATGGGGGAAGGCATAGCCCACCGTATCGGTGCGCACGTCCAGAGGATCTGTCCACGCGGACATGGTGGAGCCGGGGGCGGACTCGGTCTGACCATAGACGCTGACGATGCCCCGCATATTCATCTCGTCGGGCTGTGCGGCACGGCGCATCAGCTCCGGCGGGCAGCCGGCACCGGCCATGATGCCGGTACGCATATGGGAAAAATCGGTCTTGCGGTAGTCCGGGTGGTTGAACATGGCGATGAACATGGTGGGGACGCCGTTAAAGGCGGTGATCCGCTCCTGATTGATGCAGGCAAGAGAGGCTTTTGCGGAGAAATAGGGCAGCGGGCACAGGGTCGCGCCGTGGGTCATGGAAGAGGTCATGGACAGCACCATGCCGAAGCAGTGGAACATGGGCACCTGAATCATCATGCGGTCGGCCGTGGACAGCCCCATGCGGTCGCCGATGCACTTGCCGTTGTTGACCACGTTGTAATGGGTCAGCATGACACCCTTGGGGAAGCCGGTGGTGCCGGAAGTGTACTGCATATTGCACACGTCGTCCGGCCGAACCGCCGATGCCATACGTGCCACCTGCTCGACGCTGACCAGATCCTTCCGTGCCATGGCCTCGTCGAAGGTCAGACAGCCGTTCTGCCGGAAGCCCACGGTAATCACATTGCGCAGGAAGGGCAGCCGCTTGCAGTGCAGCGCCTCGCCGGGTCTGGCAGACGCGATTTCAGGACAGAGCTCGTTGATGATCTTCCGGTAATCGGAATCCAGACAGGACTCAATCATCACCAGCGTATGGGTGTCGGACTGGCGCAGCAGATACTCCGCCTCGTGGATCTTGTAGGCGGTATTCATGGTCACCAGCACGGCGCCGATCTTGGTGGCCGCCCAGAAGGTGATATACCAGGCAGGCACATTGGTCGCCCAGACCGCCACCTTGCTGCCGGCTTTGACACCCAAAGACACCAGAGCACGGGCAAAGGAATCCACATCCCGGTGAAACTCCTGATAGGTACGGGTATAGTCCAGTGTGGTGTACTTAAAGGCATACTGGTCGGGGAATTCCTCCGCCACACGATCCAGCACCTGGCAGAAGGTCAGGTCAATCAGCTCATCCTTTTTCCAGATGTACTGACCCGTTCCGTCGTGGTTGAAGTACAGGGATTTCTTCATGCCCCGGGGGCTGATGAAGTGGTTCATGTAGTTGACAAAGTAGGGAAAAATCACGTCCCGATCCTGCAGCTCTTCCATCCATTCGGGCTTCCATTCCAAAGAGAGGAAGCCGTCGTAGTTGACGGAGGAGAGTGCGCGCATCACATCCGCCATGGGCATGGTGCCTTCCCCGATGAGCTGATAGGCGCCTGCATCGTCGGAGTCACGCAGGTGGACATGGCAGACATAAGCGCCCAGATTCTTGATGGTGGTATCGCCGCTTTCGCCGAAGTCCCGGTAGGTGTGGTGCACATCCCACAGAGCACCCAGCTGGTCGCAGGCGAAATGATCCAGCACCTTGCGCAGTCTTTCTGTGTCCGCGTAGATGCCGCTGGTCTTCAGAAGCAGGGTGACCTCCTGCTCCCGAGCCTTCTCCAGCAGAACGGCCAGGTTCTCAAGCACCTGCTCCTCTTTTTCCTGCAGAGCACAGGCCACCACATAGGGAACCTGTGTATTGTGGGCAACCTCCATCAGGTTCATCAGGTAGGGCAGGCACTCCATACCGGCAGACAGATCGTAGGAGGTATCAAAGCAGGGGATTTTCAGTCTTTTTTCCTTCAGGGTGCGCACCGTTGCCGCCGCCTGATACTTGTGGAAAGGACCGCTGCGGTCCAGCATGGGGTCAAATTTGGGAAGGTTGTAAACCTCGATGCCGTTAAAGCCCATATCCAGGGCAGTTTCCATCATTTCTTCCCAGCTCAAATCCGGCCAGCCGCGGGTGGAAAAGGAGAGATTCATACTTCTTCCTCCTCATAGACAATTTTATTCAGAGCGCTTAAGTAGGCACGGATGCTGGCGCCCACAATATCCGTGGAGATGCCCCGGCCGGAGTAGAGCTTGCCGCCGCTGCGGAGCTTGACCACGGTCTGACCCATGGCCTCACGGCCTTCGGTGACCGCCTGAATCTGGAAATCATCCAGTTCGTAATGGCAGCCGGTGATGCTTTCAATGGCAAGAAACGCCGCGTCGATGGGGCCGTCGCCGATGCTGATGCCCTCCAGTCTTGCGTCGCCCCTGTTCAGCTTCAGATGGGCGGTGGAGGAAATGGTGTTGCCTGCGGTAATCACATAGGTATCCAGAACGTAGGTAGGCGGCACCTGCATGGCAGCGGAAGCAACGATGGCATCCAGCTCCTTGGCGCTGACCTTTTCTTTTCTGGCAGCGATGTTCTGGAATGCCTCGAAAACCTTCATGCCGTCCTCCTCGGACAGATCATAGCCAAGGCGCTCCACCACCTTCAGAACACCGGCAATGTCATCATGGGCGGTCAGGTAAATATCGGAATCATCGTCCCGGACGCCGTTGTCAAAGGGAGAATTCTTGCTGCGGCCGGTCTGGCACATCCACGTGATCTGGCTGACTATGCGGCTGAGCTGCGCCACATGAACGGAGGTTCCGGCTTCGAAGCTGTCTCCCCGGGCGCTGATGACCCGGGCAACGCTTGCAAGGGACGCGGTATTGACAGGGCAGGCAGCCGCCTTCACCTCCACCGCGCCGCTGCGCAGCGCCGCAATGACACAGGAATCTGCCATGGACAATTCATTGGAGCAGGAAACACCCAGGGACACCTGTTCCAAAACGGGATTTTCCTCATACACACGCTGAAGAA
>JAQXNO010000111.1 GCA_029098045.1 Bacillota bacterium
CCTCTATCTTTCCCTCCGAAGCTTTCGGATCGGAGGGTTTATCGACAGTCCGCGGCCCGCGGCACGAAATTCGGGCCGCGGTCCTCGGACTGTCTTCTATTTGTCTTCTTGTCTTCTATTTGTCTTCTATGGATTATCGGACAATTTCCGTCACATGGGCGGCGTCCCGAATCAGCCGCATGGCCTTGCTCATCATGATGCTGCGGATCACAGCGGTCTCAAACTCCGCGTCATAATAGGGCCTCAGCTGTTCGACAGTCATGTTGTTGCGGCGGCAGATTACCGCCACGGCCTGACCGATCTCTTCCTGGGTCGCCTCCAGCTTTTCCAGCTCTGTGATCTTCTCCACGGCGGCCTGCATCTGCAAGGCGGTTCTGGCGGTGGGAACGGCATCCTCACGCAGCTTCTCCTCCGTGGTATTCATGAAAGAGCAGTACATCTGCATGGTCAGTCCCTGCTGTGCCAGCTGTGCCTGCAGGGTTCGCATCTGCCCCTCCACGGCATCCTTCAGCGCTTCTTCGGAAATCTCCATTTCCAGCGTCTCGGCTGCCTGCCGCAGCAGGCGATCCTGCAGATCCATCTCCCCCTGCTCATCGGCATAGGCCTGCAGGCTCTCTCCCAGCTTCCGGCGCATTTCCTCCAATGTATCGCAGCCGCCCACTTCTCTGGCAAAGGTGTCGTCCAGCTCATAGGGCTTCTTCACGCGGATCTCGTGGACAACGCAGCGGAACTCGGCGGCCTTGCCGGCCAGCTCCTTGGCATGGTAATTTTCCGGGAAGGTCACGTGCACGTTCACCTTCTCGCCGGGCACCTTGTCCACCAGCTGCTCTTCGAAACCGGGAATAAAGGTGCCGCTGCCCAGCACCAGCGTCTGACGCTCCGCCGTGCCGCCTGCAAACTGCTCTCCATCACAGAAGCCCGCGTAATCCAGCACCACCTCATCACCCAGCTGTGTGGGGCGGTCGGTGATCACAGCGACGCGGGGGCTTTGCTGCTGCAGCCGCTGCAGTTGGCGGTCGATCTCCCCGTCGGTAACCGTATGGCGTTCCAGCTGTCCCGTCAGACCCAGATATTGAAAACTCATAGCAATCTCCTCATGGCGTATTTTTCTCTTTCAAGGCACTACGATACCATTTTACAGGTCAAAAGTCAACGCAATCTTCGAATTTCTGGTCATTCGCCTCACAGCACCTTGCCGCCGTTGACCGTCAGCCGGAATTTCGCCCCCAGCATCTCGGCTGCGCCCCGGCACATCATCATGCGGCCCAGAAAAATGTCGAAGTACTCATACATGGTACAGACGCTCTCGTCGATCTGCAAATTCAGCGCGATCTTCCTCTCAACAGGGTCCACCCTCAGATTGTGCCCCGTGACGGCATAGTTCACCCGGTCGTGGATGTCAAACTTTTCCTTGTCCTTTGTGCGCACCCGGTTCTGACGCACATCGGATTTGTCCGCCAGAATCAGCGCCGCCGATACCGCGTCCTTCGCGCCGCCGGTGGATTCATCGTGATTGCCGATGGCGGCAATCACCACCATCCGATCCGCAAGGGGCATATCCATCTCCTTCAGAATGTCGTTTGCAAGCAGCGCGCCGAGCTCCGCGTGACGGGAACGGTTGATGGCGTTGCCGATGTCGTGCATACAGCCGGCGATTTTCGCCAGCTCTGCCTCATGCTCGGAATATCCCAGCGTACGCAGAATATGGGCAGCACGCTCGGCGACCAGCGCGCAGTGGCTCATGGAGTGGTCGGTAAACCCCATCACGCCCAGATTGTGATTGCCCCGCTCCAGCAGCGCGTTCACTTCCGGGTGCTTTCTGATTTCTTCATAGGTCATGTTCAAAAACTCCTTTCCGCATTATCATAACACGCAGGCGTACGAAAAGACAATCAAACTTCTGTAAAATTTCTTTGTACGGGTCGCGGGACTGGACTGTATTGGCAATCCATACAAAATATTTCACACAACTTCATACAAACTTAATAAAATCCCGCTTTTTTACTTCACAATTTCCCGGTAGAATGAAGTCAAACGATTCAATACTTTTTCATTTTTCCTCTCCTCTATATCTTGTTGCAAAATCCGCGGTCGGGAGCCGCGGATTTTGCATTGATATTCCCGTCACCTGCGGCGCATACTATGCCCGAGGTGACGGGAATTTGATTTTATCCTACATTCGTACCATCGTGCTCTATCTTGTCCTGATTTTCTGCGTCCGCATCATGGGCAAGCGGCAGATTGGACAGATGGAACCCACGGAATTCGTGGTGACCATGCTGCTGGCAAACCTGGCCGCCATTCCCATGCAGGATGAGGGGCTTCCCCTCTACGGAGGGCTTGTTCCCATGCTGACGGTGCTGGGCATGGAGCTGGTGCTCTCCGGCGCGACCCTGCGCAGCATCTTTCTGCGAAAGCTCCTGTGCGGCAAGCCGGTGATCCTCATTGAAAACGGCCGCGTTTTGCAGCAAAATCTGCGGGCCACCCGGGTCACGCTGGATGAGCTGACCGGCCATCTGCGGGAAAAGGATGTGCTTGACATTGAATCCGTCCAGTATGCCATTTTGGAGACCAACGGCAACCTCTCGGTCTTTCCCTACCCCAGTGAAATACCCGCTTCGGCCAAGGATTCCGGCATCTGTCCGAAGGATCGCTTCCTGCCCGTGACGCTGATCTGTGACGGGAAGCTCCTGCGGGAGAATCTGCAATACGCTGCCAGGGACGAAAACTGGGTGCATCAGATACTGGGAACCTATCGGGCCAGCATCGCCGGTACCTGGCTGCTGACCGTGGACAAATCGGGGCATGTGTTCTGGCTGGGAAAGGAGCAGGAAAAATGAAGCGAATCTGGTTTGGCGCCGCGCTGCTGGTGCTGCTTTTGGCGCTGGGGCTCTGGCTCAGCACCCTCATGGAGCGCACCCATCTTGCACAATCGGAAAAGCTCAGCCGTGCAGCGACACTGGCGATGCAGGGGGATTGGGACGGCGCCGGGCAGCTGATCCGTGATACCCGGGAAGAATGGGACAAAAAGCAGCCTTTGTTTTCCGCCCTTTCCGACCATGAGCCCATCGACAAGGGGGACTGTCTTTTCGCCCAGCTGGAGATCTATGCCAAGGTCAGGGATTGCGTCTCTTTCAGCAGCACCTGTGCCTACCTCTCCCAGCATCTGGAAGCCATGGGCAATGGTCATGGCCTGACACTTGCAAATTTCTTCTGATTGCAAAGGGAGCCGCCTCACGGTGCGTGAGACGGCTCCTGATTTGTTTATGTATCAGGTGTTTCCAGAAAATAGATGTTGATATCGCAGTCACCTACAACGCCGGGTACGCTGCCCTTGTTGGTGTACTGCCACATTCTGATTTTATAGGGGTATTTCATCCGCTGGGTATAGGCCGCCAGCCAGAATTCATAGTCCTTCAGCTCGCTCAGGTTCAGATATTTCCAGGACTGGGTGCGGTTGAAATAGACCATGGGTTTGTAGCCCGCCACCTCGATGGTCTGGCAGAAGGCCAGCGTACAGTCCGTCAGAATATCCGGGTCGCGCATATCGTTGGTGCGGGCACTCGCGTTATCAACGTGCTCCCAGTCGTAGACCACCGGCATGGTGATGTGCGCTTTATATGGCTCCAGCAGTTCCACCACATAGTAGGCCTCTTCCTCCGCCTCCTCGGGATTCAGCGCCTGTGAGAAGAAATACACGCCCACATCCAGTCCCGCGGCAATGGCGCCCTCCAGATTGGCGGCGGCATAGCTGTCCATATTCAGGCTGCCCGATTCGTAGCCCCTGTATCCCAGTCGGATCATGGCAAATTCCACGCCGGAATCCCGAACCTGCTCCCAGTCGATCTCCTTCTGCCAGGAGGATACGTCAATGCCCGTGATACTTCCACCGCCCTCCAGCTTCAGATAGCGGCCCTCGTACTGGAAATCCAGATCATCAAAGGGATTCTCATCCGGGGGCGGCAGGGTGGGCTCCGGCTCCGTCGGTGGCTGCGTGGGCGGCTGCGTGACAGCCTGCAGTCCGTTCGGGACAGCTTCCTCTTTCTGGCGCAGCACCTTTGGAATGCTGATCACCGTCAGGACGATCAGCGCCAAAACCAGCACCAGCGCAATCACGATCAGTACTGTCGTCAGCAGCGAAATTTTTCTTTTCTTTGGTTCCATGGCTGTATCCTTTCGCTCATTTGGTACAGTATATCACAGATTTCGCCATTCGCCAAGAGGCAGATTCCCCCATTGGAAGCAAAATCGCGGTGCCGAAGCACCGCGCTGTGATTATAAAACCCCTGTTGGTTCTTTCAGCCGCCAGGTAAGCCCCCTGGGATAGAAAAAGCGCAGCTTTTCCTCCGCAAGGCTGAACTTCACCACCTGCGCCATGCGCAGCTCGCCGTCCAGATTGATGGGCGTTTCCCTGTCGCAGCGGACCGTCAGTTCCCGGGTACGCAGATGGCGCACCAGATCCGACAGCTCCCTGTAACGGCCGTTCTTATACTTGCCGATGATGGCCGGCACCTGCAGCCGGGAGACCTTCTTCACCAGCAGCACATCCAGCAGCCCATCCGCCGGATCTGCCTCCGGCACCGGGTTGAAGCCGCCGCCATAGAATCTGCCGTTGCAGACACACACGAAGGTATGCTCCCCGTCGATGGTCTCTCCGTTCACTTCCACCACATAGTGCTCCGCGATGCCCCGGATCACATTGACCACCGTGGAGGCGGCATAGGCACGGAAGCCCTGCAGCAGCGGAATGCGCTTGTAGGAGGCAACGTCCGTGCCAATGCGGGCATCCAGCCCCACGGAGCAGATGTTCAGGGCAATGTCATCGTTGCAGCGGATCAGATCGAACTGCGCCTCCTCCACGTCCATCAGCCGCTCCAGATCAAAGAACGCCTTTGGTTCGTTAAAGAGCTTTACAAAATCGTTGCCGCTGCCGCTGGAGAGCACCGTCACGGATGCATTGGGGCAGCCTGCCGCGCCGGATGCCACTTCGTTGAGGGTACCGTCGCCGCCGCAGGCATAGATGCGCACTTCCTCTCCGGTCTGTGCGGCTTCCCGGGCAATCCGGGCACACTCGCCGGGGGCTGCGGACACTTCAATCCTGTAATCCAGATCTCTGGCGGTGCAGATGTCGTGAATGATCACGCTGTATTCTTTGGTGCGATCCCGGCTTCCGGCCGCAGGGTTGATGATGAAAAGATGTTTCATGTTCCGCGCTTCTTTCTGCAATTGTCCGTAAACATATAGTAATCGCACTTGATCTTGCCGTTATAGAATTTGCGCTTTTTATCGGCGCGCCTGCCGAAGTAGTGCTCAAATTCCGGCTCGGAGGTGATGACGAATTTCTTCCATTCGTTGGCAAACTTCAGGTGCCGTCCCAGCGCGCCGTATAGCCGCTGGGCGCTTTGCTGCTCCATCATGCGCTCGCCGTAGGGCGGATTGCAGACCAGAATGCCGGAGGCCGCAGGCAGATCCATTTTGGTTGCGTCGCCGTCCTTGAACCGGATGCAGTCGGCAACACCGGCCTTGCGGGCATTGGCCATGGACAGAGAAACGCAGGCAGGGTCGGAATCGGAGCCCAGAATGTGATAGTCTCCCCGGAACTCCCTGTCCCTTGCCTCGGTTTTTGCCTGCGCCCAGACCTCCGCGGGCAGCCAGGGGAAGTCCTCGGCGGCAAAGCGGCGGTTCAGTCCGGGCGCCCGGTTTTTGGCGATCAGCGCCGCCTCGATGGGGATGGTGCCGCTGCCGCAGAAGGGGTCCCAGAAGAATTCCCTGCCCCGGTAGCGGGTCAGCTGGATCATACCGGCAGCCAGGGTCTCGTGCAGCGGCGCATCGTTGCCCACGGCCCGGTAGCCCCGCTTGTGCAGACCCTTCCCGGAGGTATCCAGAGACAATGTCACCTGATCGTTCAGAATGGTGAAGTGCAGCTGGAATTTGATGCCGCTCTCCGGGAGCCATGCAACGCCGTACTTCTCACCCAGCCGTCTGGAGGCCGCTTTCTTGATGATGGCCTGACAGTCGGAAACGCTCATCAGCTGGGAGTTGAGGCAGTGCCCCTTTACCGGGAACTGGCCGTCTTTGGGGATAAAGTCCTCCAGATTGGCGTGGTAGACGCCCTGAAACAGCTCCTCAAAGCTTTTGGCCGGAAACCGGGCCAGCACCACCATCACACGCTCGCCGGTGCGCAGGCACACATTGGCCTTTGCCAGCGCCTGTTCATCGCCGGAGAAAAAAACGCGGCGATCCTCCACCCGGACATTTTCCATGCCGAGCCGGCGCAGCTCATCTCCCGCCAGACCTTCGAGGCCAAACAACGTTGGCGCGATCAATTCAAATTTACGCATAAATCCTCCATTATGGGATAATCTTCGTCGGTTTCAAATACCGTTCCTGCTCCGAAAAGACGCAGCCGCAGTATTTCTGCATATAAAAGCCGTGCTCCCGGGCAAAATTCTGGCCGTCCCGGAAATAGGGTCTGAAGTCCCGATAGAGAAACGTCACACCGTACTGCGCGGCTGCCCGTTCCGCCACGTCGCGCATCAGCTCGTGATTCTGATAGGGACTGATAAACAGGGAGCTGGTAAAGCTGTCGAAGCCCCCTTCCGCCGCCTGCCGGGCGGTTTCAAACAGGCGCATCCCGTAGCACTTGACACAGCGGCCGTCAATGTCCTGCGCCACCTCCCGGACGAAAGGACGCAGGCCGTAGTCATCCCGCTCCAGAAGCGGCAGTTCAATCTGCTGTGCGTACTCCCGCAGGCAATTTCTGCGGGCGCGGTACTCCGTGAAGGGATGGATATTGGGGTTGTACCAGAAGCCGGTGACCTCGATTTTGTCGTGGCGCAGCACGTCTATGGGTTGATTGGCGCAGGGCGCGCAGCAGATGTGAAGCAGGGTTTTCATGCAAAAATCTCCCAAAACAGTATCATAAAAAAGATTATAACATACCCGGTCACAGGAAGTCAAATATCCCGGCGGCAGCGGGTTTTATTCCTCGATGACGGCCAGAACCCCATCCTGACAGACTTCGGTGATTCTGACGTTTCGAATCTCATTGTGCAGCTTTTCCCCTTTTGCATACACCTTCACATAATTGGGCGCGTGGCCGGTATAGAAGCCGCCGCTTTGTTCCTCAAAGAGCACCGCCTGGGTGGTGCCGATGAGGTTTTCCCGGTAGACCCGGCTCATCTCTTCCGCCACCGCAATGGCGGCGCGGCTGCGGGTTTCCTTGGTTTCGTTGCTGTGCTGGCCGCTCATTTTGTCCGCAGGGGTTCCCGGGCGGCGGGAATAGGGGAAAATATGCATATCCGCAAAGCCGCATTTGCGGATGAAATCCAGACTCTGCGCAAACTCCGCCTCCGTTTCGCCGGGAAATGCCACGATCATATCCGTGGTCACGGCGCAGCCGGGGAAATGGGTTTTCAGCAGCTTCACACTTTCCAGATACCGGGCGGTATCGTATTTGCGCTTCATGCGCTGCAGCACCGCATCGCAGCCCGACTGCATGGACAGATGGAACTGGGGGCACAGATTGGGGCAGGCTTTCAGCCGCAGGCAGAAGTCCTCCGTGACGATCCGGGGCTCCAGACTGCCGAGCCGCACCCGCACCCGGGGCACCGCGGCACAGAGCGCTTCGATCAGGTCGGTCACAGGGGGCTTTCCGGGCAGATCCGCACCCCAGCTGGCAATCTCAATGCCGGTCACCACGATCTCCCGGTAGCCTCGCCGGGCCAGATCGGTACACTGCGCCACCGCCAGCTCCAAAGGCGCGGAGCGGATGGGACCCCGGGTGTAGGGGATGATGCAATAGGAGCAGAAATTGACACAGCCGTCCTGCACCTTTACCATGGCGCGGGTACGTGATTCCAGACCGCCGGCAGGCAGCACCTCGAATTCCCGGCGGCGCAGGGCGTCGTCCACGTTCTCGCCGCAGGTACAGTTTTGCACCGCCTCTGTCACCAGCTTCAGGAAATCCTCCCGGTGGCCGCTGCCGCCGATGACCTGAATGCCCATGTCCCGCAGGGTCTGCGCCGCGTGCTGGGGGTAGCAGCCGCAGACGGCCAGAACCGCCTCCGGGTGTGCCTTCCGGCAGCGGCGAATCACGGCGCGGTTTTTCTTATCCGCCACCGCCGTGACGGAGCAGGTGTTGATGATGTAGGCGTCACAATTTTCCTCAAAAGCGCCGATTTCATGACCGGCATCCAGCAAAAGGCGCTCCATGGCCTGGGTCTCGTACTGATTGGTCTTGCAGCCGAGGGTATAAAACGCAAATTTCATAGTGAATTCCACCAAAAAATAAAGTTGAATTTTGTAAGAATCGTTAGTCCCGTCAATTGAAAAGTTTGAAGGAATTGGTATAATACAGCCATACTGATTCGCAATCGCCGGAATTGACGTTCCCCATTATACACAAAATGGCACGGTTTGTACAGAGGGCGCTTCCGATTCCGGCGTGTTTTCGCGGTTTTTCCTCAAAAAAGGGTATCCGGGTGCGTCGTGCCCCCATCAGGGATCCGCAGATATTCATGGAAGGTCGGTGCAAATATGTGCCGAAGCGAAGAAATCTTCACTTCCGGGGAAGCCCGCTGCATCGGTACAGGCTGAAACCCAGCCGGTTTATCTGTTATCTGCCTTTGCAGATAACAGGTAAATCCTCTCAAAAAACGACTCAAACCGTCCTGGGAATAGCCGGGTGTCCATAAGACAGTGAATCCTCCATATGATCACACAGCGATCATATGGAGGATTTGTTTGTGTTTACCTGGCAAGTTACAAGGGATAGACGCGTAAGCGTCGCAGGCTGTCAATAAACCCTCCCTGCCGAAAGTTTCGGAGGGAAAGAAAGTGTGAAAGAAAACCGTCAGGGTTGTCACTGCGTCCAATCATACTATTTCTTGATAAAATGGTTCACACCATTTTATCCTGCGCTGTTCGCGCAGGCCGCCAGGGGCGGCGAGAAATGTATGGACTACGTTTTTTAGCGGCGATGCCGCTGACCGCGGGACCGCGGTCTCATAAAACGGTATTGAACCGTTTTATGAAAAACTAGTATCAGCACGATTGCGTGAAAGAGTCCATCTTCAATCAGCAGCTGCGTCAGCTTTTGCACTGCTTTCTTGTAAGCCCGCTCTGCACCGCTGGCTGTGGAGCCTTCAAACATCGCCGCCAGATCCTCCCATGTGGGACGGTACCGCATGGGCAGCACACAGCGGCAGTCCATGCAGGCTGCCATGTGCCGCTCTACAGTAGAGATGTTTTCCAAGCGCAATGCATCACGCGCAAAAGAAATCAAACAGCTCCAGACCTCTGAAGCAGATCTGCTGCGGCAGCAGAGTGCGGGAGACGAGAAGAAAAGAATGTCCTCGCAGTTGATCCCGACGGCACAGCATATATTGGAACACGATTCTCTCCTGTCGGTAGAGGAAAAGAATCGACTGTGGAAGCTGGTATTAAAGAAGGCCACTGTCTACCGCACACAGGACGATGAATGGATGATCTATATATATCCGAATCTTCCGCAATAAGATGTTCTCTGTGGGCGGGCAGGACTACATTTTATCCCAAATTCCATAAATTCTATCGACGAAAGCCCCTTGACCTGCTATAATACCCTTACTAAGCAGGTCAGGGGGCCATGTT
>JAQXNO010000112.1 GCA_029098045.1 Bacillota bacterium
TTCCAAAAGAAACCGGTCGATTTAATATAAGCGTTGAATCTCTGAAATCTTATGAATTGTGTTGTTTTCGATACGTTCACCGTCATCTTCAAACATTTGACAGCACTGCGCGGCAGTGGATGATATGCATCCCGTCCATCCAGGCACAAAGGGAAGGGAAAAAGGGTATTGACAAGTAAAACAACGTATGATACTCTTACAGAAAACGAACGCAACAAAATAAAAATTTTGTTGCGTTCGAAGCGAAGATTTCACAGTTTTTTGGGTAAGTGCCTTTCAAGCGAGGCGATCAAAGCATTTCAAGATTCTGAAGCAATCCGTTAGGAGTGATTACACTATGAAAAAAATCGTGCTCATTGTGCTCACACTACTTCTGTTTGCAGAATTAGCCGTTGTTTTTTTGCCTCAAATCGTGCATCCGGTTGATTACACAATTGAGCTTGCAGCCACGCATATGTTGCACGGTCAAACGCAGCCGCTAAAGAGTATCGTTTTCGCAAAGGCAGCAATTCCAACGGAACCCACCGATCCACCTGAACCAACAATTCCACCTCTTGTTGACAAGCCTGGTTCTGTTTTCGACACCTACCATAGTGATGAATATGGCGACTATCTGAACTACTATGTACATATCCCGGAAAATGCTACGATCGGTATGCCGCTGATTGTATATCTCCATGGTGATGGCGAAGTGAATCAGCCGGAATCACTCCCTAAATCCGGGCTTTGCCATATTGTCAGATCCATATATGGCGAGGAATTTCCGTTCCTTCTTCTGGAACCGAATACCCGTGTAAAGAGTTGGACAAGCGGAAGTATTCCCAAACTTTTGATCGAACTGATCGATTTCGTGTCAGAACGATACAGTGTAAATACGGACAAAATCATCATTTGCGGACACAGCCGCGGTGCGATTGGTGTTTGGGATATGATCAGTATTTATGGCAATTATTTTTCTGCCGCGGTTCCTGTCAGCAGCCCTCATCAAAAAGGACATATTGAATATCTGAAGGCTGCTGAAGTTCCTGTCTGGACATTTGCCGGTGATGTTGGTGACATTGAGCGATGGTATCATCAATATTTGGCGAAAAATGTGGAAATGATCAATGTTTCCGGAGGTTTTGGGAAGTTTACAGTGCTTGAAGGTGCGGATCATGGTCTGGCATTTTACCGGGCATTTGAGAAAGAAACCTTTGAATGGATGCTGGCGCAGGAACGCGGCGTGATTCCGGAGGAATAAATATGCAAAGATACAGCGATTGCCCAAATATTCTAAGAGATTTTTTGGCTTATCACGAGTCGATCAAAGGCCAATCACAACTGACAGTTTCAGAATACTATCTGGATCTGCGGATGTTTCTTCGCTTTATTAAACTTATGCGCAGTGACATGCCCATCCATACGAGGCTGGATGATATTCCTATCAGGGATGTGGATTTAGACTTTATCCGCCAGATCACAACATCTGAGATCTTTGACTTCCTCTCCTACCTTGCAAACGACCGCAATCCAGACCCGGACTCCCCTGCCCCTGACTATGGCATCTCCCCTGCTGCCCGAGCACGAAAGCTCTCCGCGATCAAATCCTTCTATAAATATTTGACTGTGCGTACCAAACAACTGCAGGAAAACCCTGTAGCAGATCTGGAGTATCCAAAATTGCGCAAAAGCTTACCAAAATACCTTACTTTAGAGCAATCTGCGGCACTTTTACAGGCAGTTTCCGGGCCAAATGAGAAACGTGATTATGCGATTCTGATGCTTTTTCTCAATTGCGGTATCCGTCGCAGCGAGCTTGTGGGTCTCAATCTGACGGATGTATATGAAGATCGCATACGTGTGGTGGGCAAAGGAAACAAGGAACGTTTTGTGTATTTTGGTTCTGCTTGCCGAAAGGCGATTGATGCCTATCTGCCGGAACGTAACAAACAGGTACTTTCGGATAACAAAGCGCTCTTTGGCTCCCGAGACAGCAACCGGATTAGCGTCACGGCGGTTCACCGTTTGGTAAAAAAGGCTCTGCTTCAAGCAGGCTTGGATTCCACCCAATTCTCTGCACATAAGCTGCGTCACACGGCTGCAACAATGATGTTGTCAGGCGGAGTAGATGTGAAAACGGTGCAGGAGGTTCTTGGCCACGAGAATCTGAATACCACGCAAATATATACCCATATTGAGAATACAGAGCTGAAAATTGCTGCGGAAGCAAATCCGCTTTCCAAGTTGGATTTCTCAGAATGATGTGATATTATTCCATATGCAACCTATAGTTGACGTATAAATCATGCTAATGGTGGTGTTTTCTTGTCTATTGGTGAACGAATTGCTGAACTTCGAAAACAGCAGAATATCTCGCAGGTTCAGATCGCCAAAGCCTTGGGTGTCTCCCGTCAGGCGGTCAGTAAATGGGAGAATGACCAGACGGAACCTGACACGATAAAGCTGATCCAACTGGCGGATTTACTGAATACAGACACGGAATATCTTGCAACCGGACGTCATGCAACGCTAAAGTCACCTCCGGAAGTGGTCACCGTTGTTCAAAAGGTGGACAATATTGTCGAAAAACCGGTTCCGGTCGAGAAGATCGTAGAGGTTGAACGGATTGTCGAGGTTGAAAAGCTTGTGGAAGTGCCGCGCGTGAAGAAGATCATTCGTGTAAAATATCTGAGAAATCCCGTGGAATTTGCACTTGTTGGCGTAGCGGGGATCATAATCGGTTTTCTGCTTGGTCTGTTGATCTGATGCTACTTCCCTTCCCTGTTTTGCAACATGAAAAGGAGATCGGTCACCCGATCTCCTTTTCTTATAGACCTTCGTCCTCAACGAATTTATAAAAAGCCTGTTCATCCGCCTTGTCGCAGCTTCGGACCGTGCCGACCGGGACGACATAGAGCATGAATTCATCCTCACCGTTCAGAGAAAACAGTTGATTGCACAGATCATCACGGAATGCACCAATGGCACAGCAGCCAAGACCGATACCGGTGCAGGCAAGATACAGGTTTTCACCCATATGCCCGGCATCCATCAGCGCCGTACGGTGCGCGTAAATACCGTAACGCCACTCCGCCCGATATGGTACCATGGACCAATAGAACACAACATTTGCTTTTGCAGCCCAGCTTTGCCCGCAAAGAGAATCGCTGATTTGAGTGTCCATTTCGTCTACGTCATGCAGAAACTCCAATGCGTGTTCCATTGGAAGATAGTGGTATGCGCCGGGTTTTAATCCTTCGACTTTGCGAACCATCAGGTATGTTTCAAAGGGATGCCGCGCGCCGCCGCTGGGGACAGTTCGCAGCGTTGCATAGGATTTGCCGCGAATAGATTTGATGCCCTGACATGCCCACAGCAGAAATGAAAGCTGCGTGAGGGTCATTTCCTCCTGCGTATAGATTCTGGCGCTGCGGCGGCTGCTTAGCAGCTGCCGCAGATTGTGCAGCATGGGAAGCTCGGAGAAATCCTTGGTCAGCACGATGCGGTGATCGTCTGCGGTCATAGGCGCTTTCACCAAAGGCGGCTGGGGCAGCTTCAAGTCCTGATCGGACTCAAAATCCTCCATATATGGGTCATCATCCCGGTATCCACGCATAAATGCGCGACCCCTGCTAATAAGTTCGTTTTGTGTCTGCTTGTTTAACATCATGATCTCCTTTACAGTGCAGTTTCAATAGCTTCACAGATATTGCGGACGCGGTATACGGTTAGTTCTGCGGGGATATCCAGCTTTTCGGAGCCGTTTCTGGGAATAATGCACTTGCTGAAGCCAAGTCTTGCCACTTCACTGAGACGCTGATTCATATTGGAAACGGATCGAATTTCACCGGTCAGCCCCACTTCTCCAATTGCGACCAATCCGCTGTCGATCACCTGATCCCGATAGGAAGAAGCAACAGCCAGAACGACCGGCAGATCTGCCCCCGGCTCATCCAAGCGCAGGCCTCCGATGACATTGATATAGGCATCAAACATATTCAGCTTCAATCCGGCGCGCTTTTCTGTCACAGCCATGAGTAGCACTGCCCGATTAAAGTCAAAACCATCCGATGCCCTGCGGGGTACATTGAAGGTGGTTTTGGTCACAAGTGCCTGCACTTCTGCGAGGATTGGTCTGGTTCCTTCCATGACACAGGCCACACAGGTGCCGCTGGCACTTTCCGGACGTCCTTCCAGAAGCATCTGTGATGGGTTTGGTACTTCGATCAATCCTTGATCCGCCATTTCAAAGACACCAATCTCGTTTGTGGAACCAAAGCGGTTCTTGGCTGCACGCAGCAATCGATAGGAAGAATTGGGGTCGCCTTCAAAATACAGGACGCAGTCTACCATATGTTCCAGTACCTTCGGGCCTGCAATATTGCCGTCTTTGTTGATATGTCCGACTACAAAAACCGTGATTCCCTGGCTCTTGGACAGCTGCATCAATGCCATCGTACAATCCTTAACCTGTGAGACACTACCGGGTGAGGATTCGTTTTGTTCGTGATAAAGTGTCTGTATAGAGTCTATAATCAAGATATCAGGCTGGATTTCCTCCGCAGATTGCAGAATGTCCGTCAGGCGTGTTTCTGAGAGGATAAACAGCGCCGCAGGAGACACACGCAAACGCTGTGCGCGCAGCTTCAGTTGGCGTTCACTTTCCTCACCGGAGATGTAAAGCACTTTTCGTTCTTCGCACAGTCGATTGCAGATCTGCAGCAGCAATGTCGACTTACCGATACCCGGAGCACCGCCTACAAGGACCAGGCTGCCTGCTACAGCGCCGCCACCAAGAACACGATCCAGTTCACCCATGCCGGTGGAAAAGCGGATTTCGCTTTCACTGTCGACCTGACAGATGGGTTGGGGCTTCCGGCTCTTTCCAATCGGTGCAGATTCTGCTTTTCCTACGGCGGAAGGTTTTACAATATGTTCCTGCATGGTATTCCATGCACCGCAGGCCGGGCATCTGCCCTGCCATTTCGGATATTCGCTGCCACATTCCGTGCAGAAAAAAATAGTTTTCGTCTTTGCCATGGTGGACGCTCCTTATCTTGTTTTTTCTATTATATCAATCATTTGTTCACCCGTCAAGAAAATTGAAAACCGTTGCTGCAATGACGCATACCAGCTTTTTCTGGTAATCTTCACTGCGCAGGTTTGCTTCTTCCTCTGCATTTGACAGGAAGCCACACTCCACAAGAACACCGGTTTTCTGGATATGCTCCATCAGATAAACGCCATCGGCACGCTTGCTGCGGCGGTTGCTGCCCGGATTCAGGGTTTGCACCAGGGCTGTCTGGAGTTGTTCGGCCAAGTCCTTCCCCTCCCCTTTCGGTGCGTAAAAAACCTGTGCTCCGCGGTATTGTCCGTCCGGAAACGTGTTCTGGTGGATGCTCACCAAAATGGCATTCTCCGTTTCATTGACAAGCTTCACGCGGTAATTCAGATCTGATACCTTCTTTTCAGCAATGCTGTTGCCTTGGGTGTAAACCGAAGTATCTGATGTGCGAACCATTTTCGTATGTAACCCGAGCAGGTGCATCAGATCGTTGAGTTTTCGTGCAATCTCCAAATTGTAAACACTTTCCAGCTTTCCGGTGCAGGAGGTTGCTCCTCCGTCTTCACCGCCGTGGCCTGCATCGATAATGATTGTGTGGTTTCTTGTCATCGGGATTCTTCTGGCGATCACATCAGTAGCTTTGCTGCCCCAGTAGGCGGCCGCTAAAAAAATGCTCACGACCAAACAATAGAACAGTAAAATGGATGCGACTCTTCTGATCCTCATAGATAACACCTCAGCATATTTCTATGCACCCATGAGGAGAATTTGAACCGGAAATGGCCGGTGAATTTGTCCATATGTAAATTCCCCGGCGCGCCGGGGAATTCCTTTTACAGATCAAAGGCAGGGTTCATACAGTAAACATTTTTTTGATTCAGCTTTTGGCGCAGCAATTCCGCAGCCTCTCCAAAGCGCTGGAAGTGGACAATCTCCCGCTCTCGCAGGAATTTGATGACATTATTCACGTCCGGATCATCAGAAAGTCTCAGGATGTTGTCATAGGTCACTCTGGCTTTCTGCTCTGCCGCGAGATCCTCCACAAGATCAGCCATTGGGTCACCCTTAACCTGCATGCTTGCAGCAGTCCATGGGAACCCGGATGCAGCGGTTGGGAAAACACCGGCAGTATGGTCCACGAAGTAAGGCGCAAAGGCTGAATCCTGAATCTGGGAATCCTTCAGATTTCGGGTCAGCTGATGAACAATGGCACCGATCATCTCCAAATGACCCAGTTCCTCCGTACCGATGTCTGTGAGCAGCCCTTTCAATTCATCAAAGGGCATGGAGTAGCGCTGCGAGAGATAGCGCAGCGATGCGCCCAACTCCCCGTCAGGTCCGCCGTACTGAGAAATGATGATGGAAGCAAGCTTCGGATTTGGCCGTTCGATCTTCACTGGGTATTGCAGCTTTTTGTCATACAGGAACATGGTTATACCTCCTTGTTTGCCGCGTACTCCCAGGGCCATGGTTCATCCAGCCATCGATAGCAGGAACCCGTGGTGGGAGTGCGATGGTTCAGAGGTTGACAATTTTTTGTATATTCTTTCATGCATTTGTGGTACATTTCCTGATAGCTTTGGTATAGCTCCAGTGCTTCCTGATCATCCCGGTGTGTGTCCAGATACAGAGCCAGTTCCTGTATGGCAAAAGCAAGTGCCTGCAGCTCTGTTTTCATGGTTATGGGCAGCTTGCATTTGTTTACCATCCCCATAAAAGGCAGATCAAGCCCGGGATACAGTGTACCACGGATGATGCCGTGCCGTGCATCATATTTGGGGGGATTCTCCATCTGAAAAGGTACATAGGGATTGGCCAGCGGTGCCATTGCGGGAAGTTTCCCTTCACAGCCGCGCCGCGGTTTCTGATTACGCCGCAAAACTCGTTCCTCCAATCAAATGAATTCGAAACACTTGTTTCATGTCATCTTATGAGAACGCATGCGACAACGTGCGGCATAATTCGAAAGATATTCGCCAAAATAGAAAAACGACCTGTTTTCAGGTCATTTTTCCGTATGGCATCAGTCGGTAATCAGATATGCGTTGACGATTTCACCATAATATGCGATATGGAAATCCGCGTTTGCGCCGGAGATGGAACTGTCCACGCCCTTGGGATAGTAGCGATTCAGAATCTGATCCGGCAGCATGGGAATGTTCTGGACGTGGCGGCAGAGCACTTTGCACTCCAGTGTCAGAGGCAGTTGCCTGATACCAGGTACATTCACCACGGAGGAATCGACCAGATCAAGACCCAACTGTGCGATCTTGTCCGTATCCCGTCCGGACTTTGTGCCGCAGAAGCCAAGAATCCTGCTGTCCACATCGCCGTAAGGAATGTTGACGGTGAATTCACCGCTTTCGTCGATCATCCGGCGGGTATAGCGCCCCTCGCGAACATAGGCCACAAAGACAGGTCTTCCCCACTCGATACCGATGGTGCCCCAGCCGATTGTCATGGTATTGACCTTATCCCCCGCCTTGGTTGTCAGCAGGATTCCCTTTTTCATGCTCTCACAGATGAGTCCCGCATAGTCAAATGCATTGACTTCCTTTTTCATATGCAACGCCTCCTGAATTATTGATATAATTTCAACACAGTTGTATGAAGTATTCTACCGCAGGGCGCAAAGTCCGCGGCGGATTGTCAGGGACTCTGGCTTCTCATACGGTTCTCCCGGTCAGTTCTCTGGCAAGTGCAATCAGATATTCGGTATCTTCGAACACATCCAATGCCTGGATGGCAAGCTCCGTGTATTTCTGAACCAGTTTTTCACAGGTTTCAAGGCCGTAGAGCTTAACGAAGGTGTTTTTCGCGGCATCAGTGCCAACGCCCTTCCCCATTTCCTCCGCAGTTCCAATCACATCCAGCATATCGTCGCGAATCTGGAACGCAAGACCGATACCCGCAGCGTACTGGGCAGCCGCGGCAATTTTAGCTTCCCCACCGCCGCCGGCAATGACACCCAGAACACAGGCCGCATTGATCAGCGCGCCTGTTTTACGGGACTGGATGTCCAGAACCTCCTGCTCCGTCAGCTGACGTGTCTCACTGCTGATGTCCAGCACCTGACCGCCCACCATACCGAGTGAGCCGGCATTCTCTCCCAAAACGCCGATACCCAGCGCAAGCATCCCTGGATCATCCAGCTTTTGTGATGCTGCCACTGTAAAGGCATCTGTCAGCAACGCATCACCTGCCAGAATCGCCATAGCTTCACCATAAACCTTGTGATTGGTAGGACGGCCACGACGAAAGTCGTCGTTATCCATACAGGGCAGATCGTCGTGAATCAGGCTGTATGTATGAATCATTTCCACAGCACTGGCAAAAGGTGCAGCCCTGCGCCAGTCTCCGCAGCACAGTCTGCAAAATTCCATGGTTAAGATTGGACGCAGGCGCTTGCCGCCGGCGTTGAGGCTGTAGTCCATGGCTTCGAAAAGCTGCTTCTGTGGAAGCTTCCTGAATGGCAAAAAATAGTTCTTCAGGTACTTTTCGATAAATTCTCTGTATTCCCTGTTCCTCCGCTCCACCAGCTCATTCATCGATGAAATCCTCCTCCACGGGGCTTCCGTCGGGTGCCGTCATAATTTTCTTCACCTGAAGCTCCGCTTCTTCCAGCAGCTTATTACAGCTGCGGACAAGCTCCGTTCCTTCCTGAAACAGCTTCAGGGATTCCTCCAGCGGCACATCACCCCGCTCCATGGAACGGACAATCTGCTCCAAACGGGTCATATTCTGCTCAAAGGTCTTGTTGGTCTCGTTCATTTCCCATTCTCCTTTACATCCGTCACGGTTGTTTGCAGCTTTCCATCGCAAAAAATCACATTGACCTGCTCTCCGGGAACAACCTGTGATACCGACCGTACCACTTCACCATTCTCTTTTTGAGCCATGGCGTAGCCACGGGTCAATACTTTCAGTGGACTCATGGCATCAAGTTTGGCAGTCAGTGCAATGTAGCGCTGACTATTGCGGCCAATACACTGATTTTCAGCTGCAACAAGGCGGTTTTGCAGTAATTGAAGACTCTTCTGCCGCTGCTGAAGATACACAACAGGACTTTTCAGTGAAGGCGAGTTGCTCAGTACCTCAAGATGCTTCCTGGATGCTTTCAGCAGCCGTACAAGCGCTGTTGCCATGGCAGCGGACATCGCATCCAGATTTTGTTCCAGAGCCTGTCGATCCTGAACAGCAAGCTCAGCCGCATTGGATGGGGTCGCAGCACGCAGATCCGCCACGAAATCGGAGATGGTCACATCCGGTTCATGGCCGACAGCGGAAATAACGGGAATCTCTGATTCATAAATGGCATAGGCAACCCGCTCATCATTGAAAGCCCACAGATCCTCGATCGAACCGCCGCCACGGCCAACAATCAAGAGATCAGCCAGTTGATGGAAATTGGCATATCGGATGGCTGCGGCAATCTCACCGGGTGCTTCCGCACCCTGTACACGCACCGGCAGCAGCCGAATCTGTGTCAGCGGATAACGCTTTCTCAGGATGCGCAGCATATCGTGAATCGCAGCACCGGCGGAACTGGTGATAATACCGATGGTGCCGGGGTACTTGGGAATCGGTTTTTTGTGTGCCTGATCGAACAGCCCCTGCGCTGCCAGTTTGGCTTTGAGCTGCTCAAAGGCAGCATACAGGTCTCCGATGCCATCCATGGCCATGGAAGTGCAGTAGAGCTGATAAACACCATCTCTGGGATAGACAGAAATCTTACCCATGGCGATAACTTTGACGCCATTATCTGGGCGAAACCGCAGTCTGATGGCATTTCCCTTGAACATCACGCACTTCAGAGCGGAGTTTTCATCCTTCAGAGTAAAATAGTGGTGTCCGGATGGGTAGACCTTGTAATTACTGATCTCGCCTCGAACTGCAATTGCGTTTAACAGTCCGTCAGCATCCAGTTTGCCGCGAATATAGTCATTCAGTTGGGAGATGGACAGAACCTGCTGTGACATCATCATTCCTCCAAGGCCCGATGGGCGAGCACCGCAACGCCCATGGCATTGTCGGTAGAAAACTGGGGCTGTGAAAAAATCGGGTCAAATTGTGCTGCCAGACGGCGCAGCATGGAATTGGACGCAACACCGCCAGAAAACACGACTGCCATTCCCGGGTATACCTTCCGCGCATTTTCCGTCGCCTTACAGACAGCACCGGCAACACACCGCAGGGCAAAGGCAGCAGTTTCTTCCGCAGCCCCATGCTTATCATGAAACTGCTGCACTTTATTCTGGACACCGGACAGAGAAAACTCCAGTCCATGGCACTTCACCTGAAAGGTATCCTTCATCTGTGCATTCGCACTTAACGCATCAATGTGTTTGCCGGATGGAAACGGAAGTTCCAGGAGCTGGCCGGTACGGTCGATCAGCTGGCCTGCAGAAATATCCGTGGTACCACCGATCCTGGTGCATCGGACATTTTTACCTTCCGGCTCCACCAAAAGCAATTCTGTGGTACCTCCGGAAAGGTGCCATGCAAGGTGCGGTTCATCCATGAGTTCCAGATGGCCAGCACTCCAAAGAGAGGCCGCCACATGCCCCTGCTGATGTGAAACTTCAACCAGAGGCACCTTCATCATATCCGCAATCAGCTTTGCGTGGGAGTAGCCAACCATGAAGCAGGGCATATAGCTGCCTTCCACCGCACGCGGGCGGGTACTGACCCCCACTGCGGCAATATGCTCCATCTGAAGATCGGAAAACAGCCTGCCGGAAAGCTCCGGCAGGCTTTTAATATGCGCAAATACTGCATCGGATTGACGCAGGCCAAGCTCTCCCTGCTTCACAGGCAGAAGCTTGGAGCAATTCACACCGGACTTCCCATCAAAGCAGGCAATCGAGGTCGTGTAATTGCTGGTATCAATACCGATGACGCTCATTGGGCAGAATCCTCTGCCTTTTCAGCATTCAGACTCCGGGCAAATGCACCCAGAATGCCGTTGACAAAAGCACCCGTATCATCACCGTCATATTTTTTTGCAATGCGCACCGCTTCAGAGATGGCAACACCGACGGGAACATCCTCTACGTACAGAATCTCGTAGATTGCCAGCTGCATCACGCAGCGGGTCAGCCTGGAGATTCGCTTGACATCCCAACCAATGGAGAACTTCTGAATTGTTGCGTTCAGGTCATCCTCACGGCTGGCGACACCGGACGTGACAGTATCGATATAGGCACGCTGAACACGGCTGGGTCGTTCTTCGTAGATGTCATTTTCAGCAGAGAGCTTGCTGTAATACTCCCGATCCAGTCGTGTCTGTACAACTGTGTTGGGCTCTTCGCCGGTGAATTCACGGCCATAAATCAAATGTACTGCCAGTTCTCTGGCATTTCCTCTTGTCATAATCAAGCCCTTTTACTGTCGCGCAATGTGGCAGACGTTCACATTCACCTGCGTGACTTTCACGCCGGTCATGGATTCCACGGCAGAAGTAATCGCGTTCTGAGCAGCCTTTGCCACATCAATCACACTGTAGCCATACTTGACAACCAGATTGCAGTCAATGCTCAGGGAGTTGTCCTCCGCAATCGCAATCTCCATATTCTTGCCACTCCAGCTCTTACGGGTATGCAGAGCTTCGACGCCTTCAACTTCCAGTACGGCGTGGGTAACAATGGCGGCAACCACATCCTCGGAAATCATTACATTGCCGTTTTCCTGAACCTGCGTAATGTAATGCTTATTATCGGCCATAGAAAAAACCTCCTCAAACTCGCCGTGGCTTTGAGAACACGGCACACTTTCTGGTATTGTACCACAAATACCAAAAGAATACAACTGTTTTCTGCACCGGCAAAAGAAAAACCCCGAAGTTACCTTCGGGGAATGCATTATGGTACTTCTACAACACGAATGTCGGCGAACGTATATTCTGACTGTGACATAACGATATCCGCAATCACTGCCACATCCTCCTGTTTCAATCCGCCCTCCGGCGCGGATACGGCCACGGAAATTCCGGAGCTGCTCATATAGGCGACGCAATCCGCGTAACCTTTTGCGATAATCAGGCTTTCAATCTGTGCTTCCGTCAGCGCCGTCTGGACGATTTCTTCCAGCTCGGCAGCGGATTCCTCGGCTTTGGTCTGATCTGAATTAACCGCGGCATCCTGCAGCAGATTCAAGGCACTGTCACGTGCCTGCTGCCGGGATAATCTGACGGCTGCGAAATAGTCTGTTGCGGTATTTACCTGGGAATCGGCAAGGAGTGTTCCGTCATCACGCAAAATCAGCGCATCGTCGGACATGACTTTTTCTGCATCCAGGGTATCAGTCAGATCTTTGGGCATACTTTGTTCTGTATATAGCCAGTTTACGTAGATGCCAGCGCAAACCGTCACAAGTATAGCGGCAGCCACCAGGTTCTTTTTCCAAATTTTCATAAAAATGCCTCCCATTCATTTCATTTTCAATACGGTGATCCGATCACTGCTGATTCCGGTAGCATTGGAAACCGCTTCCACAATGCTCAGTTTCAGAACCGGTTGATCTCCACCCTGACAGACAATGATTGCGCCAAGGTATTTTGGTGGTGTGACTGTACGAACCAGTCCACTCTCGGCCCGGCCGGAATCTGAGATGATGACCGTTTCGATTCGCAGGCTATCGGAATCTGACGATGTGGAATGATCGGTATCCGTTTGATAGACCGTCTCGGCTCCTTCTGCCTCTGTCAACAGGACTTTCACCTTACCGACTCCGGCAATCTGGCTTAGGATTTCTTCCAATTCCTGAGCATGATTCACCGGGACATCCTCCGTGATGATGCGCTCCTCCGGCTTCTGTCGATCTCCGGCTTCCGGAAGGGACATAAAAATAATGCCAACCAGCAGGATCAACAACACGAATTTGTACTTTCCCCAAAATTCTTTCAGTCTGGCTGTAATTGCTAACCGATCCATTTCTGATTCTCCTTCGGTATACCCATATCATCTGACAACCACGCCTGAAGGCTCATTTTCGCGTATGGTGAAACACTTCCACGCAGCTGTACAGCGGTGGGGACCGGTATATCATCCTGCCTCAGCGTCACCTCCACTTCCAGCTGCGCGTGCAGCGCGTTGGCTCTGTCCAAGATATATGCCTCACAGCGCTGCTTTATGATGCTCTGAAGTTTCTCCCGGGTAATCTGCTCACCCTGCGCCGCAATGTCACTCCCCTGCTGCACAAAATCCCAGGGTGTATCAAAGGCAGCATCCAAATCCACATCTGCCAATGGCCTGATGACCGTAAAGGCTAAAAACAATCCACCAATCAGTCGAACCAGGGCAGCACTGCTCCCTTTCTTTCCAGCCAGTGTCTGGGCGATTGCAAGCAGTATGGATGCTACTGTGACAGAAAGGATGTATCTTCCGATCGCTTCCATTTATCCAACTCCTCTCAAATAGCATACGAGACTGATCAGCAGCATCAGACAAATGGTACCTGTCATAGCCAGCAGCAATCCCATAGCGGAGGAAAAATCCTGGATCAGTTCCATGTTCTCCTTATTGGCAAAGATGGCACAAGCCGCCCCTGTGGCCTTCAGAAGCAAATAATGTGCACCGATCTGCAGGAACGGCTCAATCCAGATTGCGATGATGGCAAACATGCCATAGATACCTGCGGTATTCTTAACCGCACCGGCCCCAACCAGAATCGCTTCCGATGCATCGGAGAGAATACCACCAACCACCGGCACAACACTGGAGATGGTAACCTTTGCAGCTTTCAATGCCGCAGCATCGGTGGTACCGCTGACAACTCCCGTGATGCTGATGTAGCCCGTGTAAATATACAGGATTGTTTTCAAGGTCCATGTCATGGCCCATTTCATGAAATCCCGGATCTTTTTCAGCATTTCCTCACCGATGGCGCTGCTTGCCACCGCAAGAATCAGAAACAGATAAACCATCGGCGTCAGGAAGTTTTTGACCACAGAAGTCAGAAGCGCGTCAAACAGCGCTGTCCCGGCATAGAGCGCAGCAGAGGAACTGACACCCCCCTGCCCTGCCATGGCTGCAGTCATAACCGGAAGCAGCAGTTTCCCGTATTCGCTGATTTCTGCCACCGTTGAAGCTGCCAGATTTACAAGAGAATTGGCAGAGCGCAACAGTGCCAGTGAAATCCCAATACTGCCTGCAAGATTCACCGTTCTTTCCGATGTGCCGGGAAAGGTTCGAAGCAGGGATATGGACATCACAACAACGGCGATACTCAGGCAAACAGATGCTGCCTCCTTCAAGTCAGGGCGAATACTCAGGAGCGCTTCACGAAGAACTTTCCAAAACCCCTGTGCAAAATTCTCCTGATCATCTGGCATGAATTTCTCAACGCGTTTGGGAACCGTTGGCGCATGCAGTTCCTGTGCATGGACCGGGACAATCAATACAGACATCAGAATCACAACGATGAAAAACCTTCTCATAGCTCCCCCAGTATCTTTTGCAGCAATTCAATCAAAGCGGTCAGAAGCGGCATGGACAGCCATAAAATCACGGATGTTCCAAGCAGCTGCATCACTTTCCCCAGGGATTCGTTTCCGGCATCCTTGCAGACCAGTCCTGCAATCTCAGTCACCATACCGATTCCGGCTGCTTTCAGAAGTGTTGCGGTCATATTTCTGTCAAGCCCGCCCAGATCTTCCAGCGCCTGCAAAAAATCCACAACCGGCTCCAGATAGTGCATCGCCGCAAGCGCAACCATGCAGCAGGCAAAAATAGCCAGCACTGTTCCGATTTCACTGTTGTTGTGTTTTAATGTCAGTACCAAAATCGCAGTCAGAAGGACTGCGCCACAAGCCTGTAAATACAGCGTCATCAGAATTTGAAGAGTGCTTTGACCAGATCGAAAAGATCGGCTATTTTCTGCGCCAGCATCATCAGTACGACCACCAGCCCCGCCAGCGTGGTCATCGTTGCCTGTTCATCCCGCCCGGAGCGGGACAAAACCTGATTGAGAATCGAAACAATGATGCCAATAGCTGCGATCTTAAACACCAGATCAATATCCATACTTACACGAACAGAATTGCCAGCGCTGCTCCGGCGCAAAGTCCCAAGGTCTGGTAGCTGCGAAGTCTGACATCCCGATTGGCAGACATTCTTTCCAACTGATCCCTGCAAAACCCGCGTACTGATTCCATTCCCTGAAGCTGGCCATCCAGATCAAACCGTCCAAGGGACGCGCCGAGAATGCATATTGCCTCCTGAATCCGGTTGGGAAGCGGTCCTGCTGTCGCCGCCGCCACTGCCAGACAGCTTTGAACATCCGGCGAGACCTGGGAATCCAGTTCATTTGCAAGGTTGGTCAGCAGTCTGCCCACAATGCCGCTGCGTTCTATGCCAGCCTGACGGCACATTTCCGGCAGCGGAGTCATTTTGTACCGGAGCTCGCAGGTCATATACTCCATTGCGCTGATCAACTCACGCAGTTCACGCTCCTGCCGCCTGTAGGCCGCACTGATTGAAAAACCGATCAGACCGCACCCGCTCATAATCAAAAAAGCACCAATCCATTTGAGACTCATGGTTCCATCCTTTCTTCGTACAGTGTCTTGTCCCGCCGGAGAACAAAAATGTGTGTGAACAGTTTTGTCCTCATGAGAGGTTTGTAAATTTCACGGCAGTGCAAATCCCTGGTACATGATGCGTGGGCGGTGGCGATCAGACGTACACCGCACCATCCAACCCGTAACAGCGCATTGCAGTCCTCCTCAGAGGTAATCTCGTCGACTGCAATGGTTGCAGGTCCCATCGTTCGAAGTACCACGTCGATTCCAACCGACTTGGAACAACCGGTCAGCACATCCAACGCCTTTCCCTGAGAAAAGTAACCTTGTGGGAACAGTTCCCCTCTTTCATCCACCACCGCAACGGCTTCCAGTTCAGAAATCTGACGAATCAAATCCCGCAGCAGCGTGGTTTTTCCGCTGCCCGGTGGGCCTATAATCAGAATTGAACCGGTGTATCCCCTGTATTTCCCGGCAATGTTCGGAAAGTCCCGGGCAACACGAATACAAAGGGACCGGATACTGCGCAACCCTGCCATACTGCCTCCGGTCATTACAGCTTCCCCACACAGACCGATTCGGTGGCCGCCCGGTGCGGTGATGTAACCCTGCGCCATGGAATTCGCTGCCCACGGAGAATACCGGGATGCCGTATTAACACAAAAATTCAGATCGTTCATTGTCACTTCCCTGCTTAGAAACAAGGTGTTACGTTTACAGATAAGCTGTGGCGGCACGCCCAAACGCAGCCGCAGTTCCTGCAACACCTCACTTCCATGCTTGTCCACTTCCTGTGCAAGCCATGGGGGCAGGATTCCCAGCAGTTCCTTCCATGCGCATATCATTTGCATCACTCCTACCCAAGACTATGCATGGCTGCCTTTCTCAATTCCACGGCTAACATAAAAAATCCGGCAGCCGAAGCTGCCGGGTCCATAATGGAGATATGTCGTTAGTGCCTGTTTGCTGCGTGGAGAATCCGCAGGATGACAGGAGAGCAAATCACATTGGTGACAAATTCTGCGATAAAATTGATACCGATCATGACGGTAAGCAAAAAGGCCAGTGCATTTCCGCCGCCCATCTCCGCCAGCGCGTCCCAGAAGAAAAGACGGCAGCCCAAAGCAAAGATGCCGGTGTTTACAAGCGGACATACCATTGCTGCAAAGGCGACGGCCAGCCATTCCTTCTTATGGGAAAGTGCTCTGAAAGTCAGGCCGGAAAGCCAGCCGGCAAGTGTTCCTTTTACCATTACGGTAGCGACGGTTCCAAAAACGCTGATACCATAGAAGAGAGCCGTATCCGGCTGCAGCAAGACCACGACGCCAAATACACCACCAAGGATCGCACCGGCAACCTCGCCGTACATAGCCGCTCCAACCACAATGGGAATCAGCACCAGGGAGACGGACACAGGTCCGAACTTAATGAAGCTGCCCAGAAGCTGGAGCACCACGACAATGGCTGACATGATTGCAATGCCCACCATGCGCTGTATCTTTGTGTTTTTCATATTGAATTTTCCTCCTTACTGTCCCTCCGACTTTTCGGATGGGATGTATGATTTTTATCTACAACGGAAATTCCGTTACAGATCAAAGAAACTCATCGGGCACACCATCGTCCAGGGGCAGATCTTCAAAGTTCATCTGCACATTGCCACCACTTTTTCGTGCCTCCCACTGCTCTTTCGTAATCAGGATGGCTCTTGGCTTACTGCCCTGGAAAGGTCCAACAATTCCCTTTTCCTCCATCTCATCCACAATTCGGGCTGCCCGGGCATAACCCAGCTTCAGCCGGCGCTGGAGCATGGAAACAGACGCCTGCTGCGTCTCCAGAATCACGTCAACTGCCGCAGGAAGCATCTCATCGCCTTCCAGTTCATCGCTGTCTGGATCCGGGTCGGAAGCTGTCGCAGGCTTTCCTTTGCCTGTCTGCTGCGCTTTCCGCTCGATCTCTTCCAGCACTTGCTGATCATAGTCGGCATTAAAATGATTCTTCACATAGCCCGTAACGGCCTCTACCTCGGAGTCGGTCACAAAGCAGCCCTGCACGCGCAGGGGCTTTCCGCAGCCGATGGGCGCAAAGAGCATATCGCCCTTGCCAACCAACTTTTCAGCACCCTGTGTATCCAGAATGATGCGCGATTCCATGGCGGATGCGACAGAGAATGCAATTCTCGAGGGAATGTTTGCCTTCATTAGACCGGTAATCACGTCCGCAGAGGGGCGCTGCGTTGCAATTACGAGGTGAATACCTGCGGCACGGCCCATCTGCGCAATGCGGCAGATGGAATCTTCCACTTCCTTGGCGGCAACCAGCATCAAGTCGGCCAGCTCGTCGATGATGATGACCAGCTGAGGAAGCTTATCCCCCTCCCCTTCCGCTTCAATGATGCCATTGTAGGATTCAAGATCACGCACACCAACGTCGGACATAGCCTTATAGCGGCGCATCATTTCCACCACAGCCCACTGAAGGCTGCCGGCTGCCTTTTTAGGATCGGTAACAACGGGAATCATCAAATGCGGAATTCCGTTGTAGTTGGCAAGCTCAACCATCTTGGGGTCAACCATGATCAGCTTCACGTCTTCGGGACCTGCTTTATACAGCAAGCTGATGATGATGGAATTCATGCACACCGATTTACCGGAGCCGGTAGTACCGGCAATCAGCATATGAGGCATCTTGGCAATGTTTCCAACGATACAGCTGCCGCCAATGTCCTTACCAACCGCAAAGGAAGACTTGGATTTTGATTTGTTGAATTCGGGGGAATCGATGACCTCCCGCAGGGAAACCATGTTCACCGAACGATTGGGAACTTCGATGCCAACCACAGATATTTTGCCGGGAACAGGTGCAATACGCACACTGGGCGCACCCAGGCTCAGGGCAATGTCATCCGCAACGGTTGTCAGCTTGTTGAGGCGAACACCCTTGTCCAGCTCCACTTCATAGCGGGTGACACTGGGGCCACGGGTAACATTGATGATGTGCGCGTCAATTTTGAAGCTTTCCAGTGTTTCATTCAGCCGTTTGGAGTTCTCGCGCATTTCCGCTGTGCCGTCGGATGCACCCTTGGGGGGCTTGCGAAGCAGTTCAACCGGCGGGAAGCAGTAGTCAGGCTTCGGTGCAGCCTGTGCCTGCGCAATTTCTTCCGCCACCTGCATAGCAGAAGCAGTCGTGTCCTTTGCGGTCACTTTTTCCTTCACTGCGGGGGCTGGAATCTGTTCTTTCACCGTCTTTGGACCGACGGGTATAGGCGAATCCGGTTTGTAAGCAGGCATCTGAGAGGGAATCAAATCCGCACCCTCCCCAGCTGTCGGAGCGCTCTGCCTGGTGACAGAAACCGGCACGGAAGTGTCGGCAGGAGAATCATCCTGCACAGGATGCGCAGACACCGCAACCGGTTCTTCAATCTCAGCTTCGATCTGACTGAGCAGATCGCTTACTTTTTTGTCTGATAGATCCGGCTGAGGCTGGCTCTGGGGCTTGGCAGCAGGTTTTGGGGGCGCAGGGGGAACAGCTTTTCTGGCTTCAGGTACAGCGGATGCTTCCTCCACAAACACCAGTTCATCCATGGCCATCTGCTGTGCTTCCCTGCGCTGGCGCTTCTGCTCAATGCGCTTGTTTGCAATGTGATTGACGACTACAGCCGCGGGCTCGGGGCGGATCTCTTCAAAGGAATCATCATCCCAGTCATCTCTGGGGCGATTTCTGATGGCACGGACAATACTTGGAATCGTAATGTTCATGCCGGCCAGCAATGTGAAAACGGCACCAAAAGCAAAAAGAATGTAAGAAATCACATCACCGCAAGCCCAGTGCACCAGCATCGCAATGGTACCGCAGATAATACCGCCGCTGTAGCCATGAAGACCTGCCGTATACAGATCTCCGATCACTTTGAAGCCACCGATAAAGGTCTGATTATTAACGGCCAGATGGTAAATGCAGCCACACAGCAGAACAAAGATGATCAGACTGAAACAGCGCATTTTTACGGGATTCTTTCCGCTCGAAACCAAAATAACGAACAGATACAGCAACGCGGGAATTGAGAAATAAAAGCCGGCCTTGCCGATCAGGCCAAGCAGAATGCTGCGGAGCAACAGGAGCAGCGCACCATCAGGTTTGATGCCAATGACCAAAAACAAAATGAACAGGCCAGCACAAAGAGCGGCAAGAATCACACGAAGGGGCAGGCGGTTTTCTGCCGGCTCCGCGGACCGCAAGGCCTTTTGGCTGCCGGATTTACCGGTGGATTCATTTTTTTGATTTGCTCTGGATTTGGAATTCGAAGATCCAGCCGCGGTACTTTTACGCTTCACGTCAGTAACCGCTTTTTGGGCACGGGAAGAGGTTTTCTTTTCCCCCATGAGCTACCTCCTTTTATGCAGTGAGAAAGAGAATAAACGAAATGAGTGCAAGACCCAGTGAATAGAATGCGAAAGAATTAAAGCCTATATTTGCTGCCATCATCCGCAGCGCCTTGATACCAAGGAAGGTTCCGACGAAGGCCGCTGCCGCCGCTAAGATGCAGCAAAAAACCGCACCGAAGCTAATGGATGAAATACCAATACTCCACATGGTAAATACGTCCATGACCAGCGCGCCCGCTGTCACAGCCATCTGTAAAAGCAACGTCAAATTCAGTGCAAACGTGCGGTCAGCACCCCGCAAAAGAAAAATGGATGTGGTCGCACCAACCGAAGAAATGCCAGGGACAATGGACATTGCTCCACCAAATCCAATAAGTAGGCCCTCAACCGGAGAAAAGGATCTGGAGTCCTTATTCCCGGAGGGCATCAGCACCGGAAGATACAGAATCACCGCATTGACCAGTGCAAACACGGATATCCAGTTCAATTTGTGATTCCATACAGAAGTCTTCTGGTACAGCAAAAGGCTAAGGATAACCGGAATCACCATCATGCGAAGCAGCTTAAAATCCATCAAAGTGCGTGTATCCAATGGCCTTTTTCTGCGCTTCCTGGGGATGCGTGCCAAATGCAGCTGCCGGGAGATACGCAGGATCTGGGTCTGACAGCAGTAGTACAGGCATGCCAATGTCGCAAGATGGATCATAAATCGCAAAATTGCAGGTTCATCGCTGAATCCAAAGAGTTTCAGAAGAATTGCCTTATGCGCCTGAGCAGAGACAGGCAGAATATCCGTCAGACCGGAAACCAGACCAAATAAAATACTTTGCAGCCAATTTAAATCCATGTCTGTCTCTCCAATCATATTTTTACACTTTATTATATCACAGTGTTTTCGAAATTTCCAGTCCCTTTTGACTTTTTAATTCTTCTTCCCGTTTTGCCCTTTCTGCCTGTCGATCATGCGGTGCAGCGAAGATAATGCGTCGTTCAGTCCGCCCAGTTTGTCGATCAGGCCGGAGGCAACTGCCTCTTTGCCATAAAGAATGGTGCCAACGTCGGTGGCCATCTCGCCGGTTGCCATCATGAACTGTTCAAACTTTTCCCGCTCAATCTTTGAGTTGTTCGCGACAAATTCTACGATTTGCTCCTGAATGCGTTGAAAATAACGAAAAGTCTGGGGTGCGCCGACCACCAGACCGGTCATTCGCACGGGGTGTACCGTCATACTGGCTGTGGGCGTAATAAAGGACTTTTTTGTGCTGACAGCCAGGGGGATGCCGATGGAATGACCGCCGCCCAGAACCAGAGATACTGTCGGTTTTTTCATACCCGCAATCATTTCCGCGATAGCCAATCCCGCTTCAATGTCACCACCAACTGTGTTGAGAAGCAGAAGCAGGCCGTCAACGTCATCACTCTCCTCAATGCCGGCAAGCAGCGGCAGAACATGCTCGTATTTTGTGGTCTTACAGTTTTCCGGGAGCACCTGATGACCCTCCACCTGGCCGATGATGGTCAGTGTATAGATGCTGCCTTCTTTTCCTTTTGTGATATCAGAGCCAAGCTGAACGATCTGTTCCCGTTCCTGCTCTTTTGTGTCGGGATTTGAATTCTTTTCCATATGATACCTCCTCATGTGTAGGGTTAGGATAACCTTTTTTCTATGCATAATTCACTCTTGAAAGCAATGCCAATATGCTGTATAATATCATCGGTGATCATATGGGAGCAAAAACAAATGCGGTTCGCGCAGTCCAGCAGGCGGGAATCCCCTGCCGTGAAGCATTCTATGAATTTGACGAAAAGGATTTAAGCGGCAATCACGCGGCACTCGCCATCGGAAAGCCGGCAGAAGAGGTGTTCAAAACATTGGTCGCCCGGGGCGAACGGACGGGAATTAATGTGTTTTGTATCCCAGTATGCTGTGAATTAAACCTGAAAAAGGCGGCAAAGGCTGCAGGCGACAAGAATATGGAACTGGTACCGGTGAAAGAGTTATTGAATCTGACAGGGTATATTCGCGGCGGCTGCAGTCCGGTTGGTATGAAAAAGAAATATCCAACCTTTTTTGATGAAACCTGTGAACTTTATGAGGAAATCGCCGTATCTGCCGGTGAAAGAGGTCACCAGATGTTAGTACCTCCTATGGATTTGGCCCGTTATGTGGGTGCAAAGCTTGTGGATATAACGGATTAGAGAAAGGATTATCAGTTATGCAGTACGAATACAAAACCAAAGGCACTTGTTCCCAGCGTATTTTCTTCGATGTTGAGAACGGCAAGGTCAAGAATGTGCAGTTCGTCGGAGGCTGCAATGGCAATCTGAAGGGCATCGGATCACTGGTTGAAGGCATGGGTGTGGATGAGGTTATCTCCCGCCTGGAGGGCATCCGCTGCGGTATGAAGAGCACCTCCTGCCCCGATCAGCTGGCACAGGCGCTGAAGGAAGCAAAGGCGTAAAAATGGCATAAAAAAGTACATCTCACAGTGCTGTGGGATGTACTTTTTTATGTAAATGATTCCTCTGTCTGTCCTTCATTTTGCTCTTTGCAGAGTTTGCGGTAGTATAAAAGTCCTGCGCCACTCAGCAGCAGCGTCATGGCAAACATCAGAGCTGCCAGCAGATAGTTCTCCTCCCCTGCTGCCGCACCGGTGGTGGTAGATGTGATCAGCGACGGAATTCTTGCAATGCCGACGATGGTAAGCCACTGTCTGGTCGTCAGTTTTGTCAGACCCGCAAAATAACTCAGGAAATCCTTTGGCGTTCCGGGGATCAGCATCAGCAGAAACGCGACAACCTTCGTCTTTTGGGGATTCTTCAGAAATCCCATTTGGCGGATATCCTTTTTTGAAAAGAATACTTCCAGCATTTTCACGCCAAAGCGCCGGACAAGATAGAAGACCAGCCAACTTCCCAGCAGGATTCCTGCCATGGACAGAATCGTTCCTTCAACGAAGCCGAATGCATAGCCTGCAGCCAGCTCCAGCGGTTCACCCGGGATGAATGCAACGAGAACCTGTATCGCAAACATGACAACAAACACAAGCCTGCCCCAGATTCCAAATTGCTCCACCCAGAGTCGAAACTCCTCTGGCTGACCCACCAAGCGCACCATTGGTATGCCCACGAACCAACCCGTAAAGCCGCAAAACAGCAAAAAGATCACAACTGCCGCAATCCAAGCTGCTTTTTTGTGGTTCTCGTTCATGGCCACACCTCCTCTTATCTCTCTTCGCCAGAAACCGAGAAAACGTTGTGCCCGCAAAATGAAAGGCCGCAGTATGACTGCGGCCTTCGGGCATGAATATCAGTTGTCCTTCTTTGCCTTTTCAGCCTTCTTGGCAGCCTTGGCCTTAGCCTTGGCTTCCTGAGCCTTCTGAGCTTCTGCCTTTGCAGCCTCGGCCGCAGTTTCGTTCGAAGAAATTGCCCACTTTGCCATTTCAACACGAACCTGATCAGCGGAGGTCTCGATGACGATCGTGCTGTCCTTCACATCCACAATCGTGCCAACAATACCGCCGATGGTGGTAATCTTGTCGCCCTTTTTGACGGAAGAACGCATCTGCTCCGCTTCTTTTTTACGCTTGTTCTCGGGACGAATCAGCATGAAATAGAACACTGCAAGCATCAGAACCAGCATGATAATGGTGCTGCCCATACCGCCCATTGCACCCGCGGATTCAGTGGTGGTAGTCAGAAAGTTTTGCATAGATGTAACTCCTTCTTGTATAAAATCCCTGTTATTATATCATCCTTTGGTCAAAAAGCAAGCCTATTTTAGATTCTTCTGGCGAGTTTTTCAGAATACTCCCCGCGGAATGCTTCAAATGTTCCTTCATCCAGCGCATTTCTGATTCTCTCCATCAGCTTATTGTAGAAATAGAGGTTGTGCATCACACTCAGACGCATGGCCAGCATCTCATCTGCAATAAACAGATGCCGGATATAGGCTCTGGAATACCGCCGGCAGACGGGGCAATCACATTGCGGGTCAATGGGGCTTTCGTCCAGCTGATACCTGGCATTCTTCAGATTGATTGCGCCCTCCCATGTGAACAACCTGGCGTGACGGGCATTGCGTGCCGGCATCACGCAGTCAAAGAAGTCAACACCCCGTGCAACTGCCTCTATGATATTGGATGGCGTGCCCACACCCATCAGATAACGGGTTTTATTGGCCGGCATGTGGGGTTCCACAGCTTCTATGATGTCATACATCTGCTGTGCGGTTTCACCCACCGCCAAACCGCCAATGGCATAGCCGGGCAGATCCAGATCCGCGATGCGTTTCATATGATCAATACGAATGTCGGCGTAAGTGCCGCCCTGGTTGATACCCCAGAGCATCTGATGCGGATTGACGGTCTCGGGAAGGCTGTTCAGACGGATGTTTTCCGCCTTGCAGCGAACAAGCCAACGGTAGGTTCTGTCCACGCTTTGCTGTACATAATCACGGGGCGATGGATTTTCGATACATTCATCAAAAGCCATGCAGATATCGGAGCCAAGATTGGACTGAATCTGCATACTCTCCTCGGGACCCATGAATATCTTGCGGCCGTCGATATGCGAGGAAAAGGTCACGCCTTCTTCTTTGATTTTTCGCAAAGACGACAGGCTGAACACCTGAAATCCACCGGAGTCTGTGAGAATCGGACCATCCCAGGTCATGAATTTGTGCAGGCCGCCCATTTGACGCACCACCTTGTCGGTGGGACGCAGATGCAGGTGGTAGGTATTGGACAGCTCCACCTGACAACCAATATTTTTCAAATCCTCGGCACTGAGCCCACCTTTGATGGCGGCCTGCGTGCCTACATTCATAAACACAGGTGTCTGTACCGTGCCATGTGCACAGGTAAATTCACCACGCCGGGCTTTGCCCTCGGTATTTTTTAACGCAAACATAGAATACCTCACTTATTGGGGTTGTGACTTGTTGGGGGTTAGGTGCAATATCTGGCTTTTACAAGTCCGCCATCTTACCCGCGCCGGGAGCAGGCTCAGGACATCCTCACAAAATACACATGGCATCACCAAAGCTGAAAAAGCGGTAGCGTTCCCTGACCGCTTCCTCATAGGCAGCCAGCACATTCTCTCTTCCTGCAAAGGCGGAGACAAGCATCACAAGGGTACTTTCCGGCAGATGGAAATTGGTGATCAGTCCATCCATGGCCTTGAAGGAATAGCCGGGATAGATAAAAATCTCCGTCCATTTGGACTTTGCCTCGAATGTGCCGTCCTCGTTGACGAGACTTTCCAGAGTGCGGCAGGAAGTCGTGCCGACGCAGATGATTCTCCCTCCTGATGCTCTGGTCTGATTCAAAATCACCGCACTTTCTTCGCTGATCATACACAGCTCCGCGTGCATATGGTGGTCGTGGATGTTATCCACCTTTACAGGACGGAACGTGCCAAGACCCACATGAAGCGTCACAAAAGCCGTTTTCACGCCTTTTGCGCGGATTTTGTCCAGAAGTTCCTTGGTAAAATGCAGTCCGGCAGTAGGCGCGGCGGCAGAGCCGATCTCCCGGGAATAGACGGTCTGATAGCGCTCCTGATCCTGCAGCTCTTCCTTGATATAGGGCGGCAGGGGCATCTTGCCCAAGCGCTCCAAAACCTCAAGGAAAATACCCTCATAATGAAATTCAACGATGCGGTTTCCGTCCTCTTTCACTTCCGCAACCGTGGCGGTCAGCTCACCGTTGCCGAAAACAACCTGACTTCCCACCTGCATTTTTCGGCCCGGCTTACAAAGACATTCCCATTGCTTATCGCCCAAGTCCCGCAGCAGCAGCACTTCCACCGCACCGCCGGTGGGTCGGTGACCTAGCAGCCGTGCAGGCAGCACCCGGGAGTCATTCATAACCAGACAATCGCCGGGCTGGAGATAATCGATAATCTCGTAAAAATGATGATGCTCCACCTGTCCGGTGATCCGGTCCAGCTTCAGCAGACGGGAGGCATCGCGTTGCTCCAGGGGCGTTTGGGCAATTAATTCTTCCGGCAAATCGTAGTAAAAATCATGAGTCTTCATGACATAATCCTCCATTACAGTAACATACACAGTATAGCTGATTGTTACGCATTTTGCAACAGACAAAACCGGCTTCCACAGCATAGACTGACCAGGAGGTAATGCTTATGAAAGATGCGTTTTTTACCGGTGCCTGCACAGCACTTGTGACACCTTTTCTGGATAACAAAGTAAATTATCCGATGATGGAGCAGCTTTTGCGGCGGCAGATGGATGCCGGTATTGCGGCCATCGTCATCTGCGGTACCACAGGAGAAGGCTCCACCCTGTCGGATTCCGAGAAGCTGGAGCTGTTTTCCCGCGCCAAACACTACACGGGCGGTGCCTGCAAAATCATTGCCGGAACAGGCAGCAATGATACATCCCATGCGCTTCAGTTGAGCATCGCGGCGCAGAAGTGCGGCGCGGACGGTCTTTTGATCGTCACACCCTATTACAACAAGGCAACACCTGATGGGCTGTATGCCCATTACCTGACCATCGCACAGGCGGTGGATATTCCCGTGATTGCATACAATGTACCGTCACGCACAGGTGTGGATATCCCGGTTTCCGTATATGGGATGCTCTGTGAGATACCAAACCTGATTGGCACAAAGGAAGCCAGCGCGGATATCACCAAAACAACAAAAATTTTGCGTTATTGCGGTGGCGGTCTGACCGTGTGGTCAGGAAACGACGACATGACAGTTCCCATGATGGCTCTTGGCGCAAAAGGCGTTATTTCGGTACTTTCAAACATATTTCCGGCAGAAACTCAGGCCATGGCAAGCGCGGCACTGGACGGAGATTTTGACACCGCCGCAGCTCTGCAAATTCAGATGCAGCCGATCATTGAGCTTCTGTTTTGCGAAGTCAATCCCATCCCTGTAAAAGAAGCCATGGCACTCATAGGTTATGACTGTGGGGGATGCCGCCTTCCTCTGTCACGTATGACGGATGCAAACCGTGAAAAGCTGAAAACGATGATTCTGCCATAACAAAAGCGGCCGCAAGGGCCGCTTTATTATGGCCAGCTTGTCAAAAAAGTATTTTTGACAAGCTGCCTACGATTTTCAAACTTTTCGAAAAGTTTGAAAATCGCT
>JAQXNO010000113.1 GCA_029098045.1 Bacillota bacterium
GGCGGAACGCCGCCCCTTGGCTCTCCCTTTGGGAGAGCTGGCGGCGATCAGCCGCCTGAGAGGGTAACCAGCCCTCGACACCCTCTCAGTCAGCTTCGCTGACAGCTCCCCCAGAGGGGGAGCCAAGGGCGCTGCCGCGCCGGTGCGGATGCACCGCCCCAAAGGTGGATGTCGAAGGCAGTTACGAACCGGGAGAGCCCAATGGTGTAACGACAAGCACAATCTGTCAGGCTCGCATTGTCAGCGGCGACACGCCGCCTCCCGCAATCGAGCCACCTCCCCAGACCCCTCCAGGCGACGCATCGCCGGGGGTGCTGGTATACACGGTGCCTTTTAAGAAGATGTACATCGCATTCGGCGCGGTGCCTTTTCATCGGCTGGGAAACGGAAGGCTTTTCCTTTCGTCACATTGCTTCCGCCACACCTGGGTTTCCTCGGACGGAATTGGGAGCAGGGGAGCAGTGCAAAAATAAGTTCTCCGACAGCCTGAAAAAGGAAGGGACTGCCGCGGCAGTCCCTTTTTGCAGTTATTTTTTCCTGTAAAGCAGCCGGATGGAATTGAGCACGCACAGCATGGCGACGCCGGAATCCGCAAAGACGGCCATCCACATGGAGGCGTGTCCCGCAAGACCCAGCACCATCACAATGGCCTTGATTGCCAGCGCGAACACCACATTCTGCCAGGCGATGCGCCCCGTTTCCCGGGCAATGTCCACGGCTTCGGGAATGGCCTCCGCCTTGGATGTCATAAACACCACGTCGGATACCTCGATGGCCGCGTCGGCACCGCTGCCCATGGCAGCACTCACGTCCGCGCCTGCCAGAACCGGCGCGTCGTTGATGCCGTCACCCACATACAGGACAGCGCCGTGCTTTTCGCGAATCTGCTGCAAGGCGGTCAGCTTATCCTCCGGCAGCAGCTGGGCGCGTACCTCATCCATGCCGATTTGCGACCCGATGGAGGCGGCAGTGAAGGTGTTGTCACCGGTGAGCATGGCGGTATGCAGACCCATGCGCTTCAGCTGGGCCACGGCATCCTTTGCATTGGGCTTCAGGGTATCCGCAATCAGAAGATCTCCAAGATATGCCCCGTCTGCGGCCACGAACACCTGCGTGCCGGCACAGTCCTTTGTGTCCGGCAGGCGAATGCCGTAGGCTGCCATGAGCTTTTCATTGCCGCAGAGGATTTCTTTCCCATTCAGGGTTGCCCGGATGCCGTGACCTGCGATCTCTTCGACCTTTTCGGGCGCTTCCGGGTGCAGTCCCCTTTCTGCCGCTGCCTGCAGAATGCTGGCGGCGATGGGATGGGTGGAATACTGCTCGCAGGAGGCGGCGACGGCCAGCGTCTCCTGACTGCCCCGGATGGACTGCACCAGAAAATCTCCCCGGGTGAGCGTGCCGGTTTTATCCATGATGACGGCTTTGATGCTGCCCAGTGCCTCCATGGCCAGTCCGCCTTTGAAAAGGATGCCCTTTTTACCGCCCACACCGATGCCGGAGAAAAATGCCAGGGGCACACTGAGCACCAGGGCACAGGGACAGCTCATGACAAGAAACGACAGGGCAGTGTAGACCCAGTATGACCAGTTGCCCGTGCAAAGAGAGGGAACGACGGCGACAAAAGCGGCCAGCGCCACCACAACGGGGGTATAGACCCGGGCAAACCGGGTGATGAACCGGTCGATTTTCGGCTTGCCCGCGGCGGCATTTTCCACACTGGAGAGAATCCGGGAGACCATGGATTCCGACAGGGGGCGTTCGGTGCGCATGATCAGCTGGCCGGACAGGTTCACACAGCCGGAGGTGATGCTGTCGCCGGGGTGAACACCCACAGGAACCGGTTCGCCGGTGATGGGGGCAGTGTCGATGCGGCTTTCACCGCGCATGACGATGCCATCCAGCGGAACCCGGTCGCCGGGGCGTACGATGAGAAGATCGCCGATTTTTGCTTCCCGGGCCGGGATGGTGGTGCCGTCTTCCAGAATGACGACCTCGGGCCGCAGATCGATGGCCTCCGTGATCTGGCGGCGGCTGCGGGCCACGGCCGTTTCCTCGAAATATTGACCGATGCGGTAAAACAGCATGACACCTACGGCTTCTGCAAAGTCACCGATGGCAAAGGCACCCAGGGTGGCAATGCTCATGAGAAAATTTTCATCCAGCACATGGCCTTTTGCCAGATTCCGGGCGGCAGTGGCAATGACCTCCAGACCGAGGATCAGGTAGGCGGCGATAAAGAGAACCGCACTGAGGGGAATTTCCCAGAGGATCACATCCAGAATCACATCTTTCAGAAGCAGTCCCAGCACGAACAGAACTGTGCCGACGACAATGCCAAGGGGACTTTCCCCATCCCCGTGGTGGGTATGGCTGTGATGGTCATGACCGTCGTGGTCGTGATGGTGTTCTTCATGGTCGTGATGGTGTTCTTCATGGTCGTGATGGTGCTCTTCGTGGTCGTGATGGTGCTCTTCGTGGTCGTGATGGTGCTCTTCATGGTTGTGGTGATGTTCTTCGTGGTCGTGGTGATGCGCTTCATGGTCATGATGATGACCGCAGCCGCAGGCCTGGTGGTCATGCTCATGATGGTGACCGCAGCCGCAGCCCTGGTGGTCATGGTGATGTTCATGGCTTTCCCGGTGGCGGCCGCTCTCCGATGCCTCCCGGTGCAGAATCCTGGCATCGCTTTCCACGGTTCGGGCGATGGCGGTGAGGGTTTCGATCAGCCCGTCGGGGTCTTCGGCTGTCAGGTGGAGCTGTTTGGTGGGGAAGCTGATGACGGCTTCCTCCACTTCGGGCAGGGCATTGAATTTCGCCTCTATCTTCGCCGCACAGTTGGCACAGTCCAGATTTTCAATGAGATATACTTTCTTTGGCATCAAAACCGCCTCCTTGAATTGATACATGAGCAATCGTTCATATGTTGATATCAGTATACGCCTCTTTTCCGCCCTTGTCAAGCAAAAAAGAGGCATATGCCGTAACTTTATTCTTCGATCACCGTTACCTCGCCCATCCGGGAGATCTGCCGGATTGTGCCATCCTGAATGCAGTAGGCCTCCCCGTACAGCAGCGTCTGATCCTCGTCGATCAAAAGATATGTGCCGTCCACAAAGGCGAAGAAGCATTCGCCCATGCTGTCGGCATAGGTGATGTCTTCAAAAAGCCGCTTGCCGTCCAGCAGACGATCCTTTACCTGCTGGTAGTGGGGCAGTACATTCACATGGGTGATGCCAAGACCCGGCAGAAAGCGCTGAAAATCCGGGTCGGATTCCCCGTCTTCCTCCGGCTGGACATAGACCCGCTGCGCGGCATTCATGGTTCCGGCACTGATGCCAAGGAGGACACCCTGATAATCGCGGAGCAATTCCTTTAATCCGATTTCACGGAAAAAGGCGTTCTGGGTTGGGACATGGCCACCGGCCAGAATGATGAGATCCGACTGCCAGATCAAAATCTGGGCATCGTGCTGATTGCGGCGATCCAGTACGGTCAGCTCGGAAAAAGCAATGCCCGCCTCCCGGAACGCATTGCCAGTTTCCCAGCAATAGTAATCCGTATTGTCCGGGTCATCCGGCGATGAACAGATATAAAGGCACCGGGGATTGGGTCTCAGGCAGGAGGTCAGATTTTCCAGAAAACCGTTTTCCGGATTTATAATCGCCCGGGGCGCCAGGTATACACAGGGACTGCTGGTCAGAAATGCAATCATCATGCTCACTCCTTTGCTTCTACATTATAGCACGACGACAGAAAATGGCAATGTCTGCACCTGTAAAAGAAATGTGAATTGTGCAGCGGCGCTCTTGCCATTTTTTCCAGCCATGGTATAATGTGTGTAATGTTTTTGGATATGAGAGGGTTGGAATGATGAAGAAAATGCTGTTTGTGATGAATCCCTGCTCCGGTATGCGGCGGGCAGCCCGGTATCTGACGGAGATCATCGATATCTTCAACCGGGCGGGCTACGAGGTGATCACCCATATCACCGGCGGACAGGCAGACGCCACAAATATTGTCAGGCAGACGGCTTCCCGCGTGGATCTGGTGGTCTGCTGCGGCGGTGACGGTACCTTCAATGAAACCGTTTCCGGCCTGCTGAGCAGCGGCGTGGACGTGCCCATTGGCTATATTCCGGCCGGATCTACCAACGATTTTGCCGCCAGTCTGGGGCTGCCCACCGATATTTTGCAGGCGGCAAGGGATATTGTGGAGGCAGAGCCGGTTTGCTATGATGTGGGCAAGTTTGGCGATCGCTATTTTTCCTATGTGGCCTCCTTCGGCGCTTTCACAAAGGCCAGCTATATGACCCCCCAGAACGTCAAAAACGCCCTGGGTCATGTGGCCTATGTGCTGGAGGGCATCAGTGAGCTGTCCCAGATTCGGAAGGAGCATGTGTGCTTCGAGATCGATGGCCGGATGGAGGAGGGTGACTTCATCTTTGGCGCCATCAGCAACTCCACCTCTGTGGGCGGTATTCTCACATTGGATCCCAGACAGGTGGATATGTCGGACGGAAAGCTGGAGGTGATGCTGGTGCGGGCACCGACGGATCTGAAGGATCTGTCCGAGTGTCTCATCGCATTGCAGAAACAGAAATATAACTGTGCCATGATCACCTTCTGCAGCGCACGGAAAATCAGAGTGTTCGCAGACCCGCAGATGCCCTGGACACTGGATGGGGAGCGGGAGGATGGCCATGACATGGTGGAAGTGGAGAATGTGCACCATGCCATCCGGCTGATGCAGAGGGTAAAGCAGAATGATTAACTCCACACTTTGCTACGTTACCCGTGGGGACGAGGTGCTGATGCTCCACCGGGTGAAAAAGAAAAATGACGTGAATCAGGACAAATGGATTGGCATCGGTGGGAAATTTGAGGCCGATGAGACTCCCGATGAGTGCCTGCTGCGGGAAGCGCTGGAGGAAACGGGGCTGACCCTGACGCACTGGAAGTGCCACGGCGTGGTCACATTTCTGACCAATGGCCCGTGGGATGGGGAATATATGTACCTGTTCACGGCTGACGCTTTTGAAGGGGAACTGAAAGAATGTGACGAGGGGGATCTGCGCTGGGTCAGCCGGGGATTCTTAGATCAGCTGCCCAAGTGGGAAGGAGATCAGATTTTTCTGGATCTTCTCTGGCAAGACGCACCCTTCTTCCTGCTGAAGCTGCGCTATGACGGGGACGCACTGGTGGAGGCCGTCCTCAACGGCGAAAAAATCCGATAAAATAATTTGCCCGTTAAAATGGTTTGAACCGTTTTAACGGGCAAATGCTTTGTACCTCCCTCCGGGAGGTTTTTTCTTTTCATGAAAACCTGGTTGAAAGCTTTGAATCAGGCGCTCGTATCAAACAGGGGCCTGATCCGCTGACGGTAAATCCGCAGATAGAGTACCAGTGTGATGGCGCAGCTGACAACCTCCGCAATGGGGAAGGAAAGCTACACGTTGTTGACATTTCCGGTCAGGCTCAGCAGATACGCGGCGGGCAGCAGCACGATCAGCTGACGGCAAAGCGCGGTGATCGTGGCGTATATTCCGTTGCCCAGCGCCTGGAAGGAGGCACCCAGCGCAATGCACACGGCCGCAACCGGGAAGCACCAGCTGATGGTACGCAGGGCGCTGCGTCCGATGGTCAGAAACTCCGCACTGGGATTAAACAGCCCCAACAGCAGGTCCGGAAGCAGCTGGAACACCAAAAGGCCCATGACCATCAACGAAAGCGCGGCGGAGCAGGCAACCTTCAGAACCTTGACAATGCGCGCCGGCTTTCGGGCGCCGTAGTTGAAAGCGATGATGGAGATGGTGGCACCGTTGAGGGCAAACAGCGGCATAAAGAAGAAGCTCTGGAGCTTGAAGTAGATGCCGAAGACACTGGTGGCAGTCTCGGTGAAGCCCTGCAGAATCTGATTAAGACCAAAGCTCATAATCGAGCCGATGCCGTTCATAATGATGGAAGGGACGCCGACGGTCAGAATGGGCGCAATGATGTGCCAAGAGGGAACGGCGTATTTTCTGCCGAAGTGAACCTCGGGATTGTGCTTTTCGTTTAGATAAAGACCCAGAAACGCGCCGGACCACTGGCCGATGACGGTGGCCCACGCGGCACCGGCAATGCCCAGAGCGGGCAGACCGAACCAGCCGTGAATCAGAATGGGGTCCAGGACGATGTTGATGACGGCACCCAGACCCTGGGTGTACATGGTATAAACGGTGCGGCCTGTGGCCTGCAGCAGACGCTCGGAGAGAATCTGCATAAAGCAGCCCAGTGTCAGCAGACAGCAGATGCGGGTGTAGATGATGCCGCCTTCCACGGTTTGGGTCACATCGGACTGCATTTCAAAGTAGGGACGGACACCGAATGCGCCAAACAGCATGAACATGGCGGCGGCGATCAGCATCAGAACAATGCCGTTGCCGGCTGTGCGGTTGACGGCATCCTGATTTTGCTCACCAAGGCTTTTGCTCAAAAGGGAATTGACACCCACACCGATGCCCACGGCAAAACCGATCTGCAAATTCTGGATCGGGAAAGCCAGCGACAGAGCGGTGACGGCGCTTTCGGAAATCTGGGAAACGTAGATACTGTCCACCACGTTGTACAGCGCCTGCACCAGCATGGACAGAACCATGGGCAGGGCCATGTTGGCCAGCAGCCTGCCAATGGGCATGGTGTCCATCTTGTTTTCCTGTAAGGGACGATTGCTCATGTGTTGCTCCTTTTTCTGTATGATCGGTAATATGCCTCTTTTCACATAATACGCATTTTGTTATTCTACACCAGAGTGGCGGAAAAATCAATCTAAAAGCACCGCTGCGCCTGGCAGCGGTGCTGATGTTCATGTGGCAAAATTACAGATACTTCTTCATTTCCTCGGATGCCTTGGCCACATCTTCGGAGATACTGAAGGTCAGGTTCATGCTGTTGACTTCTGCGAAGCGGGCAGCCCAGGACAGGAACTCGTCCACCATCTCCAGACCGCCGTCCATGGGCTTGTTGATGGTTTTGTACAGATTGTCAACGAAAACATGTGTAATGTCGAAATTACCGGCGTGCAAACCGCTCAGGAAGCCCTTCAGCTGGTCGGGGCTGTTGATGCCGTATTCCTTGGCATCCACCAGACGGACACGGTAGTTCAGATCATAAGTAAGGGTTTTGCCATATTCGATGCAAACCACATCGCCGGCCGCGGTGTCAACGGCCTGATGCACTGCGTCGATCAGCTTCTTGGTCTTGCCGGAGCCCTTCAGGCCCAGAATTACATGAATCATCGGAATTTCCTCCTTTGCTATGCCACTAGATTGGCTTATGGACATTCTAACAGCTTGCGGCAGATTTTGCAACTACTATTTTGTGAATTTGGCAAAGAAATATTTATGGGAAGAGCCAAGTGTCGCTGCAGTGCGCACACAAAGCGTTCACTGTTCATAGCCGGGCTTGCCCAGCAGACAGAGCATATTGCGCTTGTAGAGCTCCACCCCGGGCTGATTGAAGGGATTTACCCCCAGAATATAGGCGGAAATGCCGCAGGAAAGCTGGAAGAAGTAGAAGAGTTCCCCCACTTTCCGCGGGTTCAGCTCGCCGCAGTCCACGCAGATCACGGGAACGCCGCCGTCCGCATGGGCAGCGAGGGTGCCAAGATACGCCTGCTCGTCCACAAAGTCCAGGGTTTTTCCCGCCAGATAGTTCAGCCCGTCCAGATCCTTGTAGTCGGAGACGATGGTATACTTCTGAGCGGGAGGTGTGAAACGGATCATGGTTTCAAAGAGATTCCGCTGCCCCTGCTGAATCAACTGCCCCAGGGAATGCAGATCGGTGGTAAGCTCTGCACAGGCGGGGAAAATGCCCTTGCCGTCCTTGCCCTCGGACTCGCCGAAGAGCTGCTGCCACCAGGCACCGAAGCTTCGAAAGTCCGGCTCAAAGGATTCCAGAAGCTCGATGGCCTTGCCGCTGCGGTACAAGAGATTTCGCACCGCCGCGTACAGCCAGACGGGGTTTTCGAAAGAACGCAGGTCGTAGCTTTCTTTGGCATCCATGGCGCCGTTCATCACTTCCATGATGTCGATGCCGGCAACGGCCATGGGAAGCAGACCCACCGGGGTCAGCACGCTGTAGCGGCCGCCCACATTGGGTGGGATGACGAAGGTCTCCCATCCTTCCTCCGCAGCCATCTGGCGCAGGGCACCGTCTGTCGGGTCGGTGACGGCATAGATGCGGCGGCGAGCCTCGTCGCTGCCATACCTGCGCTCCAGCATCCAGCGAAGGGCGCGGGCTGCGATGGCAGGCTCCGTGGTAGTGCCGGATTTGGAGATGATGACAATGGAAAAATCCTTCCCCTCCAGCAGCTTTTGAAGCTCGTTCCATTGGCGGGTACTCAGGGAGTTTCCGGCAAAGAAGATCTGGGGATCGCCTTTTCCTTTTTGAATGTTGTGATGGCTGCCTTGAAGCAATTCAATGGCTGCCCGGGGTCCCAGATAGCTGCCGCCGATGCCGACCACCACCAGAACATCCGAATCAAATCGGATCTGCTCCGCTGCCTGCCGGACGCGCTGAATCTCTTCCGTGGGTTCCCGCGCCGGCAGATCCAGCCAGCCCAGATATCCGCTGCCTGCGCCGGTTCCTTCCGATAACGTCATGTGGGCATCGAAAACTTCCTTTTCCAGAGAAAGAAGATCGGGCAGGGAGATCTGCCCCCATACATTGGAAATATCAACCTGAATCATAATGCTGCAGTACATCCTTTCTGTCTTTCTGTCTGCTTACCTGATATTCTAACCAAAAAACAGAACGAACGCAAGGGCAGAGCAAAAAGTTTCCAGCTTGTTCAAAAAAATCCCCCTTTCCTCTAGCTTTTTTTTCTTCGGATGGTATAATGGAGAAAAACAAATGAATCGGAGGAATTCATGATGAAATACGGTTTTGGTGTTGATCTGGGCGGTACCACCGTCAAAATCGCCTATTTTGATGAGCAGGGCACCATGCTGACCAAATGGGAAATCCCCACGGTGACCGCGGACGGCGGCAAGCAGATACTGCCCGATATTGCGGCAGCCATCCGCCAGTTTGTGGAGCAGAAGACCATCGACCCGGCTGACGTGATCGGTGTGGGCATCGGTGTTCCGGGACCTGTCAATTCCAGGGGCGTCGTGAACAAGTGTGTCAATCTGGGCTGGGGCGTGTTCAACATCGCACAGGAGCTGAGCAGGCTGACAGGCTTCCCGGTCAAGGCCGGCAATGATGCCAATGTTGCCGCGCTGGGCGAATTCTGGAAGGGCGGCGGCAAGGGCTGCGACAATATGATTTTTGTGACGCTGGGTACGGGTGTGGGCGGCGGCATGGTGGTGGAGGGAAATCTTCTGCACGGCGCTCACGGCGCCGGCGGCGAGATCGGCCATCTGGTGCTGAACCGGGATGAAACCGAAACCTGCGGCTGCGGCAAGAAAGGCTGTGTGGAGCAATACTGCTCTGCCAACGGCATTGTTCGGCTGGGCAGGAAGGCACTGGAAAGCTACGAGGGCACCTCCAAGCTCAGCCGTTTTGACCCGCTGACCTGCAAGGATATCTTCGACTGCGGCAAGGCAGGCGACGAGCTGGCACTGCAAGTGCTGGATCAGTACTACGCCTATCTGGGCGAATTCCTTGGCAATATCTGTAATGTGGTTGACCCCGACGCGGTGGTTCTGGGCGGCGGTGTCAGCAAGGCTGGACAGGTGCTGCTGGACGGCACCCGTCCCTATTTCGACAAGGCGGTCTTCCATGCCGCCCGGGGTGCCCGCTTTGAGCTGGCGTCTCTGGGCAACGATGCCGGTGCCTACGGCGCGTTCAAGCTGGCGCTGGATGCTTTCGGCAAGTGAGCTTCCCCCTGTACATCCCGGCGGGTGCCTGCGGGCACCCGCCGTTTGTAATGAAAAGAAAAATTTAAAGAAATCAAAAGGACTTCTTTTGCAAAATTGTGATAGAATGGGTGAAAAGGAGGGATTGGATGAAAACAATCAAACGAATATTGCTGCTGGTGATTTTGCTGGCGGTTGCCTATGTGGCCGTGCAGAAGCTGCCGCTGTACTGGCGGGAGATTTCCTTCTACTGGGAGGACAGAACCGAAACGGAGCTGAAGGTGAAAAAGTACGCGGAGGAAATGGGAATTTCCTACTGGGAGTATCCCGAAAGCCTGATTGATCTGTTGGAGCGCAATCCCGAGACCGAGGACTTTGTGCTGCAGTATCCCTTCCGGGACACGCAGGAGTTGGAGGCTTTTTCCTATGACCTGTCTGACGGTGTGCCGCTGATGATGCAGTGGGACAAGCGGTGGGGCTATCTGAACTACGGCAGCGATGTGGTGGGCATCACCGGCTGCGGCCCCCTCTGCCTTTCCATGGCAGGCTACTATGTCACCGGCGGCGATGCGGCGTTCCATCCTGCCAGAATGGTGGAATTTGCGGAAAAGAACGGGTATTACTCCCGGGGCAACGGTTCCTCCTGGACGCTGATCAGCGAAGGCGGCGTGAAGCTGGGGCTGGATGTGACGGAGATCCCTCTGGTCAAGAAGCGGATCATGGACAATCTGGAAGTGGACAACCCCATCATCTGCTCCATGCGTGCCGGTGATTTTACCACTTCCGGTCATTACATTGTGATGGTTGGCTGTGAGGACGGACTGATCCGCATCAATGACCCCAACAGCAGGGAGAATTCCGAAAAGCTCTGGAGCTACGAACAGATAGAGGGACAGATCCGAAATCTCTGGGTCATCCGGGATATTGGATGAGCCCCCCGGTGGGATTAGATAGGTGTTCATAAAACAGCTGATCCTCCCTATGATGATTGGTCATAGGGAGGATTTTTCCATTTCGCAATGGCGCGGCAGCGCCCTTGGCTCCCCCTCTGGGGGAGCTGTCACCGAAGGTGACTGAGAGGGCTTCGGGCGCTGGTGCTGCGCAGATTGTGCAGTACACCGAAAGGTGTATAGCGATGCGCCCTTTATCAGTTCGACAAATTGGTATTTACCTGTTGCCTGGTTTCATTAAGGAAAAGCTGTTCAGCGCGATTGAAATCAGTGTAAGTCCCCAAAGTCCTCTCGACATCGCGGGAACCACATCCTCCAAAGCGCCCCAATCTTCATGCAAAACCCATATGGCACCTTGACTATAAAACGCACACAAGGTTAACGCCGTCAAAGAAAGGCTGATAAAGCGAAACCATTTTGCATCTTTGCCTTTCACAGTCCAAATGATGTTAAGAATTGCCGCAATAATTGCCCCCATTCCAAAGACGAACCACAAAAAACCAAATATGTAAAGCATCTGATTATCTCCTTTGTTAAGTTCAAGTTTTTCGCCCTGTTTTTCATATCATACGGCTTCCATTTTATGAAGGTACGCCATTCCACCGGGGGATTTTTATGCCTTGATGCGTGCTTTGTTTAACTGATCTGCCTTGCAGAAGAGCACAAAGCCGATGCAGAACAGAATAATCAAACTGCCCACAGCCAGATTCTCATTCTGCAGCTGAATGCCGAAGATGTTGAGTTTAACGTCTGCCGTGATCTGGCTGACAAGGGCAACCAGAGTGGTGCCGAGGAAGGCGGCGCCTTTGCCGCAGATGTCCATCAGGCCGTAGAACTCACCGCTGCGTTCCGGGTTGATGATCTTGCCCAGATAGCTGCGTGCCAGCGCCTGAATGCCGCCCTGGAACATACCGACCAGCACTGCCAGCAGCCAGAACTGCCACAGGGTCACCAGGAACAGGGCAAAGGTGACAATGCAGGTGTAACAGATAATGCAGATTTTGATCAGCAGGCCGGTGTCATATCTGGCAGACAGGATACCAAAGATGATGGCACAGGGGAATGCCACGATCTGCGTCAGCAGCAGCGCCAGCAGCAGACCCGTGGAATCCAGACCCAGTGCGCTGCCGTAGGCGGTGGCCATGTCGATGATGGTGTAAACGCCGTTAATGAAGAAGAAGAAGGAGATCAGATACACAAACACGTGCTTTTCCTTCTTAGCCTCCCGGAAGGTGCGGGCCAGCTGCTTGAAGGAGTCGGACAGAGGCGCGCCCTTGCCGTCAACAAAGGCGGTCTGCTTGTAGCTGCGCAGCAGGGGCAGGGTGAAGAGCATCCACCATGCGGCGGTGATCAGAAACGCCCACACCATGGCGCCGCCCATGGTCAGACCAAAGCTGTCGCTGAACAGAACCAGCACCAGACACAGGACAAAGGGAATGACGGAACCGATGTAGCCGTAGGCATAACCCATGGAAGAAACATTGTCCATCCGCTTGCCGGTGGTGATTTCCGGAAGCATGGAATCGTAGAACACCAGACTGGAATGAAAGCCCACCTTTGCGAAAATGAAAATGCCCAGGAACCACAGCCAGTGGGTGGTCACACCCAAGCAACCGCAGGCGATACAGCCCAAAAGAACGGTGAGCAGGAAGATGGGCTTCTTGAATTTCCGGTCGGACAGCGTACCGCAGATGGGGGCGATGATGGCAACCAGAATTGTGGAAATAGAGCCTGCGTAACCCCAGTAGCTCAGGTACAAATTCTCGTCGACGCCGGCAGAACCGGCCAGAGAATTGAAGTAGATGGGGATCAGGGTGGACACCAGCAGGGTGAAGGCGGAATTGCCGATGTCGTAGAGGATCCAGTTGCGCTCCAGTGCCGTGAGTTTGAATTTTTCTTTCATGGGAAGATTCTCTCTTTCTTTAACCTCGGTTGAAATTTACATGAAAAGCATCCCCTAGTGGCGTGCCGCTGGCCATGTGGGAGCTGAGCTGTTCCAGATGTACGGGGTATTTCCGCAGCGCCTGCTGATACAGCTCCAGCAGTTTTTCGTCCAGATGGCTCCACTTGGGATGGGGGCCGATGGTCATCACCTTGGCGGCAGCGTTGCCGCCGGCAAGCCTTGTGACACCCTCCACCATACCGCGGCCGATTCTGGTGGGAAGCGCCAGCAGACGATGGGACAGCGCCATATTTCGGACGCACCGGGTCATGTCAGCGGGGGATACATCCGGATAGAATCCGCAGACGGTGGCAATGTCACACTGCCGCAGCTTCATGCTGTGGCTGGTACTGGCCTCGTGGGGCTTTTTGCAGCCGTCCAGCGCAAGCAGATAACGGTCAAATTCCGTCTCCAGCTCCACATGAGCCGTATCCATGTCCTCCGTCACACGATAGACAAAGGGATGACAGGCGGAATCCAGACAGTAGTGAGCCAAAAGACCATGCAGATAGGAAAATGCAGGCTCTGACGCGCTCCGATGCAGATGGCGGCAGGCATTGGTGAAGAACTCCCGGCCGCTTTTTTCGTGATAGGCTGTGCCCAGTCTGGAAAGGGGACCGGTTTTGAACAAACTGTGGAAAAACAGGAAATCCGGGCCTTGAAGACCCTCATCGAACAGCGCCCGATTGCGCAGGATTGGTTCCCGGATATCGGCCGGCATCAAATCAAGCACCTGGGAGCCAAACCGATAATGCGCGTAGCTGGAAGGCATAGCGCCACCTCCTCATGTGTGATGATTCCATTTTACACAAGTGCGCTGCCGGTTTCCAGTCATTTCCAGAAAAGTTCACACAATGTTTGCAGAACGCAGGATTCGGAGGTCAATGCTCTGCGATCCACCCGGAGGCTTTTTCCTTCATCTGGGAAAGCACCCGCTCCAGAACCGCCCGCTCTTCTTCGCTGACATCAGCGGTCAGACAGGCTTCCCACCGGCTTTGAATGGATTTCAAAAGCGGAAGCAGCTCCAGTGTCTTCTGTGTCGGATACAGCTGCAGGATGCGCTTGTCCTGCTCAAAGGGTGTTCTGGTAATGAAGCCGTCCTCCTCCAGAATGGCCGCCTGCCGCGCCACATTGCTTTTGTTGATGCAGATGATGGAAGCAAGCTTGTCCTGCGAGATGCCGGGATTGGAACAGATCTCCAGCAGATAGCTGGCATGACAGGCTTTGAGACCCATGGGCGCCAGCGCTTCCGTGCGGTACTGGGCACCGCAGCGGGCAATCTCGGTAATATCGCGGATGATTTGAGACATGGGACAGCCTCCTGAAGCAAAAGCGTTACATCAAGTTTATCATGCGGATATAAAAAAGTAAAGTCCCGTATCATGCCTGCCGGGCACGGAACACCAAATCCGTGCGCTTTTGCGCGGCAGACTTCGTATAAAACGCAATGCTTCGGAAAAAATAACTGCGAAATGGGGGAAATGCAATGAAAGAAGAGGAAAAGAAGCCCATTACATGGGAGGCCTCAGATCCGAAGGTGCCCATTGTGCAATCCGGTCATCTGGAAAACGAGCGGCGCAACGACGCGGCGCTTTGAAAACCCGGCGCGGCAGCCATGCCGGGCGGCGGAACGGGCATCCGGGTGTAAAAAACAGGGCAGACCGCAGTGGTCTGCCCTGTTTTTTTAGTTGCAATTAGCCGTTGGCACGCATCTGAGCGAAGCACTCGCTGCAGAAAACGGGACGATCGGACTTGGGCTGGAAGGGAACCTTAGCCTCGCCGCCGCAACGTGCGCAGGTAGCGGTGAAGAACTCACGGGGGCCACGGGTAGCGTTCTTGCGGGCGTCACGGCAAGCCTTGCAGCGCTGGGGCTCGTTCTGGAAGCCGCGCTCTGCGTAGAACTCCTGCTCACCGGCGGTGAACACGAACTCGTTGCCGCACTCTTTGCAAACTAACTTCTTGTCTTCGTACATTGGAATTACCTCTCTTCGGTTTGTTGCCCCGTGAAAACCCCAAAAATGTTGGAAATAACGCGGAGTCATATATATATGGCGTACTCCGCCACAAGTCGGATTATACACAAATGGAACAAAAATGTCAATCCTCTTTGTGGATTTTTTTGGGAATATTTTATTTTGGTAAGACAAATCACACACAGACCCGACGAAACGCATCAAATGGAGAACTGGGTCTGACCGTCATAGGGAATGTGCAGATGCTCGTAGGCAAGTCCTGTGACACAGCGCCCCCGGGGGGTACGGGTCAAAAAGCCCAGCTGCATCAGATAGGGCTCGTACACATCCTCCAGAGTCACCGCCTCCTCGCCGATGGTGGCGGCAAGGGTTTCCAGACCGACGGGGCCGCCGCCGTAGTTCTGAATGATGGCGGTCAGCATCCGGCGGTCGATGTTGTCAAGCCCCAGCGCGTCCACCTCCAGCCGGGATAGGGCAAGGTCAGCGGCTTCCTTGGTGATGGTGCCGTCGCCCAGAACCATGGCAAAATCCCGGACACGGCGCAGAAACCGGTTGGCAATACGGGGGGTGCCGCGGCTTCGGGAGGCAATCTCCATGGCACCCTGGGGCTCGATGGGCATCCCAAGAATGGTTGCCGAACGGGTGACGATTTTTGCCAGCTCCTCGTGGGTGTACAGCTCCAGACGCAGATTCACGCCGAAGCGGTCCCGCAGGGGGGCGGACAATTGACCAGCCCGGGTGGTGGCACCCACAAGGGTGAACTTGGGCAGATCCAGCCGAATGGAATTGGCGCTGGGGCCCTTGCCCACGATGATGTCAATGGCAAAATCCTCCATGGCCGGGTACAGAATCTCTTCCACCACCCGGTTTAAGCGGTGGATTTCATCGATGAAGAGAATGTCACCGGGATTCAGATTGGTCAGAAGTGCCGCCAGATCACCGGGCTTTTCAATGGCGGGGCCGGAGGTGATGCGGATGTTCACGCCCATTTCATTGGCAATGACACCGGCCAGCGTGGTTTTGCCAAGACCCGGAGGGCCGTAGAGCAGGGTATGATCCAGCGGCTCGTTGCGGCGGCGGGCGGCTTCAATATAAATGGACAGATTGCCCTTGGCCTTTTCCTGACCGGTGTAGTCGGAAAGCAGCTTGGGGCGCAGCCCGATTTCCCCCGCATCCTGCGGCGCGAAGGTGGGAGATATGATGGGAGAAGAGATCTCTTCGGAAAACTCAAGGCTCATAAGCACACCTTACCCTTTCATAACCATGGCCCGGAGGGCATAACGCACCATTTCCTCGGTGCTTGCAGCCGGGTCAACACCCTTCAGAGCGGTGTTGATCTCGGCAGGGGAGTAGCCCAGCTCCTGCAGGGCAGCCCGGGCCATGGCGGCACTGCTGCCGGTCTGGACGGGGGCTGCGGCGGGTCCTGCGGTGAAATCCAGCTCCATGGCACCGCCGCCGATTTTGTCCTTCAGCTCCAGAATGATGCGCTGGGCGATCTTCTTTCCCACGCCCTGGGCAGCGGTGAGCATTTTTTCGTCCCCGGTCATGATTGCCAGTGTGAAGTTCTGGGGGCCACCGGCGGAGAGAATCGCCATGGCAGCCTTGGGACCCACACCGCTGACGGAGGTCAGAAGCTCATAGCAGCGCTGCTCTTCTTTGGAAATGAAACCGTAGAGGTCGAAGGCGTCCTCCCGGATGGATTCAGTCACATAGAGCCGGGCATCCTGATTCAGCTTCAGCTGACCGGCAGTGAAGGCTGTGATGTGGCAGCCGTAGCCCACGCCTGCGCAGTCAATCACCGCAAGGCCGGGCTCCAGCACCGTCACAGGCCCGGAAACATAATAGATCATACAAAGCCTCCATTTTTCTGTTGGGCTTGCGCCAGAAGCGAGGTGGAAGAACGGGCGTGGCACAGGGCGATGGCAATGGCATCGGCCGCATCGTCCGGTTTGGGCATGGAATCCAGATGCAGCAGCCGCCGGGTCATATCCTGCACCTGATGCTTGGTGGCGCTGCCATAGCCCACCACGGACTGCTTGACCTGCGCCGGCTTGTAGGAAAAAATCGGGATGCCTGCCTGCCGGATGGCCAGCAGAATCACACCGCGGCTCTGGGCAACGCCGATGCCGGTGGTGACATTCTGGCCGAAGAACAGCTCTTCTATGGACACCACATCGGGCTGTGTTGCCCTCAGAAGCTCCACCATGTCGTTATAAATCACTTCCAGCCGCCAGGAAAAATCCGTATTGGCGGGTGTGGTGATGGCACCGCAGCGGACAAGACGGAACTGTCCGCGCTGGGCATCCACAAGGCCGAAGCCGGTGATGCCGTAACCGGGGTCGATACCGAGAATGCGCATCACAGCCCTCCCCGGAAAATGTTGGAATAAAAAAGAATCAAAAACAGAAAGAAAACCACAAGACCGATACGGGCGGCCCAGACCTGCCAGACAGGTCGGGGGGTATAACCGTCCTTGTGGGTCTGTTCGGTTTCCGTCTTTTGCTGCTCGTCCATGAATATCACCTCTTCTTTTTCTATGATAGCACATTTGTTTTGATTTGACTATTACTTTTTTCGGAAAGTCAATGGGGGGAATCTGATTCCAGATTCTCTGTTTTTTTACACATGAATTGCGCAGTTTCGGAAATAATACTGGGGAAAAGGCGGTGGAATCAGTGGATGAATTTGATTGTAAGGTGAAAATCGTTTCCGGGCCGGGGGCTGTCCGGCGTCTGGCGGATTTTGGGGCCAGGCGGCTTTTCCTGGTGAGCGACCCATTTTTCTATGAAAACGGGGTGGCGCAGCGGATTGCCGAGGCATCCCGTGCGGAAGAGGTGGAGATTTTCCATGAGGTAAAGCCGGACCCCACTGTAGAATTGGCAGCGGAAGGGACGGCAAAGCTGAAGGCCTTCAACCCGGATCTGATTGTGGCGCTGGGCGGCGGCAGCGCCATGGACTGCGCCAAGGCCATGGCTTTTTTCGCCAGAGGGGAGGGAAAGCTGGTCGCCATTCCCACCACCTCAGGCTCCGGCTCCGAGGTGACGGATTTTGCGATTCTGACGCACAACAAGGTCAAACACCCTCTGGTGGACAGGCGTCTGCGGCCCTGCATGGCAATCCTTGACAGCGATCTGCTGCAGGAAATGCCTGCCGGTCTCATTGCCGACGCCGGGTTTGATGTGCTGACCCATGCGGTGGAAAGCTATGTTGCCACGGACGCGGGCTCTTTTTCCGATATGCTGGCGCAGGAGGCGTTCCGCAGTGCCTATGGGGCGCTGCCCGCGTCCTTTGCCGGTCACAAAGAGGTGCGGCTGAAGGTTCATCAGGCGGCAACCATGGCAGGCATGGCCTTTACGCAGGCGGGGCTGGGGCTGTGCCATGCCATGGCACACGCGCTGGGGGGGATGTTCCATGTATCCCACGGAAAACTCAATGCGGTGCTGCTGCCCAGTGTGGTGGCCACCAACGCCCATGTGGCAGGCGCCAAATATGCCCAGCTGGCCAGATCCTGCGGTATGGGCAGCACTGCCGACACCATTGCGGTGCGCAATCTGCGAAACAACCTGATCCGGCTGCGCCGGGATCTGAAGCTGCCGGAAACCCTGGCGCAGGCGGGGATCACGCCGCAGGCACTGCGCAGTGCGACAAATGAAATCGTCAGTGCCACGCTGGCGGATCCCTGCTGCAGGACGAATCCCATGGAGATCGAGGCGTTTCTGGTGCGGCAGATCCTGGAGGAGGTCGCGGGACGTGTCTGAGCAGCTGTGCAGCGTGGGGCTGGACGTGGGGACAACCTCCACCCAGATGATCGTGTCCCGGCTGCGGATTGAAAACAAGGCAGGCAGCTTCGCAGTTCCCAGAATGGAAATTGAGAGCCGGGAGATCCTCTACAAAAGTCCCGTCCATTTCACACCGCTGCTGCGGGGCGATCTGGTGGACGCGGATGCGCTGCGGCGGATTGTGGACGAAGAATACGCGGCGGCAGGGATCAGGAAAGCGGACGTGGACACCGGCGCCATCATCATCACCGGGGAGACCTCCCGGAAGGAAAATGCTCGTGCCGTGCTGGAGGCGCTGTCCAACTATGCGGGTGATTTTGTGGTGGCCACCGCAGGGCCTGATTTGGAAAGCATTCTGGCCGCCAAGGGCGCAGGGGCGGTGGAGCTTTCCACAAAAACCGGGAAGCCGGTGCTGCACATGGACATCGGCGGCGGAACAAGCAATCTGGCGCTGATCGAGGATGGTAAAATCACGGCCACTTCCTGCCTGAATGTGGGCGGAAGGCTTCTGAAAATCGACCCGAACGGAAGGCTGACCTATGTCTCCCCGGTGCTTGGAGAATTGTTTTCCAAAAAGGAAGGAGATGATGTAAACCGTGAAGAAGTTATGGAACTGTGTGAAAAACTGGTGCAGGGACTGGAAGCGGCAGCTGGCAGACGGGAAGAAGGAATCCTGACAAAGACACTGCATACCGCCGGGGCGGCGACACTGACACCACCCAAAGACGCGGTAATCTCCTTTTCCGGCGGTGTCGCCGACTGCATTGAAGTGGAAAGACCCTGGCTGGCCTTCGGGGATATGGGGCCGGAGCTGGGACAGGCCATCCGAAAAAGCAGGCTTTGCATGGGGCAGTATGCGCTTGGCAGCGAAACCATCCGCGCCACCGTGATCGGCGCCGGCAGCCACAGCACCCAGCTTTCGGGCAGCACGGTGTTTTACCAGAATATCACCTTTCCACTGAAAAATCTGCCGGTGGTCTGTAGTCCCGCCGCTTTGCGGAAGCTGGATGGGGCAGGGGTGCTGGCGCTGAAAGGACTGCCGGCGCCCTCCTATGGCGCCCTGCAGCGGCTTGCACAGCAAATCACGGAAGACTTTCCGGGCGATATGCTGATTCTGGCATTGGAGCAGGATCAGGCAAAAGCGTTGGGGCAGATTCTGGCGCTGCAGTTGGGCACCGGAGCGAGGATTCTGTGCATCGACCGGGTGCAGCTGGAAGAGGAGAGCTTTCTGGATGTGGGCGCCCCGGTGGGACCTGCTCTGCCCGTGGTGGTGAAAACGCTGATCTTATCGAAATGAGGGATACTATGAAACTGCAAACCACTTTGTTGGGAAAAACATATCATTTTAAGGATATCAAGGAAGTGCTCGCCAAGGCAAATGAGGAAAAAACCGGTGACAAGCTGGCGGGAATCGCGGCGGAAACCGCCCGGGAGCGGGTGGCGGCGAAGGTGGTGCTGTCCGCGATGACCCTGGGGGATCTGCGGGAGAATCCCGCGGTGCCTTATGAAGAGGACGAAGTGACGCGGATCATTCAGGATGATGTGAATGAGCAGGTCTATCGCACGATCCGGGGCTGGACGGTGTCGGAATTCCGGGAGTGGATTCTCAGCGAAACCACTTCCGGCGTGGACATCCGCAGGGTCAGCCGCGGCCTGACCTCCGAAATGGTGGCGGCGGTGTGCAAGCTTATGAGCAACCTGGATCTCATCTATGCGGCAAACAAGATCACCGTTACCGCCCACTGCAACACCACCATTGGCCTGCCGGGAACGCTTTCCTGCCGCCTGCAGCCGAACCACACCACCGATGACCCGGAGGGCATTACCGCTTCGGTTCTGGAGGGGCTGTCCTTCGGCGCGGGGGATGCGGTGATCGGGCTTAACCCCGTCACCGACTCCCCGGAGCAGGTGGGTAAAGTCCTGCGGCGCTTTCAGCAGATCAAGGAGCACTGGCAGATCCCAACCCAGATCTGTGTCCTTGCCCATGTGACGGCACAGATGAAAGCCGTCCGGGAGGGAGCGCCCTGTGATCTGATTTTCCAGAGCATCGCAGGCAGCCAGAAGGGCAACGAGGCCTTCGGCTTCAGCGCCGCAACGCTGGAGGAGGCACGGCAGCTTCTGCTGCGTGACGGCACTGCCGAGGGACCCAATGTGATGTATTTCGAAACGGGGCAGGGGTCGGAGCTCAGCTCCAATGCCCACCACGGCACCGATCAGGTGACCATGGAGGCCCGGTGCTATGGCTTTGCCAAGCGGTTCCAGCCGTTCCTTGTGAACACCGTGGTTGGATTCATTGGACCCGAGTATCTGTACGATGCCCGGCAGGTGACCAGAGCCGGTCTGGAGGATCACTTTATGGGCAAGCTCACGGGCATTTCCATGGGCTGCGACTGCTGCTATACCAACCACATGAAGGCGGACCAGAACGACATTGAGAATCTGGCGGCGCTCCTGACCATGGCCGGCTGCAATTATTTCATGGGCATTCCCCACGGCGATGACATCATGCTCAACTACCAGACCACCGGCTTCCGGGAAACGGCGGCGCTGCGGGAACTGACGGGCAAGACGGCCATTCCCGAATTCCAGCGGTGGCTGGAGAAAATGGGTTTCGTAGAAGATGGAAAGCTGACGGCCAGAGCCGGCGACGGCTCCAGCCTGCTCTTTTAAGGGGAGGTGATGAGGATGACCAAACAGGAACTGACCAATATGGTGGCGGAGATTCTGAGCCAGATTCACGGGGAGTATATGCCCATGGTCAAGGGCAGCGACTACAAGACCCTTGTGACGGAAGCGCCCCGGGAGGAAAGGCACCACTGTCCGGGGGACTTTGTACCGGATGTGTCGCAGCTGAATCTGCGGGAGCTGTATCTGGTTGAAAATGCCGCCGATGGAGACAAATTCCGGAAAATGAAGCTGAAAACCCCGGCACGGCTGGGCTGCGGCAAGGCCGGTGCCCGGTATAAGACCCTGACCATGCTCCGCTTCCGGGCGGATCACGCGGCGGCGCAGGATGCGGTGTTTTCCGAAATGGACGCGGAATTTGCAAAGCAGCACGATCTGCTGCCGGTGAAAACCCGCTGCGACAGCAAGGATGAATATCTGACCCGCCCGGATTTGGGGCGGTGCTTTGACGAACACAATGCCAAAACCATCAAGGGCGTCATCGATACACCGCCCCGGGTACAGCTGGTGGTGGGGGACGGGCTTTCCTCTGCGGCCATTGCGGCCAATGCCATGGACTGCATGGCCGCCATCCGGGACGGACTGAAGCTGAAGGGAATCGAAACAGGCAAGGCGATTTTCGTCAAGTACTGCCGGGTGGGCGCCGGTGATGCCATCGGCGACATCACCGGCTGCGAGCTGGTGTGCGTGCTGGTGGGAGAGCGGCCGGGACTTGTGACTGATAAGAGTATGTCCGCCTATATCACCTACAAGCCCCATACGGGGGTGTCCGAATCCAGCCGCACTGTGGTTTCCAATATTCACGCCCAGGGCACCCCCGCGGTGGAGGCCGGTGCCCATGTGGCGGAGCTGATCGATAAAATTCTGAAGAAAAAGGTCTCCGGTGTGGGGCTGCATCTGGAGGAAACACCATGATCCCGGTGAAGATTCTGGCGGTGCGTTACCTTGCCAGCGCCAGTCCCGCGCTGGCAAAAGGGCTCGGCGCGCCGGCAGGGTATCCGTCTCTGGGACTGCTGACCACCGATTCCGATGACGCAACCTATATCGCACTGGACGAAGCCACCAAGGCGGCGGATGTGAAGGTCTGCTATGCCCGCAGCTTTTACGCAGGTGCTGCCAATGCGTCCACCCCGCTTGCCGGGGAGGTGATCGGGATTCTTGCGGGGACGACCCCCGGGGCGGTGCGCAGCGGCATGGAGGCGGCGATTGGAACCCTCAGCCGTGTGGGCTTCGAAGAGGTGCACGGGGTGCCGTTCCTTGCCCACACAGTCAGCAGCGCAGGTTCCTTTCTTTCAAAAGAAGCGGCAGTGGCGGAAGGTACGGCACTGGCATATCTGATCGCACCACCGCTGGAGAGTATGTATGCCATGGATGCGGCACTGAAGGCGGCGGATGTCAGGCTATGCAAATTGTACAGCCCGCCCAGCGAGACCAATTTTGGCGGCGGTCTGCTCAGCGGCACACAGTCCGCCTGCGATGCGGCCTGTGCTGCCTTCCGGGATGCGGTGGCGGAAGTGGCGAAGCTGCCCCACGGAACGGAACATTAGAAAGAGGAGGCATCTATGGAACTGGATAAGGATTTGGCGGCACGGCAGGAGGCAAGGGCGCTCTGCCGGGCTGCGGAAGAAGCCCAGAAGAAATTGTCCGGCTTTTCGCAGGAGAAGCTGGACGACATCGTTGAAGCGGTAGCCCGGGCCTTTTCGGAAGCGGCGCCGGAGCTGGCGGAGCAGGCCGTCCGGGAAACCGGCTTCGGAAATGTGGCGGATAAAATCACAAAGAACCGTTTTGCATCCGATACGGTTTGCAGCCGCATCCGGCAGCAAAGATGCGTGGGTGTATTAAAAGAAGACCCGAGGGAAAAACTATGGGAGGTGGGTGTGCCGGTGGGCGTCATCGCAGCCATCGTCCCCAGCACCAATCCCACATCCACCGTGTGCTATAAGGCGCTGATTGCCTTAAAATCCGGCAATGCCATCGTCTTTTCACCCCATCCCAAGGCGGTGGGCTGCACCCTGCGGGCATCCAAAATTGTGGCTGCCGCTGCCGAACGGGCAGGCGCACCGGCAGGCGCGGTGGGCTGCCTGAGCCTTGCGTCCATGGCAGGCTGTCAGGAACTGATGGGCGCGGCGGAGGTGAAGCTGATTCTGGCCACCGGAGGCCCCGGCATGGTCAAGGCAGCCTATTCCTCCGGGAAACCCGCCATCGGGGTCGGCGCCGGCAACGGCCCGGCCTATATCCACCATTCGGCCGATGTGAGAAAGGCGCTGGGCTGCATCTTAAAATCCAAGACCTTTGACAACGGCACGGTCTGCGCCTCGGAGCAGAGCATCATTGTGGAGCGCAGCATGGAAGAGAAGGTCAGAGCCGAAGCAAAAGCCATGGGCTTTTACTTTCTGGATAAGCCGGAGGCGGAGCGCCTGTCCAGGCTCCTGTTTCGTCCCACCGGGGCGCTGAATCCGGACATTGTGGGAAAAACAGCCCCGCAGCTTGCCCGGATGGCACAGATTGCGGTGCCGCCGGATACAAAGATTCTGGTTGCCCGGGAAGAGCAGGCAGGCCCCAACTATCCCTATTCCATGGAAAAGCTCTGCCCGGTGCTGGCTTTTTATGTGATGGAAAGCGAAGAGGCGGTGCTGCGCAAGGTGGTGGAGGTTCTGGAGCATGAGGGCGCGGGGCACACCTTTGCCATGCATGCACAGGATCGGGGCGTGGTGGAACGGTTTGCAAAGGTCGTGCCAGTTTCCCGGTTTCTGGTCAACACACCGGCAGCGCTGGGCGGTATCGGCGCCACGACGAATCTGTTCCCCGCGCTGACCCTCGGCTGCGGCGCCGTGGGCGGCAGCTCCTCGTCCAACAACATTGGACCCATGGATCTGGTGAATATCCGGCGGGTTGCATGGGATACGGAGGCATCCTGCACAGCAGACGGTACGGATGATGATCTTGTGGAGCTGCTGGCACGGAAGATTTTGGAAAGACTGAAATAGGCAAAGGAAGGTAACACAATATGGATACAAACAGCTTGGGAATGATCGAAACGCGGGGCCTGATCGGCGCCATTGAAGCGGCGGATGCCATGGTCAAATCTGCCAATGTGCAGCTGGTGGGCAAGGAACAGGTGGGCGGCGGCCTTGTGACCGTCATGGTGCGGGGCGATGTGGGTGCCGTGAAGGCTGCCACCGATGCCGGTGCCGCGGCAGCGGAAAAGGTGGGAGAGCTGATCTCCGTCCATGTGATCGCAAGACCCCACACGGAGGTGGACGCGATTTTGCCCAAGGAACGCAAGAGCGTACCCAATAACACCAAGGCCTGATGCTCTACACGGAGGATATGGTGCGCCAGAACCTGCGCAACCGGGAGGGGAAACGGGTATTTTACCTGGGAAAGGGGGATACCCTGACCCCCGGTGCCCGGGACTGGCTGGGTCGGGAACGGATCGCCATTTTGCCGGGGGAAGCGGCAAAGCCTGCATCCTACCGGCTGGCAAACGGAGCGGTGCTGACGGAAAAGCCGGAGCAGATGACCCACTTGAACGGCGATGTGCTGGTGCTGAAAACCCATCCCCGGATTCGGTTCCGGGGGGCGATGGACAGCCTGGAGGCGGAGCTGCTGCTGTGCGCGCTGCACTGTGACGGACAGCTTCGGAAGGATTTACAGGAAATTCTGAATCTGGCGCGGCGGCTCATCCGCTGCGAGGTGCTGAATGAACCGGTGCCGGAGGAAAAGCTCTGCGGCCTGACGGAGAGCGAGCAGCGCAGCCACAGCCACCGGCCGCAGGATTACTACGGACAGGCGCATTTCATGCCGGAGGTGACCGATGGGGAAGTGATCCTTTCCCTGAACCGATGCCGCTGCGCCGCCCGGGCGGCGGAACTGGCGGCTGCGGCGGCATTTACGGACGAAAACGGAAATGCCCAGAGGGTCGATCTTCTGCGCGCCCTCAACCGCATGAGCAGCATGATCTATATTCTGATGATTCGGCAAAAGGGCGGAAAGTGATTTCGCCCATACATGAGGTGAGAAGATGGAGCAAAATACAATGGAGACACTGGCACAGGCGGTGCTGGGGAAGCTTTTTGTGCCTCTGGAGGCATCGGGGCGCCACGTCCATGTGACGCAGCAGCAGGCACAGATACTTTTTGGACATGACCTGATACCGCTGCGTGATCTGTCCCAGCCGGGACAGTATCTGGCAAAAGAGCGTGTGACCGTGGCAGGACCCAAGGGGGAGTTTCAGAATGTGGCGGTACTGGGCCCTGCACGCAAGACGTCCCAGGTGGAGATTTCCCTGACCGATGCCCGCACCCTGGGTCTGAAGCCGCCGGTGCGGCTGTCCGGTCATACGGCAGGAAGCCCCGGCTGCGCCCTGATTGGCCCACGGGGCACTGTGGAACTGCCTGAGGGCGTGATTGCGGCGCAGCGGCATATCCATCTGACACCGGGCGATGCGCACCGCTTTGGGGTGCAGGACAGGCAGGTGGTGAAGCTGCAGACCTTTACGGAAAGACCCGCGGTTTTTGAGGACGTGGTGGTGCGCGTTTCTCCCGATTTCGCGGCGGCGGTGCACCTTGACTATGATGAGGCCAATGCCTGCGGCTTTGCGGAAGGCGACTGGGGGAGGATTCTCCCATGATCCGGGCGCTGCTGATCGGAAAGGAGCCGGCTGCGCCCATGGACTACTGCTATGTGCAGGAGCCGCCCTATGAGGCGGTGGTCATCGGATCGCTGACGCTGGGACAGCTGGTGCGCTTTCGGGAGGAACTGGTGCTGCAGGCTTTGTCTGAGGGAAAACAGGTATTTCTCTACACCCCGGGGCTGCCGGAATCACCCCAAAACCGGGCGCTGGCAGGCAGCCTGACGGCGGCGCAGCGGGAACTGAAAAGCTGGGGCGTGGTCTTTACAGACGGCGCCCGCAAGCGGCTCATCACGGCGGAGGAAGCCCGCACGCTGCGCAGCCGGGGCATGACCCCCGGTCCGGGGGCAGTGCTGACACCGCTGGCAAAGGAAATTTTGGAGGGATCGCAATGAAAATAGGGAAGGTGATCGGCACCGTTTGGGCCACCCGGAAGGCGCAGTGCCTGCAGGGACAGCGCTTTCTTGTGGTGGATACGGGGCGGGAGGATCTGGTGGCGGCAGATCAGGTGGGCGCCGGTGTCGGCGACCGGGTGCTGCTGACCGTCGGGACAGTCGCCTCCCGCTACTGCATGGACACACCCATTGACGCGGCAGTGGTGGCGATTCTGGACGCGGAAGAGGTAGGGCGAGGAGGCGAGCAACATCTCTGCACATGAAATTCTGATTGCCGTCATGGCTGTTTTTGCCGTGCTGGGTGCCCTGGACCGGATACTCGGCAACCGCTTCGGTATTGGCAGGGAATTTGAAGCCGGAATTCTCGCCATGGGCAGCCTTGCCATGGCGATGATCGGCGTGATCACCCTGGCACCGGTGCTGGCGGCGGTGCTGAAGCCTGTGGTGGTGCCGGTGTTCGGCTTTCTGGGGGCGGACGCTGCCATGTTCGCAGGCTCCATCCTTGCCTGCGATATGGGCGGCGGCTCCCTGGCACAGCAGCTGACGGAAAACGCCGATGCGGCGCTGCTGGGCGGCGTGATTACAGGCTCCATGCTGGGCGCTACCATTGTGTTCACTATTCCCGTGGCCATGGGCATTCTGGATGAAGAAGACAAACCTGCCATGGCACAGGGGATACTCTGCGGCATCGTGACCATCCCCATCGGCATCTTTGCGGGGGGATTGGCGGCAGGCTTTCCGGTTTTGATGGTACTGCGCAATTTGATTCCCATTGTACTCATTGCATCCTGCATTGCCCTCGGCCTGTGGAAAGCGGAAAAGGCCATGATTCGGGGCTTTGCAGCCTTTGGAAAAGGCGTCGTCACCCTCATCACCGGGGGACTCGCAATCGCCATTGTGCAGGAGCTGACGGGACTGGTGATTCTGCCCGGCATGGCACCCATTTCCGACGGGTTTCAGATGGTGGGGGAGATTGCCATTGTGCTGGCAGGTGCCTTCCCACTGGTGTTTGTGCTGACGAAGCTTCTGAAAAAACCCCTGCTGGCGCTTGGAAATCTACTGGGCATCAACGATGTGGCGGCGGCCGGACTGCTGGCAAGCCTTGCCAATTCCATTGCCACCTTCGGTATGGTGAGGGACATGGACAGGCGGGGGAAGGTGGTGAATATCGCTTTTGCGGTGTCGGCGGCATTTGTGTTCGGTGATCATCTGGGCTTCACCGCGGGCTTTGCGCCGCAGCTGCTGCCTGCCATGATTGTGGGAAAGCTGCTGGGCGGCATCAGCGCCGTGGCGGTGGCTCTGTGGCTGACAAGGAAGAATTCTTAAGGCAATACCGCTGGGTGGGAGCTGCAGGCTTCGACGGATCTTTTGCCCCAATCGTGCAGTATGAAAAATGGGAAATACATCCAGTATTCCCGCATTTTTCATACTTTCGCTTGTGTCAAAATCTCTCGCCGAATCTCCTTGCCCCATTATGCGGTGTTACCTTAATTTTTTTGTTGACAAAACCTGGACTTTCGGAATATAATAACCGGGTACAATCTGCAAAAGCGAAGAAGAGGAGAGTACGCGCAAAGAACCTTCAGAGAGCCCATGGCCGGTGAAAATGGGCAGGGAAATTGCGCGGAACATGGCCTTGGAGCCGGATTGGTGAATGGTGAGCCAGTCCCGGGTGCGCCCGTCAACGCGCTGTCGAGGCAGAAGCAAGCTTCTGCGAAACAAGGTGGTACCGCGTAAATTCTACGCCCTTGGACGAATTCAAGGGCGTCTTTTCATTTTTTGGAGGTAAGATTATGTGTGAAAAATGCAAGGGTAATTATTACATTACCACCCCCATCTATTACCCCTCTGCCAACCTGCACATCGGTCATGCCTACTGCACGGTGGCAACCGATGCTATGGCCCGCTACAAGCGGCTACAGGGCTACAATGTCAAGTTCCTTACCGGCACCGATGAGCACGGCCAGAAGATTGAGGACAAGGCCAAGGAGGCCGGCGTGACCCCTCAGCAGTTTGTGGATAACATCGTACTGGGTGAAAAGGGTGTGCTGGATCTGTGGAAGCTGATGAACATTTCATACGACCGCTTCATCCGCACCACCGATGATTACCATGTGGCCGCCATTCAGAAGATATTCAAGCGGATGTACGAAAACGGTGACATTTACAAGGGTACCTACTCCGGCAAGTACTGCAAGCCCTGCGAAAGCTTTTGGACCGAAAGTCAGCTGGTGGACGGCAAGTGCCCCGACTGCGGCCGTGAGGTACAGGATGCCCAGGAGGAAGCTTACTTCTTTAAGCTATCCAAGTATGCAGACCGTATCCAGGATCTGCTGGAGAACACCGATTTCCTGGAGCCCCGCAGCCGTGTGCATGAAATGGTGAATAACTTCATCAAGCCCGGACTGGAGGATCTGTGCGTTTCCCGCACCAGCTTCACCTGGGGTGTGCCTGTGGACTTTGACCCCGGCCATGTGGTGTATGTGTGGATCGACGCCCTGTTTAACTACATGACCGCTTTAGGCTTCGAAAACAAGAAGTACAGCGATCTGAACGACTTCTGGCCCGCCGATGTGCACTTCGTGGGCAAGGAGATCGTGCGCTTCCACTCCATCATCTGGCCCGCCATGCTCATGAGCCTTGACCTGCCCCTGCCCAAGAAGGTCTACGGCCACGGCTGGCTGAACTTCAATGGTGAAAAAATGAGTAAGAGCCGGGGCAATGTGGTGGATCCCTACATCCTGTCCGAGAAGTTCGGCGTGGATGCTCTCCGCTTCTTCCTGCTGCGCACCTTCCCCTTTGGCTCCGACGGCAACTTTACCAATGAGCTGTTGATGGCCACCATCAACACTGACCTGGCCAACACCCTGGGCAACCTGGTAAGCCGCACCGTAGCCATGAACCAGAAGTACTTTGACGGCACCCTGGAAGAGGGCGGCGAAGCTGCCGAGCTGGACAGCGACCTGAGGGTGCTGGCTGCCGATGTGTGCGCCAAGTATGAAGCTCAGATGGATAGGTTCCAGTTCTCCGTAGCACTGAACGAAGTGTTCCGTTTGCTGGACCGCGCAAACAAGTATATCGACGAGACCACACCCTGGATTCTGGCCAAGAGCGAAGATACCAAGCCGCGCCTGCTGACCGTGATGAAGAACCTGTGCGAGTGTATCCGCATTGCCGCCATCCTCATTACCCCCTTCATGCCCGAGACCAGCGAAAAGATCTTCGCTGTGCTGAATGTTCCCGCCGACCGTCAGGTTTGGGATGCCCAGGCCTACTGCGCGGATGTCGTGTGGAACACCGTGGTTGGCGCACCCCTGTTCCCTCGTTTGGATGTGGAAAAGGAACTGAAGGAGCTGGAAAAGCTGTCTAAACCCAAGTCCACCATCGAGATCGAGCCTTATTCTGAAGAGAAGGTGGATTTTGATACCTTCTGCAAGTCCGATTTCCGCGCGGTGAAGGTCAAGGACTGCTGCAATGTGAAGAAGTCCGACAAGCTGCTGCAGTTTACGCTGGACGACGGCACAGGCACGGATCGCCAGATCCTCTCCGGCATTGCCAGGTTCTACAAGCCGGAGGAACTGATCGGAAAGACGCTGGTTGCCATCACCAATCTGCCGCCCAGAAAGATGATGGGCAGAGAGTCCTGCGGCATGCTGCTGAGCGCCGTCCACACCGAAAAGGGCGAGGAGAAGCTGAACCTCATCATGCTCGATGATGCCATCCCCGCCGGCGCGAAGCTGTGCTGAAATCATAGGATCACAAGATATGCCGAACCGGAATCGCCCCGGTTTGCCAAAACGTGCAAGCAGCCCGGACGTCTGTCCGGGCTGTTAGTTATATTCCTGTATCACATGGAGCCGTCCCTGCGCAGCACGACCTTGATGGTTTGCAGAATGATCCGAAAATCCAGTCCCATGCTCCACTGACGGATATACTTTGTATCCAGCTTCACCACCTGCTCAAAGTCCGTGATCTTGCTTCTGCCGCTGACCTGCCACAGTCCGGTAATGCCGGGCTTGATGGCAAGGCGGGCCCGATGGTGCAGCTCATACCGCTCCCATTCATCCACCGTAGGGGGACGGGTGCCGACCAGAGACAAATCGCCCTTCAATACGTTCCAGAACTGGGGGAATTCATCCAGACTCCAGTCCCGGATGAAATTTCCGATGCCCTTTTTTACAGTTCCGTCGGGAAGCTGCCGGCTGCCGATGATGCGGGGGTCATAGTCCAGCTTGAACATGAGGCCGCTTTCAACCCGGTTCCGGTCCATCAGCTCGGCCTTTCGGGCTTCGGCATCCGGGTACATACTGCGGAATTTATAGAGCTTGAACAGCTTTCCGTTTTTGCCCACACGGGTTTGGGAAAAGAAGATGGGGCCGGGAGACTGCAGATAGATCAGCGGCCCGATGGTGAGCGTCAGGACCAGAGTCAACAAACAGCCCACAAGGGCACCGGCGATATCCACGGCGCGTTTCAGAAACACCTGTGACGGTGTTGCCATGCTCAGACCGATGGTCAGAACGGTTTTGCCGCAGAGCTTTTCCACCTCCTGCCGTTTCCAGCCCATAATGGAGGCATCTTCCACTTCAATATGTACGACAATGCCCATCTGCGCCAGAGCGTCAACCAGATCCGTGGAAGAAGCGTACCGGGAAGAAACGGAAATCACGACCTCGTCCACCCATTCCCGGCACAGATACTGCAGAACCGTTTCCCGGCAGGTGTTGATGGGAATGTCCCGGACCGCTTCACCGACCCGATCCACATCCAGCAGGCAGATGCCCTTCATCTGATAGCGGGGGAAGCATTCGGACAGATAGCGGTCAGCCAGATCGTCAACGCGGTCGCTTGTGGTGATGAGATACATGGCCGTGTTGCTCACCCTGTGCTGACTGCGCAGATGCTTTTTCCAAAGCAAACGGAGCGCATAAGACAGAATCAGATAGTAAAACGGGAACGTACCAAGGGCAATACGGGAATAGATTCCACTTTCCTTGGTTGCAAACAGATAGCTGATGGTGATGGTCTCCACTAGGAATATATGTTTCAGAGTTGCGGTCATCTCCACGTAGAAGCCTCTTCTCAGAACATTCTTCATGGTATCGTTCACGATGTGCACCACAAAACCCACCAGTGTGATGACAAACGCAAGCCTTACATAGGCATCATCCTGGTAGGGCCAGTTGAAGCCGTGGCGCGTCATCCACGCGGCAACAAAAGCAATATTCAAACACAGCAGATCCAGGAGGATGAAGTCTATGTGCTTCATCCAGCCCTGGACATTTTTCTTATACATACGACACCTCGAATTATCTGATCTTCCCGGGCGGAAGATCCGGTTTCATCGATTCTCTTTTCAGGGGTTCGTGAATGCCGGACTCCCCAAAAGTACGTTGGATGCTGCGGCACAGCATCGGTTTGTCAATTATACAGGATTTGCGGGAAAGTGTCAATACTTGCGGAAAAAGGATGAATGGCTGCGCTTTTGCTCACCGATAGGGTCAAAAAATGTATGGCACACGACAAATGCCGTGTGCCGGAAGGATCTGTACCTACAGATAGATGCGGATATCGGTGGCCAGCTGCTGCTCCAGATGGATCAGCCGTTTGGTGATGTCTTTGGAAACCTCGTCCGCAGCCTTGTACTGGTTGAGATACCGGTTCAGGGACTTGACGCCCATGTTGCACCCATCGGTCATAAGATCGGCGATGGTGGCATCCGAATCGGCCATACCCAGCTTCATGTTGGTTTTCATCCACGACATCCCTTTGGCGATGGGGTTGGGATCCTTGCCCTCGTCCTGATAGTTTCCAAGAAGCTGCTGGACCCGGGTTTGCAGCTGCTCGTGTGCCTCTTTGCAGCATTTGAGCTTTTTCTGCAAGTCTTCGGACTGGGTGTGGCTCAGCACGTCGTCAATGGATGTGATGCCCATTTTGATGCCGGCGTCACACTCCCGGAGCAGTCTGACGGTATCGTGTTCAATCATATCGCGTTCCTCCATATTTGAGATATGTTCCTAGTATGCCCCGAAAACGCGTTTTCACAAGGCGCGGCGCCGGGCATGGCAGCGTGTGCCTTCGGCGGAAGATTTAAGGAATACTTAATAGGCGGGTCATTGATTTTTGACGCGGAATTTCGTATCATAGGAGGCAAAAGAAAAAACACGACTATCTCAGGAGGCGTTACTTATGAATATGAAAAAATGGCTGTCTGCGATGCTGGCAGCAATGCTGCTGCTCGGCCTTTGCGGCTGCGGCGAGAATGGCAGCGTGGTCTACGTCCAGTCCGTTGCGGAGCTGGCAGGGATGGGCGGCATTGCCCCCGGCGACCGATTTGCCGGTATCGTGGTATCCGAACACACTGCGGAGATCAACCGCGACAGTGAGAAGACCATCGAACAGCTGCTGGTCAAGGCCGGTGACGATGTGAAGGAGGGACAGATCCTGTTCTCCTACGACACGGAGCAGCTGCAGCTGACGCTGGACAAGCAGCGTCTGGAGAAGGAACAGCTGGAAGCGAGCATTGAAAACTACCAGCGTCAGATTTCGGATCTGGAGAAACAGCTGAAGCGGGTAAGCGCGGCGGCTCAGCTGCAGTATACCGTTCAGATTCAGTCTTTGCAGGTGGATCTGAAAGAGGCGGAGCTGAATCTGAAGGCCAAGGAAAAGGAAGTTGCCAAGTCCGAGGATATGCTCCAGAATGCGGATGTGAAGTCCCCGGTGGCCGGACGCGTGCAGGAGGTCAGCGAAAGCGGAACCGACAACTACGGCAATCCCAAGCCCTACATCACCATCCAGCAGTCCGGCTCCTACCGGGTCAAGGGTACGCTGGGTGAGCTGCAGCGCGGCGGCATCATGGAAGGCACCCGGATGCGCGTCGTTTCCCGTGCCGACGAGAGTCTGTACTGGCTGGGCACCGTGTCCCTTGTGGACTATGAGAATCCCACCCAGGATAACTCCAACAACGTGTATTACGGTATGAGCAGCGACGAAATGACCTCTTCCAGCAAATACCCCTTCTACATCGAGCTGGACAACACCGAAGGGCTGATTCTGGGTCAGCACGTGTACTTGCAGATGGAAACAGAGGACGCGGAAACCACCGGTATTCCCGTCAGCATGGCGTTCATTTGCTATGAAGACGACGGCACCGCCTATGTGTGGGCGGAAAACAGCCGTGGCAAGCTGGAAAAGCGGGTTGTGGTTCTGGGCGGCTTTAACGACATGATGGGTACGATCACCGTGCTGGAGGGTCTGAGCGAAACCGACTACATCGCATTCCCCGACGGAGAGCTGTGTCAGGAGGGCGCACCCACCACCCATGATCAGACCGCAGTCCAGTCTGCTGTGTCAGAAGGCGGGGTATGAGCCGTGGAAATTCTGAAATTGACCGATATCTGCAAGGATTATCAGCAGGGCAAAGAGCCGCTGCGGGTTCTGAAGAATATCAATCTGACCGTCCATCAGGGGGATTATCTTGCCATCATGGGCCCTTCCGGCTCCGGCAAGACCACGCTGATGAATCTGATTGGCTGTCTGGACGTGCCCACCTCCGGCACCTATGAGCTGGAGGGGAAAAACCTCAAGGATTTGAACGATGACCAATTGGCCGACATCCGAAATCAGCATATCGGCTTTGTGTTCCAGAGCTTTCACCTGCTGCCCAAAATGGATGCGCTGCAGAACGTGGCGCTGCCGCTGCTGTACGCGGGCGTTCCCCTGAAGGAGCGGCTGCAGCGTGCGGAAGAGGCGCTGAAGGCGGTGGGACTGGAGGAGCGGATGCACTTCCTGCCCAATCAGCTCTCCGGCGGTCAGTGCCAGAGAGTGGCCATCGCCCGGGCCATGGTGGGCAAGCCTACCATGCTGCTGGCCGATGAACCCACCGGCGCACTGGACACCAAGTCCGGCAATCAGATCATGGAGATCTTTCGCCAGCTGAGCAACGACGGCATGACCATCATCATGATTACCCACGAACTGTCGATCGCCCAGTGTGCCGATAAGATTTATCACATTCTGGACGGCGAGCTTTTCACCGATGAAGCGCCTTCCGGGGAGGTGGACAGCCATGAAGAATAAAGTGTGGAAGATCGTTTTGATCGTGGTTATCGTCGCGGTGCTGCTGGGCGGTGGCGGCGGTGCCTGGTACTATTTCAGCAACCGGAATGCGGAGCCGGTCTACGTGTATCCCTTTGAGTATGTCGGCATGACGGAGTACTGGGGCGACTCTCAGGAGAGCTACGGCCCGGTCAAGACGGATAAAATTCAAACCATTTATCTGAGCGACACCCAGTCCGTGACGGAAATCCTCGTAAAAGCCGGTGACCGGGTCAAAAAGGGTGATCTGCTGATGTGCTTCGATACGACCCTTTCCGACCTTGCGCTGGAACGCAAGCGGCTGGATGTGGAGAAGCTGAAGCTCCAGCTGGAGGAGGCAAAGGTACAGCTGCGGCGGATCAAGAGCATGAAACCCATGGTGATTCCGGTGCAGAAGCCTGAGGACGAGAACAAGGATCAGGGTACGGCACTAAGCGGAGATCACCAGATTTCCACCAACCGTGATTTTGACGGCAGCAAAAAGACCCTGCCCCTGATCTGCTGGATCAGCGACAGCCGGTCCATCGACGCGGCACTGCTGGAAGAGATCCGGCTGAAAGCGGAGGAGTTCCAGACGGCCAATGCCAATGACCCGGCCAAGCAGCCCCCTGCGGAAGAAGGCGCTGACAGCCCTCCCCCGGAGGAGGTTGGCCCCACAGAACCCATTCAGGTAAATGTGAGCCAGTTCTATTGTGTCTTCAAGGTGACCAAGGGGAATATGTCCCTGGGTCAGCGGCTTGTGTGGGACGGCGTGATCGTAAACAAGAAATCCGACTCCAACAGCTTTACCTTCCGCTTCTTTGATGCATCTTCCGTCAGTGACCATCAGCTGGCAGCCATGGGACAGGAAGAGGAAAAGACGCCCCAGATCGATTTCGGCAGCGGCTACACGGCGGCGCAGATCGCCCAGATGCGCAGCGAACAGGAAAAGACCATCAAGGATATTGAGTTCAGCATCAAGATGGCGGAGGCCGACTACAAGATCATGCAGACCGAGGTCAGCGACGGCAAGGTCTATGCCGAGATCGACGGAGAAGTGGTATCGGTGCTGACGGAGGAAGAGGCGCAGATGTCCGGACAGCCTTTGCTGAAGGTGTCCGGCGGCGGCGGATTCTATGTGCAGGGCAGCGTCAGCGAGCTGGAAAAGGGAAACATGAAGATCGGTCAGGAGGTCACCATCAACGACTGGAACACCGGCATGACCCATGTGGGCACGGTGCAGTCCATCGGCGATTTCCCCACCACCGACGGCGGTTATTCCGGTGTGGGAAATCCCAATGCCTCTTATTATCCCTTTGTGGTATTCGTGGACGAGGAAGCGGATCTGCAGGAGGGACGCTATGTGAGCATCGTCTACTCCTCTGCCACCAGTGAAAACGGCATCTATCTGCAAAATCCCTTCCTGCGTACCGAGCAGGGAAAAACCTATGTGTATGTGATGGGTGAAGACGGAAAGCTGGAGCAGCGCTTCGTCAGAACCGGCAAGGCACTGTGGGGCAGCTACACCCAGGTGCTCGACGGCATCACGGCAGAGGATCTTCTGGCGTTCCCCTACGGCAAGGATGTGAAGCCCGGCGCAAGGGCGCAGCAGGGCGACCTGTCCAACCTGTATGGCTGATAAGGAGGGAAGAACATGACTGAAAATATCAGACTGGCATTTCAGGGTATCTGGAGTCATAAGCTTCGCTCCGTGCTGACCATGCTGGGCATCATCATCGGCATTGCGGCCATCATCACCATTGTGTCCACCATCAAGGGAACCAATGAGCAGATCAAGGAAAACCTCATCGGCGCCGGCAACAATGTGGTAAAGGTGCAGCTCAATCAGGACGGCTACCCTTATGAAATGAACTGGAACCCCCTGCCGCAAGGGGTTCGGATGATCACGGAACGGACGCGGCAGCAGATCGAGGACATCCGCGGGGCGGAAAAGGTCTCTCTCTACACCAGCCGCAGCTATACCGAGCAGGTATTCTACTTAAATATGCAATTCAACGGAGAAATCTACGGCATTGATGAGCACTATCTGTCCGTCTATGGCTATCAGATCAAGACCGGCCGGGGCTTTACGGAATCCGATTACAGAGATTTCCGCAAGGTTGCATTGGTGAATACCACTGCGGTGAGCACGCTCTTTGGCGGAGAGTCCCCCGTGGGGAAGCCCATTGAAGTGCAGGGCGATGTGTTTACCGTGGTGGGTGTGGTGACGCTTTCCGAGGATTTTGCCCCCACCATCAACACCATGAACGACTACTACCTCTATGCGGACACCTCCTCCGGCTCCATTTTCCTGCCCAACGCGGTGTGGCCCACGGCGTACCAGTTCGATGAGCCGCAGAATGTGGCTATTCGGGTGGAAAACACCGATGTGATGACCACCGTGGGACAGAAGGCGGCGGAGATTCTGACGGAAAACCAGATCGTGGACAAAACGGGCAAATTTGACTACCGCAGTCTGGATATGCTGGAGCAGGCGCAGCAGCTGCAAAAAATGAGTGAATCCACCAATGCGCAGCTGGTCTGGATCGCAAGCATCTCCCTGCTGGTCGGCGGCATCGGCGTCATGAACATCATGCTGGTATCCGTGACAGAACGCACCAGTGAGATCGGCCTGAAGAAAGCCCTTGGCGCCCGCAAGCGCCGCATCCGCCTGCAGTTTCTGACGGAAGCGGCGGTGCTGACCAGCCTGGGCGGCGTCATCGGCGTTGTCAGCGGCATCGGCTGCGCGGTGCTGATCTCCAATATGATGCAGATTCCTGTGGCAATCGATGTGTCCGCAATCTTCGTGGCGGTGGTGTTTTCCACCCTGATCGGCGTGATTTTCGGACTGCTTCCCGCGGTCAAGGCCGCAAACATGAACCCCATCGAAGCCCTTCGCCGCAACTGATGCGGAATTCTGGATTGAAAGCATCCCTATCAGCTGGACAAATTGATACAATCGCACGTAAAAAGTCGCTTGCCATACCGGATGTGTGGCAAGCGACTTTTGTTGTACCAATCTTCCTTCGCCGGGGATTGGCTTTCTTATCGGAATTCGTATGATTCGGCTGCTTCCTCCGTGCCGTCGGCGGCCTCCTCCTGAGAGCTTCGGGCGGAGCGGACGAGATTTGCCAGCTCCGAGCTCAGGAGGTCGCGGATATTCTCGTTGGCGTGCAAAGCCTTTATGGAGGCGATGATATTCTGGGGCCGCATAATCTCACTGGTATGCTCCGCACCGCCGGCACTGAGCAGATCGAATACCGTGTCAATGAATTCGCTGCGCTCCTGATTGGGCATATTTGCCAACCAGCTTTTGAAGGTGCGATCCAGGAACCGGGAGTCCGGCGTCAGCTCGGCCACGCGGAGGAAGTCCGCACCCATGACCATCCAGCTGTAGGGGTCATGCTGCAGCAGACCCACCTGATTGCTCTTGATGATGATGTGAGGCTCCTCGTGCTCCAGCAGCATGCCGATAACCGAGGACTGGGGCACAAAGGTACGAAGCTTGGGCAGGATGCGCTGATAGCCGGGATCGTTCATCATCTCCCCGGAAAAGCCGGGGCCGTCCTGATTGTGAACCTCCAGGATCCGCTCCTGCAGAAGCGCGCCGCATTTTGCCGCGGCATAGGCCGCAAGATTGCCGCCCTTGGAGTGTCCGCCGATCCAGATGGGAATGGGGTGCGCGTCCGCGAATTCCTGCACATATTCCAGCGCCAGACGCTGGGCGGGGATGCTGGACTGGAAGGTCATGTTGAAATCCTCTTTCCAGCCCACAAGGGTGCTGTCGGTGCCCCGGAAGGCCAGGAAGGCACTGCCATCGTCCAGAAAAAATGTGACGGCGGCAAACTGCGTCTCTACCTCGGGAATCAAAATGCTGCGGTAAAAGGACATTTTCAGGTTGGAAAACCGGGGCGATTGTGCCGCAGCCTCCAGAAGCTCCAAGTCCTTTTTGACACGCACATGGCTTTCCTGATCTTCCAGAGAAAAAAGACCCGTTGCCGCTTCCGACAGGGACACCTGCCGCAGGGGAGAATCCGGCACAATATCTTCAAACCGTATGTAGGAAAGAGCGGAAAAAATCAGTGCGTCTACGGGATTGACCGGCATCCGGGAGAATGGAATATCTCCGCGCCAGGCAAGATAATCCAGCATATCAGCCATGGAAAACCCTCCTTTTCATGATGTGTCTATTATATGCCATTTGAACGCCTAATTCAATGGAAAAATGAAAAGCAGCCCCCAAGCGGGGGCTGCTGCAAACTGTATTACAGATCGTATCCGCGCAGGAACATCTTGAAGAACCGCACACCCTCGGCAAGTGCGGCCACGGTGACGTTTTCATCCACCGCATGGCAGCCGGCAGACTGGGCATTGGTCATGCGCACAGGGGCAAACCGCAGGGCATTCTCTGTCAGCTGATGGAAGTGACGGCAGTCGGTGCCGCCCATGATGATGTAGGGGGCAATGCCGGCGTCGGGGAACTGGTTGCGGATGCACTGGCAGACATAGGCGTATTCCTTGGAATGGATGTTGGAAACCGGGGACGCATCCCGCTGCATGAGCACTTCAATCTCCAAATCATATTTGGCTGCGTACTTCTTCATGACCGCAAGAGAGGCTTCGCAGCCCTGATGGACGCTGGTGCGCAGGTTTGCCACCAGATACGGTTCCTTTGGAATCACATTGGCCGCATCGGAGCCGCGCATTTGCGTGAAGCAGCAGGTGGTTGCCATGACTGCCTCGCCGAAGGGGGAGACCTTGGGCATCAGCGCCATGAGCAGTGGCTTGAACAGCCAGATATTGCCCAAAATCAGACGCATGGGGAAGCGGAAGGAGGGTGCCATTTGGGAGAACATCTCCACCACTTCCGGCAGCAGCTTCTTTTGGAAGGGACGCTTGCGTTCGATCTCGTTTGCAAAGGCAAAGAGCCGGGCGGCGGGGGTACCCCGGGGCGGGGTGGAGCTGTGACCGCCCTTGCCCCGGGCGGTGATCTTCAGATCCATGTAACCCTTTTCCGTGATGCCTATGACCGCGTAGGGGCGATCCATACCGGCCACGGCTTCCTCGATGACCGCTCCGCCCTCATCCATGACAAGGGCAAAGGTGATGCCTTTTTCCTTTAAGTACCGCACGGCGGCAGCGGCGCCGTCACCGCCGGTCTCCTCGTTGATGGAGTATTCCAGATACACGTCGCATTTGGGCGTGAAGCCCTCCGCAAGCAGCTCTTCCACTGCCTGAAGCTCCACATACATGGTGGATTTGCAGTCCATGGAACCGCGGCCGTAGAGATCGCCGTCGATCACCTCACCGCTGTAGGCATCCACGCGCCAGCCCTCATTGGAGGCAGGCACCACGTCCTGATGTCCCATGAGCAGGATGGGCTTTCTGGCAGGGTCGCTGCCCTTCCAGCGGTACAGCAAGGTGCCGTTCAGAATTGTTTTCTCCAGATTTTGATGCAGCAGGGGGAACTGGGCTTCCATGACGGCATGGAGCCTGTAAAAGTCGGACAGGTCTTCGTCCTCCCGTCTGGAGACAGTGGGAACCTGAACCATGGCACCCAGCTTCGCGGCGGCGACAGCGCATTCTTCCTCCGTGATGGCGGTGTGGCAGGCATCAGGTGCCGGTGCTTTGATCAGCAGGGTGCGTACCACCGCGACGCACAGCAAAAGCACAATCAGAGCCAGAAGGCCAAGCAGAACAAAACTCATGACGGCACCTCACTTTGTCTGGTCAGCACGCATGGCGGCCATGTCCTTTTCAATGGGGTGGAAGAACACGATCACCAGCATGATGCACGCAACGGCCATGGGAACCCAGCCCAGCAGGGCGCAGATGGTGTTCAGAGCGGCCTGGGGCTGCGCGGGAAGCTCCGCGTTGAAGCCTGCCATGGCCAGAACGGAGGTCATCAGCAGATTTGCACCTGCCTTGGCCAGCTTGCTGGCCAGATTGTCACAGGTGGAAACCAGACTGTCAATGCGGCGGCCGTTTTTCCATTCCACAAGGTCGGCGATGTTGTTGCGGTTGGTATTGAAGCAGACAAAGGCCAGTGCCATGGAGAAGGCGACGGTGATGCCGTTGAAATAGATGGCGCCCATGGAATAGGGATCCAGCACGAACCAGATTTTTCCCAGCGCGTAGATGAGCGCGGAGCAGATCATGGTTTTTGTTCTGCCCAATTTTTTGTCGATGGGGGTGGCGCACAGGGTTGCAATGACGGAGACCACCAGAAATACGGCCAGAATGGGCGTTGCAGCGGAGGCGGAGCCCAGAATGTAGGTGGCATAGTAGTTGATGGTGCTCATGATCAGCAGGTTCAGCATACCGTAGCAGATGATGTAGAGCATATTCATGACCCAGCTGCGGCAGCTCAGGAGCATTCTGACGGCTGCAAGGAAGCTGATTCTGGAATCGTCTGCCTCCTGCTGTCTGACACGCTCTTTTGTGGTAAAGTAGTGGGCGAAGCTGCCGCAGATACACACAAGACCCATGACAATGGCGGCGCAGAAGAAGGCATGGCGGCCGTTGGCATCCTGCAGCACATTGCCGCTGGCATCCAGTCCGCCAAACAGACCCAGCAGGGGATACAGGGCCAGAGAACCGATGGCGGAACCGAAGCAGCCGCCCAGATTTCTGGCCACATTGATGGCACGGCGATCCGCATCCCGGTTGGTGGCAAGGCTGCCCATGGAGTTGTAGGGAATGGCGGCAAAGGTGTTGAACAGCTCAAACAGGAAGTAGATGGCGATGCAGATGCCAAACTTGAAGGCATAGGCCACATCGAAGCAGGTAAACATCAGCACAGTGAATGCCGCCCATGGAATCGCGCACCACAGCGCAAAGGGACGGCACATTTCACCGTTTTTGAACCGGTGATTGACCGCCCAGTAACCCACCAGCGGATCGTTGATGGCATCCCACAGAATGCCCACTGCGGTGATGATGCCCGCATGGGCGATTTTCAGACCCATCACATTGGTCAGGAAAAACAGATAAAACAGATCCTTGAAATTAAAGACCACGTTGCTGGCTGTGGAGAAGGTACAAAAGCCCAGCTTTTCCGCAAATCCAATGGGCGGGGTTTCGGTGTACTTTTTGGTAGTCATTTCATCACGCTCGTTTCAATTCAGGATGTCTCTGATTATACCACAGATGTACACGCCTGACAACCAAAAAGTCCCAAAATCCGAAGATTCTGGGACACCGGCTTTCATCATGGATTACACATCCGCGGCATTGGCGCGGATAACCGCTTCGATTCTTTCTTTGACCATGGCCGCAACTTCCGTTGCTTTCATGTTCTCAAATTCCGAGTAGGGGATGGGCTTCAGGTAATGCAGCTGAACGGTGAGCTGGTTGGAGCCCTTCTGATCCAGCACCTTGAAGCAGTCGATGAAGGCCACGGGAATAATGGGGCACTTGGCCTTGATGGCACAGCGGAAGCTGCCGCCGTGGAAATCACCCATCCGATTGCCGTTTTTGCTGCGGGTGCCCTCGGGGAAGATGATGTAGCTGCGCCCCTTTTTCAGCTCCTCCGTCACATTCTGAATGACCGTCAGAGACTGGCGCACATCCTCCCGATCCATGGGAAAGGATCTGGTGCAGGAGATGACCTGCTTCAGAAACGGAATATTCTGCAGCTCCTTTTTCAACACGGTGCCCAGTGGCGTGGGGCAGGTGGCGGCAATGGCCACCACGTCGAACATACCCTGATGGTTGCCATACAGCATAAAGGGTGTTCCGGGAGCGGGGATGTTTTCCACACCGGTCACCTGCAGCTCCACATTGCCGGAGCGTATGCCCAGCTTCATGATGTTGCTGATATGATCCCAGCGTTCCTGTTCGGGGTAGGCATCGGGGTTTGCGGCATAACGGCAGAGCTTCAAAAAGAAACCCGGTACCTTCAGAATGTTGCGTGCCACCATAAGTACTAAACGATTCAACCTTATATTCCTCCTGATTGTCTTCAACGGTGCATCAGCCGGTATAGAATGGCACCCATCTGCCCGGGCGTTTTTTGATAGTTGGTTTGATGCCAGGTGAAAATGAGACCGATGCCACCGCTGACGGTGAAGACGATCTCCTCCAGCACATCCTCCGCTCTGACACCCATGATGCGGGCATATTCCGGCTCTTCCTCCAGAATGCAGCGAACCGCCCGCTGAAGGATTTGTTCGCCCTGTCCATTGCGGAACATGGCATCCAACAAAGGCCTCTGGGTCTGCCAGTATTCAAAAACGCGGCAGCAGGTGTCCAGGGATGGGCTGCGGCTGCCCGGCTCCGGGATGCAGTAAGTCGGGCCATTCATAATGGCACGATCCAGCAGGGCGTGCAGACAGCTGTCTTTGCTGTCGAAGTAACGGTAGAAGGACTTGCGGGAGATACCCGCACGGGCGCTGATATCGCCAACGGTGATCTGCTCCAGCGGGCGCTCCGTCATCAATTCCAGCAGACATTGTTCCAGATTCCGCTGCCGCAGCGCGCCGGCTTCCGATGTGCAGTGCTTGTACATGATGCCCCTCACTTGCATGATACTTTGACAATATAGTAATGGAATTTTTGACAGTTGTCAATATACCCAAACTTTCATCGACAAAATTTCACGCAGGGGTTACAAATTCCAGAATTTGTCCCTTGTTCACAGGTTGTTAAAATACTATAATGGGTTTGTAAATTGTGCAGCTTTGTTTATGCAAAGTGACACTGCTTAGAGGAGGATATTCAAATGGCAAAAACTGTCCAACTGGACGAGCACGGCTACCGCAGGTTCGGTGTCCGCGACCGTCTGGCTTATGCTGCGGGCGACTTCGGCTGCAACATGAGCTTCGCCCTGAAAGGCACCGTCTCCGTCTTCTGGACCCAGTATATGCAGGTCAGCGTGGAAGCGATGGCTGTGCTGCTGCTGATTGTTCAGGTGTGGGACGCAGTCAATGACCCCGTGATCGGCGCTATGGTCGATGCCGACAGGCACCAGTATAAGCGCAACAAGTTCCTGCAGTACATCTGGGTTGGCTCCATCGGTCTGCTGGTGGCCGGCGCGGCAATGTTCCTGCCCTTCCCCAATGCGCCCATGGTTCTCAAGTACGTCCTGTTCGTGCTGGGCTACATCCTGTGGGATGCTTTCTACACCATCGCAAACGTGCCCTATGGCTCTCTGCTGTCCCTGATCTCCAATGATCCCGGCGACCGCGCAACCCTGTCCGTGTTCCGCTCTGTCGGTTCCATGGTCGGCAACATTCTGCCCGCTGTTTTGCTGCCCTTCCTGATTTACAAGAACAACGAGCTGCAGGGCAACGTTGTATTCTGGGCTGCCCTGCTGATGGGCGCCGCCGGCTTCCTGTGCTTCCAGTACATGATCAAGAACACCGTCATCCGCGTGGAGCGTGAAGTCAAGTGCAACGATGAGGACGATAAGGTTGACGTCTTTGGCGTGTTTAAGTCCTTCGGTTCCTTCTTCCGCAACCGCGCTGCCGTCGGTGCAACCCTGGCTCCTGTGGGTATGTTCCTCGGTATGTATGGCGCCCAGTACGCTACCGTCGCTATGTACCAGTCCTACTTCCAGAACGCGCAGCTGTCCGGCCTGATGGGTATGATCTCTTACCTCCCCATGTTCCTCTTCATGCCCTTCGCCCGTAAGATCGCCCTGAAGTTTGGCAAGAAGGAAGGCGTCACCGTGGGTGCTGCCGTTTCCCTGATCGGCTACGCACTGCTGCTGATCCTGCCCATCACCCCCGACAACAAGGGTATGATTCTGTGGGCTGCCGGAATGCTGGTCGCCGGTGTCGGCGGCGGCTTCTATCAGGCAGTTTCCTGGTCTCTGATGGCCGATGCCATGGACTACGGCGAGTGGAAGTTCGGCATCCGCGAAGAGGGCACCACCTACGCCCTGCACTCCTTCTTCCGCAAGCTGGCACAGGGCATCGGACCCTCCTGCGGTCTGCTGATGGCTGGCGCCCTGGGCTTCGTGGAGGCCAATGGCGGTCACCAGACCATGGAAGTCGCTACCAACATGCGTTGGCTGGCTGCCGGTGCTTACACTCTGTCCGGTGTGATCATGTTCGTCGCTTTGGCTCTGGTCTACAATCTGGATAAGAAGACCCTGGCCAAGATCGAGGAAGATCTGGAAGCCCGCAAAGCATCCAAGTAATTTCAATGCACGACTATCAAAATTCCCTCCGGGATCCCGGAGGGAATTTTCAACTTGGAATTTGTCGGGAACTGTGATAAAATACTGGAACACTCGGACAAAGGCAGGAAACACAATGAAAGCGTATTTTGCGAAACTGAAGTATCTGTTTAAGTGGAGAGATCTGGCGTTCACGGTGCTGCTGTTCGGCATCATTCTCAGCATTGCCTTCTGCAAGGCGCAGAATCTGGTGGAAGTGTCCTTCGGAGAAAAGGCGGTGGATATCGCTTCTGCCAAATACAGCATGAACATTCCCTATGATATGATTGAATCCGTGGAACTGGCGCAAATCTGCGAAGATGACAAAATCGTCAATGCCAGAGCGGATATGGCACTGCGCACGGGGCAGTGGACCAATGCCCTTTGGGGAGAATACTCTGCCTGTATCGATATGCAGACGGATGTGTGCGTGCTGGTTCACCTGAAGGACGGCAGATTCTTTGCGTTCAGCAGCAAGAGCGAGGAAGTCACAAAGCAGGCCTGCCAGACGCTCCTGGATAAAATAGGCTGACATGAATTCGCGCTTCTTCCGGGGAAAGCCCGGTGACCGGAAACGGCAATATGCATATGTGCAAGCACGCATGATCTTCACCATGCGTACTTCCGACTATTTGCGCCATTTTTGCGCATTTTTGCCGGGATATGGCCGAAAAGGCCGCAATCCATCCGTTTCCGCCGAAAGATTCTGCCGGTTCTTCCTGCGAAAGTTCGCACCGCAGGTTGAATTGCGGTAACAATTGTGATATAATCAACGTAAGGAAGGCTTTCAGTGAAAGCCCCGGGGAGTCTGCTTTTCGTTATCGGAGGATTCACGATGGTCATTACTGATTTAGAGATTACCCAGGCATCCATTGAAGTGGTGGGTGGCATTGTCAGCGCCATGCTGGCAGTGATTATGCTGATCAACTACCATGGGACAACCAGCCTGAAACTGATCATCAGAATGCTCTTCATGTCCTGTGCGCTGTTTTTCCTCGATGCCTTTGCCTATGTGTTCCGGGGAAACACCGATCCCTTCAGCCTGTTCATGACCCGCTTCAGCAATTTTGGAGTATTTTTCATGAATATGCTGATGGCATATGTGTTTGTGAAGTATATCTACAGCATTCTGCGGGAGAAGGATGCGGCGCCCGGGGATATTTACCAAAAGATTGCCAGCGGCTGCTTCTGGGCGGCGGTGGGGATTCTCGTGCTCAACCTGTTCAACGGCTGGATGTACACCTTCGATGAAGCCAACTACTACCACCGCAGCTGGGGCTGGTATTTCTACACCGGGATCTCTCTGGTATGTCTGGCCTCCTCCTGCATCATGGTCTGGCGTTTCCGCGGGGCGCTGGATCGGTTCACCTGGTCCTCCCTGCTGCTCTTTGAGCTGTTTCCCATTGTGGCCATTCTGGTTCAGGCGGCGTTCTACGGCATTTCCATCATCAACGTCGGCATCGGGCTGTGCATCGTTCTGGTGCTGGTGGCATACCTTGTCAACTGGAGCCGGGGTGCTGCCACCGGGGAATACGACGATGCCCAGACCCGCCGTTCCTATGATACCATGGTACTGTTCATCATCATGCTCATCTGCGTGAGCAGCGCCATCGTATCCTGCATTCTTTCCATCAAGCGGGCGGACAGGGAAATCTCCGTCAGCAACAGCCAGATTGTCGCCCACATTGTCAGCGACAGGCTGGACAATGTGTTCCTGCGTCCCATCACTGTGACCGAGATCATGGCCAGGGACGACAGCCTGCAAGAATACATGGAGCAGAGCAACGCCCAGGATCACGAAAGCGGCGAAGCAGGGATGGCTGCCTATCTGGAGTCCATCCGCTCCGGCTTTGACTATCAGATGGTGTACGCCGTGTGCGCGGAGTCCCGTTTCTTTTACACCTACAACGGCTTTGTAAAAACCGTGAACCCGTCCGTGGACCCCACGGATGCCTGGTACGCGGACTATCTCGCCTCCGGGCAGAGCTATGAAGTGCAGGTGGATACCGATGCGGCAAACGACTGGGACTGGTCCTTCTTTGTCAACCACGGGGTACTGGACAAAGACGGCAGACTCCTGGGTGTGTGCGGCGTGGGACTGGAGCTGGCGAAGGTGCAGCAGCTGCTGGCTGATTTTGAGGATCAGTATACCCTGCGCATCACTCTGGCGGACGCAGACGGAGACGCGATCGTCACCGCCCGGGATGTTCGGGTTGGCCAGGATCTGCTTGACGCGGAGCTTGCGAAACATACGGATACCGAGAACTTTTCCATACAGGAGCAGGAGGATTCCATCCGCATGACCAAGCTGATGGAAGATATGAACTGGTATCTTGTGATTGAGGACATGGTGCCCCAGCGCGTCAGCATGGCCAGAACAGCGGTTCCCAGTGTGATCGTCTCTCTGGTGGGTCTGTTCATACTGGTTGCGGTATTTTGCATCATCACCCTCCGGGAGCGGAGAATCTCCATGGAGCTGCTGGAAAAGCAAAGAACCTCCCTGACCGACGAGCTAACCGGCCTAGGAAACCGCCGGGCGCTCCGGCAGGATTGCCAGCGGCTCGAGGAAACCGGAAAACTTGGGGAGCTGATCGTGGTCGGCATGGATCTGAACGAGCTCAAACGCTACAACGACAGTCTGGGTCACCAGGTAGGTGATGAGCTGATTTGCGGAACTGCCCAGTGCATGCTGCAGTCCATGCAGGGCAGCGGCACCCTGTACCGCGCGGGCGGTGACGAGTTTGTGGCGATTCTGCACTGCACGAAGGAGAAAATGGAGGAGATCCTGCGGGAGTTTGACCGTCTTGCCGCCAACTGGCAGGGGGATCACATCCGCTCCATCAGTGTTGCCAGAGGTGTGGTTCGCTGCGAGGAATTCCCCCAGATGGGCATCGAGGAGATTCTGAACATGGCAGACCGGCGGATGTACGAAAACAAGCGGGAATACTATCTGAAGCTTGAAAAAGCCGCGCGGCAGTAGCCCTCCACCTGTTCCTTTCGCCGGAAGTCTGTCGCCCATGCCTTTGAAGCGTACCCCTTGTCAAGGACAATTTGATTCTGAGGGGTAGAACCAAATAATGCAAGGAAGCACATCCTATTCCTCAAAAGAGTGGAGATGTGCTTCCTGTTTTTGCGTTTTGGGCTTTGCTTTGATGAGGAAAATGATACTAACTCTTAATTAAAATCTTCAATATCAGCTTGGCCTATTGGCGCAATACTTCGTGATCGTCGCTTGCCATACATCCAGTATGGCGGCGCTCCTCTGCCTTGTCTTGCACCAGTATTCCTTCGCTGCTGATTGAATCTTTTAAATAAGAATTAGTATGAGAATGTGCTTCCCGGCGGGACGGGATTTGCGGACACCCCTCCCGGGGTGTCCGTTTCATAAAAAAGGGGCTGTTTCTTTACAGCCCCTTTTGCGCAGCAGGTATGTTATCTGAAATATTTGACAGCAGCCTCAAACATACGGATGTCATACTCGCCGGGGACGTTCTTGTACAGTCCCTGACCGATACGCTCGCTGTGCCCCATCTTGCCGAAGACACGGCCGTCGGGAGAGGTGATGCCTTCAATGGCGCACAGGGAGCCGTTGGGGTTGAAGTCGATATTGGAAGTGGCATTGCCGCTCAGATCCACATATTGGGTGGCAATCTGACCCTTTGCGGCCAGCTGGGCGATCAGCTCGGGGGAAGCCAGGAACTTGCCCTCACCATGGGAGATGGGCACATTCACAATATCACCCACATGCATCAGGCTCAGCCAGGGGCTCATGGTGGAGGCAATACGGGTGTGGACAATGCGGCTCTGGTGACGGCTGATGTTGTTGAAGGTCAGGGTGGGGCAGGTCTCGTCGGTGTCGATGATCCTGCCGTAGGGCACCAGACCCAGCTTGATCAGCGCCTGGAAGCCGTTGCAGATGCCGCACATCAGACCATCGCGACGATCCAGCAGCTCCGTGACCGCTTCCTTGACCGCGGCATTGCGGAAGAAGGCAGTGATGAACTTGGCGGAGCCGTCAGGCTCGTCGCCGCCGGAGAAGCCGCCGGGGATGAAAATCATCTGGCTGTCTTTGACCTTGGAAGCAAACTGCTCGACGCTGCGGGCAACGGCTTCGGCAGTCAGATTGCGCACCACAAAGATCTCGGCATCCGCACCGGCACGCTCCACGGCCCGGGCGGAGTCGTACTCGCAGTTGGTGCCGGGGAACACGGGGATCAGCACCTTGGGTCTGGAAACCTTCACGGCGGAGGCAATGCCGCAGCGGCCGTCAAAGGAGAAGGTGGGAATAACGCCCGCATCTTCCCGGGCATGGACGGGGTATACATCTTCCAGCACCTGGGCGTTCAGCCGGTACAGCTCGTCGATGGAGGCGCTGTCGCTGCCAAGGGCGATGACGGGCTCGGCGGTGGTAGCACCGATCTTCGTAACACAGGGCAGGTCAATTTCTTCGCTCAGCTCCGCCACCAGGAAGCCATACAGGGGCAGATGCCAGATGTTGTCCTGACCGGCGCAGGCGTTGAAGCCGATGTGGTTGCCGAAGGACATCTTCATGACCGCTTCGCCGATGCCATGCTCCACTGCCCACGCGGCCTTTACCTTGCCTTCCCGGGCAAGCGCGTGGAATGCCTCCCAGGCTGGCTTCAGACTTTCCGCAGTCTCGTCCGCGGCGCCAAAGAGGTATACAGGATGACCGGCCTCCTTGAATTCGGGGCTGATCACATCATTTTTGTCGATGGGCGCAATGGCAAAGGAAATCACCGTAGGCGGCACGTCCTTGTCCAGGAAGGTGCCGGACATGGAATCCTTGCCGCCGATGGCAGCGGCGCCCAGCTCCAGCTGTGCGTCCAGTGCACCCAGCAGGGCAGCGAAGGGCTTGCCCCAGCGCGCAGGCTCATTCTTCAGCTTTTCGAAGAACTCCTGCAGGGTCAGATAAGCCTGCCTGTAGTCGCAGCCGGCGGCCACCAGCTTGGCAACGGAATTGTAGACAGCGGCATGTGCGCCGGTGTAGGGATCAACGGAAAGCTGCTCGGGATCACATCCCCAGCTGAAGACGCTGGCCTGATCGGTCTGCTGACCGGGCAGCACAGGCAGTACCGCCGCCATGGACTGGGCGGGGGTCAGCTGACGTTTGCCGCCGAAGGGCATGATGACACTGCCGGCACCGATGGTGGAGTCAAAACGCTCCACAAGACCTCTCTGGCTGGCGGTTTTCAGATCGGCAGCCATTTCACGCAGGGAGCCATAGCGGGGCTGGCTGAGAGCGGTCAGATCCTTGGAATCGACGGAAACATCGGTGTGCTTTACGGCACCGTTGGTGTCCAGAAACGCGCGGCTCAGGTTTGCGATGGTCTGTCCCTTCCAGGTCATGACCATGCGTTCTTCCTCCGTGACCACGGCGACCCGGTAGGCTTCCAGATTTTCGCCCTCGGCGAAGGCGATGAACCGGTCCGCATCCTCCGGGGCCACAACCACAGCCATACGCTCCTGGGATTCGGAGATGGCAATTTCCGTGCCGTCCAGACCGTCGTACTTCTTGCGTACCGCGTCCAGATCAATGGTCAGACCGGGCGCCAGCTCGCCGATGGCAACGGACACACCGCCGGCGCCGAAGTCGTTGCAGCGCTTGATGAGGCGGGTGACCTCCGCATTGCGGAACAGACGCTGAATTTTGCGCTCCTCGGGGGCATTGCCCTTCTGAACCTCGGAGGCCATGGTGGTCAGGCTCTTCATATTGTGGCTCTTGGAGGAGCCGGTGGCACCACCGATGCCGTCGCGGCCGGTGCGGCCGCCCAGCAGGACGATCACATCACCGGGGGCGGGACGCTCCCGGCGCACATTGTATGCGGGGGCAGCCGCCACCACGGCGCCGCATTCCAGCCGCTTGGCGACGTAGCCCTCGTGGTAGATTTCAGCCACATGGCCGGTGGCAAGGCCGATCTGGTTGCCGTAGCTGGAGTAACCGGCGGCAGCGGTCTGGCAGATTTTACGCTGGGGCAGCTTGCCGGGCAGGGTTTCTGCCAGCGTTTTGCGGGGATCGCCCGCGCCGGTGACACGCATGGCCTGATGGACATAGGCACGGCCGGACAGGGGGTCACGGATGCAGCCGCCGATACAGGTGGCGGCGCCGCCGAAGGGCTCAATCTCCGTGGGATGGTTGTGGGTTTCGTTTTTGAACATCAGCAGCCAGTCCTGCTCCTGACCGTTCACCGTGGCGGTCACATGGATGGAGCAGGCATTGATCTCCTCGCTCTCGTCCAGCTCGGGAAGCAGACCGCGCTTTTTCAGGGTTTTGGCACCGATGGTGGCGATGTCCATCAGGGTCTGGGGACGTGCAGCTGCCTTCTCCTGGCCGTAGACCTCCACACGGGCGGCAAGATAGCGCTCATAGGCTGCCTGCACGGCGGGATCGTCAATGCGGACATGGTCGATGTGGGTGGAGAAGGTGGTGTGACGGCAGTGGTCGGACCAGTAGGTATCCACCACGCGGATTTCCGTGATGGTGGGATCGCGCTTTTCCTCGTCTCGGAAATAGCACTGCAGGAATTTCAGATCGTCCAGATCCATGGCAAGACCCAGATTGTCCAGCAGCGCTGCCAGCGCGGCTTCATCCATGGCGATGAAGCCCTCCACGGTGGCGACGGACTGGGGCGCGGCATAGACCGCTGCCAGGGTTTCCGGCAGCTCCAAAGATGCCTCACGGCTTTCCACCGCGTTGATGACGTACTTTTTGAAGGCGGCAATCTCCGCTTCGGAAAGGGCACCGTACAACGCATAGACCTTGGCGGTGCGGATCAGGGGACGATCCCCCTGAGAAATGATCTGGATACACTGGGCGGCAGAGTCGGCACGCTGATCAAACTGACCGGGCAATGCCTCCACGGCAAATACAAAGGCACCGGGCAGATCGATTTCCCGGGAAGCGATGTCCAGCTGGGGCTCGGAGAAAACGGTTCCCACGGCATAGTCAAAAAGTGCTTCCGTGATATTTTCCGCGTCATAGCGGTTGAAAAGCCGGATGCGCTCCAGTCCTTCCATACCCAGAAGGTGCCTCGCTTCGCTCAGCAAGCCCCGGGCTTCGTTGTCCAGACCTTCCTTTTTCTCCACAAAAATACGATAAACCATTGGAATTCCCTCCTCACTTTCCTGCAAGCAATGCCCGCTGACCGATGTCGGATCTGCGGTACGCACCTTCGAACTTCACGCCGTCGGAAAGCCGGTAGGCCTCCCTGACTGCTTCCTCCAGAGAATCGGCAATGGCGGTGGTGCCGGTGACGCGGCCGCCGGAGGTGACCAGCTTTCCGTCCTTCAGGGCACCGCCTGCGACGAAGGTGGCGGCGGCGGCTTCTTCCGTCATGGTGATTTCAAAGCCCTTCTTATAGCCGGTGGGATAGCCTGCGGATGCCAGAATCACGCAGCAGGCATGGCGGTCGGAGAATTTGACCTCGGTCTGTGCCAAAGTGCCGTTGGTGCAGGCCTGCATAATGGTCAGAAGGTCGCTTTCCAACAGGGGCAGAACCACCTGGGTTTCCGGGTCGCCGAACCGGCAGTTGTATTCAATGACCCTGGGGCCGTTGGGCGTCAGCATCAGACCGAAGTACAGGCAGCCTCGGAAGGTACGGTTCTCCGCGTTCATGGCGGCGATGGTGGGCAGGAAGATCTCTTCCATGCACTGCTTTGCCACGGCGTCCGTGTAGTAGGGGTTGGGCGCGATGGTGCCCATACCGCCGGTGTTGAGTCCCGTGTCATGGTCACCGATGCGCTTGTGATCCATGGAGGAGACCATGGGCTTGACCACGTTGCCAT
>JAQXNO010000114.1 GCA_029098045.1 Bacillota bacterium
ACACAGCACCAGGGAAAGGATGATTGCGATGGTCTTTTTGATTTTCATATTTTTACCTCCTGTTCTTAAAAAACATACCCCTATAATATAGCGCGATTTTTTGGAATGTCAACACTTTTTTGTGCTGTTTTTCAAAAAATAAACGTTGTTTCCATCAATTTTTCGAATAATATGCTCCTATTTATGGGAGTATATCCGAATGCTTGAATGGCCTTTTCCGGGGGTTTTCCCCGAAACCGGTGTGATATCCCCACTTTTAAACTGTTTTTCATAGGTGCGCATTTGTCCGCCCCTCCAATACACTCAAAGGTGCTTTGGCATGCCGTCCGAGGCCTTTCCGACCGTGGCACCGCCAGAAATTCAGAGTGAAAGGCAATTGTCGGGAACCGGGAATGACCACCGTCCTATGCTGCGCAGGACGGTGGTCATGCTTGAAATTGTACTTACTTCATCAGTTCATCGGTCAGTTTCAATATTTCGGGTGCAATACGCGCTCTCTGTTTTTTTATCACCCGGTTATAGACGGGATATGCCAGTGCGATCAGCGCCATTCCCATCAATCCTGCCAAAATGCCTGCGGCCAGGGCAAGATTACCCAACGCATCACCGATGTCCGTCATGGCAAGGCTCATGCCGGTGCCCATAATCAGCGACCCGATGATACCCACGGAAATCGCTGCTGTTTGCGCCTTCTGTGTGGGGATGGCATGAAGCTTGCGAAGCTGCTCCATTTTATCTTCCTCCTTGGGAAGATATTTTTTACGGATTGCCTCTACTTCCCTGCGCTGCTCGGCAGAATAGGTATAGCTGAAGCTCTCATTCTCTTCCATGTTTCATTCTCCTGATTTCTTTGGTTGCCCGGACGATCAACAGTACAGACAGTGTGACCACAGTCATACTGACACCGACGCCGGTAAGTATGATAAAAGTCCGCTGATTCTCGGCTGACATTTCCGCGCCGAACTGGGCAAACATGGCTGTTTCCAGGTTCAACATGGATACCAGTGCCGCGGACAGACTCACGATCTTTGCCGTGGACATCACCGGACTGCCAAGATTGCGGTATTTCACAAGCTCCGCGATGGCATGGATGGTGGAATAAAAGGTGTAGAGCGCCATCACATAGATCATCATGCCGGGATAATCAAATCCCCGGTTGTTGTGGAGGATCATCAGCACCGTACCGCTTAAAGATAAGTTGATCAGCAGCAAAATACAGGCGCAGCTTCGGGATCGCTTCCACTCTCCCAAAAGGCTGGTGCCGATCTTCTGAATACGGACATAGCGAACCAGCAGGAAACGCATCACCGCCATAATCACATAGTACACCGCCAGCACCATGAACCACCAGCTGCGAAGCAGATACCAGGACCACAGATTGATTCCAGCATAAAGCATATTGATGGTCAGTGAAATGTGCAGTGAGGTTTTTGTGCGGATAATTCGGTCAGTCATATATCGGTATCCCAAGGGGTTTTCATAGATCGCACGTTTGACCCTCCTGTACTGCCCCGGAAGCACCGTGACGCACCATGCTGTCAGCACACAGAGCGAATAGAAAGACAGCACATAAACGATGCAGGCAGCAAGGGAAGTATCCCACTTCTTCCAGAATACCGTGATAAGCGCTGCTGCGCTGAGAAGCACCAGTACCGCGATCAGCCATACCGGCGGAAACAGCAATCTCTTTCCGATTCTTTTCCAATCCATGCCCGTCACCTTTTGAGTTTCACGCGGAAGGTACTTCCCTTGCCGGAAACACTCTGGACATCGATCTCGCCGTTCAGAATGTCCACCACCCGCTTCACAAGCGCAAGGCCCAGGCCATTGCCCTGGGTAGCATGGGAGGTATCACCCTGATAGAATTTTTCAAAGATATGCTTTCCGACTTCGGGGGTGATTCCACAGCCGGTATCGCTGACGGACACAACCACATAGCTTCCTTCCGTTTTCAGCTGAACCCCCACGGTGCCGCCTTCGGCGGTGAATTTTACTGCATTGGAAATCAGGTTGTTCCACACCAGACTCAACAGCTCCGGGTCGGATTTGATACGAACATCATCCTGTATATCCGTTTGGATTTCCAGGTTCTTGGCTTCCCAGGCATTCTCAAAGGCCAGCAGGCATTCACAAAGCTGCTCTGACACATCAAATTCCTTTGGCTGAGGGAATATCTGCTGATTTTCCAGTTTGTTCAGCTTCAAAATATTCGTAATCATTTGGGCCAGATTCCGGGCGGCTTTGGAAATTGCCTTGGCATAGTCGTTCTTTTCTTCCTCGGTGATGCCGGGCCGCTGGAGCATGACGGCATAATTTCCAATGACTGCCAGCGGTGTTTTCAGCTCATGGGATACATTGGCGATGAAGTCGGTACGCAGGGTTTCCGTACCTGCCAGCTCCACCGTCATCTGATTCAGGCAGTCGATAATCTGATTCAGACCGGTTTCACCCGCAAATTCCTTCACCGGCTCGATTCGGGTGGAGAAATCTCCCTGCATGATCCGCTCTGTGGCTGCCATGATCTTTTTTACAGGGCGATCTACCATTGTTTTGCGGCGTAAATAATCAATGGAGCCGAACAAAAACGTAAGCAGGATCACATTGCCGAAGGTCACCTTTGCGGCAACGGTAAGATTGTCTTTGGTAAACACAAGACCCATGGTATCCGCAAGGGTGCTCAAAAACAGCACCATGCAGCAGGAAACCAGAAACGCGGCCAGAAGGAAAAACACGAGGTAATGGTTGACCGCTTTGAGAAACTGCTGAAATCCCTGTTTCTTCATTTGATAACCACCTTATATCCCAAACCGTGAACGGTCTTGATCTCAAAGTCCTCACAATCCGTCAGTTTGCTGCGCAGCTTGGTCATGTACACATCCACCGCACGGGGTGCTGTTTCCGTATCCGCGTCCCAGAATTCATCCATCAGCTGCTGCCTGGTAAAGGTTTTCTTGGGGTAGGAAAGGAGCTTATAGAGGATGTTAAACTCCCGGTTGGTAAGCGGTATTTCCTCGTCACCAAGCATCGCCAGATGCTCGTCCATATCCATGGAGAAGCTGCCTGCTTTCAGTTTTCGGGAAGACGCGATCTTTGCCCGGCGCAGCAGTGCGCCGATCCGCAGAAACAGTTCGTCCAAATCGATGGGCTTGACCATATAATCGTCCACACCGATCCGATATCCCCGCTGCATGGAAGCAAAGTCATCCCTTGCGGTCATAAAGAGAATCGGGATATTCTCGTTGAGAGAGCGGACGGTTTTTGCAAATTCAAAACCATCGATCTGCGGCATCATAATATCCGACACAATGAGATCGAACATCGTGCCATACATGGCATCATAGGCGCTGTTTGCATCCAGACAGCCGGTTGCCTGATAGCCACTGGCATTCAAAAACGCGCAAACCGTGCGGTTTAAGTCCTTATCGTCTTCCACGACCAAAATCTGAAACATAACAAAACCTCCGGGACAGGAATACTTGTATCATACATCATAGCAGGGAAATGTTAAAGTATTGTTTATGTTTTCGCAGAACAGGGAAAAAGCGGAGCGATGCCCCGCCTTTGATGCTTGTTTTATCGGCGAAGACGATTCCTTGCCTGCTCTACAGTTTCTCCTTCCCGGCGGAACAGCTTGTCTACCATCGTATCCTCCACTTTATGGTAGGCATCCACAGCTCCCTTTTCCACCGCCTTATACGCATCCACAGCCCCTTTTTCCACGGTCTTGTATGCACCCACAACACCGCCCTCAATTGCTTGGTAAGCATCCTTTGCCATTTCGCAAGCTGCGGAAGAATGCGCGACTGTGGGGATGATACCACTGTCCGAAAGGTCTTTTGGGGACATTCCTTCAGATGGGGAATCACTGTCCAGTAGTCCCTCATCTTTCATCCACTGTATCATATCCCGGATGGTCTCCTGATATGGACGGGTGGTATAGCCCAGCTCCCTGCGTGCTTTGGAGTAGTCAAACACATTGTTTCTTGCCAGATTGTACACGGAGAAGGTGGTCATCAGCGGCTTCTTACCTGCTTTCTCTGCCTGCTTCTCCAAACCACGGGCAATCTTATTTGCCAAATTGAGCGGCAGATAGAACTTGATTTTCTTGCTGGCACATTCGGCGTTAATCATTTCAAACATTTCCTTTAATGTGACAGGTTCATTTGCAAGAATGTAGCACTCGCCGATGCGGCCTTGATCGGCAGCGGCAATGGTGCCGGCAGCCAGGTCACGGACATCACAGAGATTGAAGCTGCCCTGTATTCCCATAAGCATCTCTCCCTTGATGATTTGAAGCACCGTACCGGTTGTCTCGCCGATGGCGTGATCGTTGGGGCCCAAAATGCCGGAGGGGTGTACCACACAGGCCTTCAAGCCCATCACCTTTACAGAATCCAGCACCATCTGGGTGGCGATTGCCTTAGACATGGAGTAAGCGCCAACCACCTTTTCGGGATCGCAGGGGGTGAATCTGTCTACCTCTGTAATGGGGGTGCCGTGAGGCTGTTCGGGAATGGCGCCGGTAGAGGAAACATAGACCATCTTTTCGCACTCAGGGTGTGCCAGCACTTTGGTGATGATATTCCGGGTACCGCCCACGTTGACAGCCATCAGCTTTTCGGAAAAGGTGGGGTCCACAGTGACCATGCTGGCACAGTGGATCAGCACGGAGGTGAAGCCCTCGGGGACAGTGAAGAAGGGTTCCAGGGAAGCTTCATCGCACAGGTCTCCGATGACCACTTCCACTTCCTTTGGGATGTACGTTACAGACTTGTCATTGGGCAGGACCAGTGCCCTTACTTGCTTCCCATCGTTCAGCAGCTGGGTGCAGATGTTGGAGCCCAGGAAGCCTGCGGCACCGGTCAGTAGATACATACGGTTGTCGTTCATGTGAATCCTATCCTTTCATAATGCGGTCACTCAGTTCCATCACCTGATGTGCGTACTTTTTCTTTCTGGAATTCAGAATTTTCTTATAGATGGGGTAGGTCGTGCAGCACATGGTCAGGCCCACAGCCCCCATTGCGATACCGGGAACCATCTTGCCGGTCATGCCCAGCACAGCTCCAATGTCGGTCATAATCAGGCTCATGCCTGCACCCATAACCAGGGCGCTCAGGCTGCCGTAGGTATAACCGAAAATATTGGCAGGCCGCTTGGCCTTGGAATCCAGTGCTTTCAGTGCATCCAGCTCTGTGTGCTGCTGCTCCGTATATTGGGAGCGGATTTTCTCTACTGCAAATTCCTTATCTTTCATAGGCGTTCTCCTTTGTTTTTTGATTTACGGTCGTATTCTAATCTGGGGAGTTTTCCGAAATGCTTACAATATGTTTGAGAAATATTAAAATGCCGCATTTCAAAGCACAGGATTGTATTCTGTGGGGCTCGGGGCAAAGTCCAGGCAGGCAGTGTAGAAATGGATGGGGGATTCGAGTAAATTATGGTGTCGATGCGGATTTCATGGGTTCGAATCCCTCATCTGACGCTACAAAATGATAGGTCATCGCCAACAGTCCTACGGACTGCCGTCGATGACCTATGGATTCTCCCACGGGCTAAAAACATGCCCCCGGCATGTTTTTGCACCAGTGCGCGCACTGGTGCCGCCCTTTCGAATCCCTCTCCTCTGCCAAAAATCCCCCATACCCCTTCGGGTATGGGGGATTTTTAGCAGAGGATGAGGGATTCGAAAGGGCGGCACCAGTGCGCGCACTGGTGCAAAAACATGCCGGTGGCATGTTTTTAGCCCGTGGGAGAATCCATAGGTCATTGACGGCAGTCCGTAGGACTGTTGGCGATGACCTATTATTGGCAGTCGAACCGATCTAAATGCAACAGTCCGATGGGGAGCGACCTGACCGCCGCCGGTGGCAGATGCAGGGAGGGGAGCCAGTGGCAGCGGTCGCACTGTAAGGAGCGTCTCACGCAAGCGACGCGCAGGGCGGGCACCGCAACAGGAAATGTTGCTCGATGCGGGCTCGACCGCATCGACACCACAATTTACTCGAATCCCTCATATTTTTAGTCGAGGAGAGGGTAAAAACGTAAAGCCCTCTCAGTCACCTGCGGTGACAGCTCTCCCAGAGGGAGAGCCAAGGCGTGGCTTCGGTGCGGTGCGAATTCGCCTGAGTTTTTTTGGTTGCGTGGAGCCTGCTGCCGGGGCGTTCGGAGGCCGCCCCCTACGGTATCATCCGGCATCGCGGCAACCATCGAAGGTGCTGCAATACCGGGTATTTCACGCAAAGTTACAGGCAATCCGCCATATATCTTCCGTTGAAATACTTGCTCTTCTTTTCTGTTTGTTGTATAATAATAAGGATTTGACAAAAAGCGAGGAAACAACTCCATGGGAAAGAAAATATTTCTGCTGATTGTGCTGGTGCTTCTGCTGATCGGCGGAGTTTTGACAAGTGTTTACTGGGACCCGATCATCGATTGGCTGCCCATCGACCAGACCGGCTGGGATGTGCTGGAGAACGGCGGCCGGTGCTATCTGGACGAGGATGGAGATCCCATTCTCGGCTGGCAGGAGCTGGATGGCGGCAGGTACTATTTTGATCCCCAGACCTCTGCCATGCAGATTCGCTGGCTGGACTTAAGCTACGGACGGTTTTATCTGAGCGACAACGGCATCATGCAGACCGGCTGGCAGACCATCGGCGGGGAGCGCTACTATCTGGGGGACAACGGCGTGATGCAGACCGGCTGGCAGGTGATCGACGGGGAGCGTTACTATCTGGGTGACAACGGCGCAATGCAGACCGGCTGGCTGGACGTGAACGGTGCCCGTTACTATCTGGATCAGAGCGGCGTGATGCGAACCGGCTGGCTGGAGCTGGAGACGGGCAGGTACTATCTGTCTGAAAGCGGTGTCACACAGACCGGCTGGCAGGAGATTGACGGGACGATTTACTGCTTTGACGACGATGGCACGCTGTGGCTGGATCCCCGGCAGCCCGCTCCCTACAAACCCGGCTTCGTACACATCGACGGTTGGCTGTACTATGTGAAAGAGGACGGGTATTTCCTGACAGACGGCAATCTGGGAAAGCTCACCTTCAATGCCAGCGGACGCTACACCAGCGGCGATACGGTTTTGGACAGCTATGTGGCCGAGCTGATCAAGGGCTTCCAGCAGAGCAATCCGGGAAAGGACCGGCGGGAACTGCTCCGTGTGGCGTATGACCACTGTGTCACCGGCGGGTATTCGTACCTGCGCAGAAATATCTACAAGAAGGGTCACACGGGCTGGGAAGTGGGAGACGCCAAGGTCATGTTCGAAACCAAGCGCGGCAACTGCTATAACTTTGCCGCGGCCTTCTGGGCACTGGCAAGGGGGCTGGGATATGAAGCCTATGCCATTGCCGGAAACTGCACCAAGACGGTTCAGCCCCACGGCTGGGTTCAGATCGAATTTGACGGTGCCAATTACTTCTTCGACCCCGAGTGGCACTACGACTACATACACGACAAACGGGAAGTCAAGGATATGTTCATGATTTCCATGGATGCGGCCAGCTGGTGGTACTATGACTGGATTCCCATTTCGGCGGAGGATTGATGGATAACATTTTCTTTTTAAGCTGTTTTCTGCCTCTGGTGTTGGCGGTTTACGCGCTGGCACCGGGCATGAAGGGCAAAAACGCGGTGCTGCTGGTGTTCAGCCTGCTGTTTTACAGCTTTGGCAGCCTGCCGGCGCTGGGGCTGCTTTTGGGCGCGGCACTGGTAAACTATCTGCTGGGCTTGCTTTTGCAGCGCAAGTGCTGCAAAAAGGCGGCACTGCTTGTGGGACTGGTGGGAAATCTTTCCTTTCTGGGCTTTTTCAAATACGCGGATTTCGTGCTGTCCGGCATTCTGGGACTGCCTGCGCTGCAGACCGGCATCGCGGCGCCCCTGGGCATTTCCTTCTTCTGCTTCAAGTGCATCAGCTATCTGGCGGATGCCTATCGGGATGAGACCCGGATCAGCCATTCCTTCTGGGAGCTGCTGCTCTACATCTCTTTCTTCCCCCAGATCACCATGGGCCCCATCACCCGCTATGGGGAGTTTGAACCCCAGCTGGAAAGCAGGGAGCTGTCATGGCAGAATCTGGCGCAGGGTCTGCGGCGGTTTGCCGCGGGCCTTGGCAAGAAAATCATCATCGCAGGCACCCTTGCCTCTGTGGCGGACGGCGTGTTCGCATTGGAAGCCATGGATGCCCGTCTGGCGTGGGCAGGTGCCATCGCCTACTGCCTGCAGCTGTACTTTGATTTTTCCGGCTACATCGATATGGTCATCGGTATTGGCACCTGCTTTGGCTTCAAAACCCGGGAGAACTTTAACTTCCCCTACACAGCCACTTCCGTGGGCGACTTCTGGCGCCGCTGGCATATGAGTTTGTCTGCCTGGTTCAAGGATTATCTGTACATCCCACTGGGCGGCAACCGAAAGGGCAAGCTGCGGGCGGGAATTAACAAATCCATTGTATTCCTGCTGTGCGGCCTGTGGCACGGCGCGGCATGGACCTTTGTGCTCTGGGGAATCTGGCACGGCCTGTTTTCCCTGCTGGAGAGCATGGGTGTGATTCCTGCCAAAAGGCTGGAGGTCGGCAAGGGGCGAATCCCTGGCCATATCTATACCCTGCTTGTGGTATGTGTTGGCTTTGTCATGTTCCGGGCGGGAACCGTGGCACAGGGCTTTGAGATGATTGGCGCCATGTTCACGGGCTTCCGCTTCACTGCTGCCGGAACGGTGGCGCTGGGTCGCCTGCTGAATGCCGAAACGCTGCTGGCTACGGCAGCAGGTGTGCTGCTGAGTATGCCGTTGCCCCGGAAACTGATGAAAATGCGCCTTGCGGAGCCGCTTTCCTATCTGGGGGCGCTGCTGGTTCTGGTGCTCTGCATCATCAAAATGGCAGCCGGTGACTTCGCACCCTCCATTTACGCGCAGTTCTAAGGAGGGGAATCCATGAAAAACAACGTGATACGCCCCCTGTTTGTAAGTCTTTTTCTGATCCTGTGCCTGAGCCTGAGTGTGGGCACTGTGGTGTTCGGACCTGCCGGTGCCGCCGCCAATGAGCGCCTGACGGAAATGCCCTCCCTCACCACGAAGGAGGGAAAGCTCAATACAGCGTATTTGCAGCAGCTGCAAAGCTTTGTCAATGACCGGTTCTTTCTGCGGCAGAAGCTGATCACACTGGATCACCGCATGAGCAGCCTCCTGGGCATATCCGGCGAGGATACCGTCATTGCGGGCGAGGACGGCTGGCTGTTCTTTGCCGAGACCCTGGACGACTACACCGGCACAAATCCCATGAGCGCCAGAGAGCTGTTCAGCGCGGCGAACAATGTGGCGCTGATGGATGAATACTGCCGCGTAAGCGGCAGGGAATTTACCTTCATCATTGCTCCCAATAAGAATTCTCTCTATGGTGATTTCATGCCCGACTACGGCGTGCGCGCCCAGACTACCAATGCAAAGCGGCTCCACAAGCTGCTGGATCAGCTGCAGGTAAACTACGTGGATCTCTTTGCCGCCTTTAGCGCTGTGGAGGAACCGCTGTACTTTGCCCACGATTCCCACTGGAATTCCAAAGGCGCGGCACTGGCCGCGGATCTCATCAACCGTTCCTTCGGGGTGCAAAGCGGCTATTTTGACGGGGATTTCTCTGCAAGGACGCCCCATGCGGGCGACCTGTACGCCATGGTGTTCCCCGCAGAGCAGGACCCGGAAACGGATGTGGTCTATGGCGGCACGCTTGACTTCACCTTTACAAGCAAGGCGACCCAGCCCGATGCCATCGTGTTGACCACGGCAAGCGGCGGCACAGGAAGCCTGCTGTGCTACCGGGATTCCTTCGGCATGCTGCTGTTTCCGTATCTGGCCGACAGCTTTGGTTCGGCAAAATTCTCACGGGTGGTCAGCTACGATTTGACCGGGAATGAGCAGTTTGTGGCAATCGAGCTGGTGGAGCGAAATCTCGATTATCTCATCCAAAACGCGCCTGTGATGCCGTCTCCCCGGCGCAGCATCGCGCTGCCCGAAGAAATTCGCGGTACGGCCGCGCTGCAGCGGGCAGAGCAGGGACGAAGCGGTCTTGCGCAGTACAGAGGACAGCTTCCCGAGACGCCCGATGTGGATGCCTGCATCTATGTGGTCTGCGCGGATGCGGTCTATGAGGCATTTTGCCTTGAAAACGACGGGTTTGCCGTCAATGTGGCGGAGGATGCCACGCCCCAGTATGTCATCTATCACATCGGCGGTGTGCCGCAGATGTTCGAAATCCAATAACGTGAGGTTAAAATTATGAAGAAGATTGTTTTGATGCTGGTCGCGGCTGTGCTGCTGATGAATCTGTGCGCCTGCGGCAAGGAGGAACCTGCCCCCACTGCGGTGGACGAGCAGATCAACGTGACACCCAAGGTGGAGGCAACCACTGCAATGGAGGAAACCATTCCTTTCGAAAACCCTGTTACCGAAGAGCCTGCTGAAGTTGTCGCCGAGAGAATGAGGCAGGAAAAGAAGGCTCTGGCAGAAAGCTGCATTGACAAGGATGTACGCTGTCTTTACGAGCTGATCGGCAAGCCCAACTCCTCTGACTATGCCCCCAGCTGTCTGGTGCAGGGCGGCGAGGACGGTATGCTCTATTACGACGGGTTTGTGGTTTACACCACCCGTGAGGGCGATGTAGAAACTGTTTACTATGTGGAGTAAGAATAAAAAACGACTCCTTCTTGCGACTCTTGCGGGCGTTTTGCTGCTTGCGCTGGCGGGGGTTCTGATTGGTGACCTGCTTTTCCCCTATCTGGAAGCGAAGAGCACCATGGACCCCACGGGAACACTGACGATCCTGACCCATGACGACGGTACCATGCAGGTGCAATGGCCGGCCGGTGAGAATGCCCAGAGCTATCGGCTGCAGATTTTGGAACAGGACGGCACCGTCCTGTATTCCTGCGTTGCCGCCGATTGTTCTGCGCAGGTTCCGCAGCTGCCGACGGATCGGGAGCTGACGGTGCGCGTGTCATCCTGCCACGGCTTCGGTTCCTGGACCCGCACCGGCGAAGAGAATTTGGAGGCTGCGGTGAAACTGACGCCGCCTCAGATTCTGTCGCTCCAGTGGTCTGCCGATGAAGAGAACGATACGGTTTCCGTGTCCTTTGACATGGCGGGCAGCGACCTGTGCCGCGTTTTCTTCTCCGCCGGAGAGGAAGCACCTGTCCAGATCGAAGAACTGACCCGGGGGCAGCTGGAGCTTCGCTTCGGCGAGGGGGAGCGGTTTGCGATTCCTTCCCATGACCAACTGCTGCACCTTACCTTCCGGCCGGAAAGGCAGGAAGGGCAGGTGTACTTTCAGGGAAGCGGCTGCAGCATTACCCTGACCAGAGATGATTTCCTGACAAGGCAGCTGGATGTTCAGTGCGTGCAAAACAGCGACAACACCTACACGCTCACATGGAGTGAGACAAAGGGCGCCCAGTATGAGGTGCTTTTGTCCACCGATGGCGGTGAAAGCTGGAAGCGTCTGGCGGTGATCCCGTGGGATCAGCCGCGCACCTTTACCACCGACCGGCTGGAGCCCTACACGGACTATACCCTCTGGGTGGTGTCCACCGGCGGACAGACCATGCCGGACAGCGAATTTGCCGCGGTGTCCCAACCGCTGCAGCTGCGCACCGGAGCCCAGCTGCTGTACTGCACCATCTGGTCCCTGATGGATCAGAAGGTCTTCGCGGACCCGGAAGCTACGCAGGAATTGGGTACCGTGACTGCCGGCTCCGCATGGTGTGTCATCGGAATTGAAGGAAATTATTTGAAGATTCGTTATCAGCAGCAGGATGCCTACATCGACGGCGACTATTGCATGATCAATCTGCCGGAATACGTCGGTACGCTCTGCCGCTACGACATCACCAACAGCTATGCCTCCAAATACCTTGTGCATGAATTTGGCATTGACGGTGTCTCCGGGTCGGTGATTGCAGGCTATGAGCATGTGCGGGTGCGGGAGGGCGAGTATGTGGTGCCCCTGCTGTTTCCCACGGCACAGAAGCTGATCAAAGCCGGCGAGACGGCCGCGGAAGCGGGCTACAGGCTGAAGATTTATGACTCCTATCGCCCCAAAATTGCCACGGAGGACATCTATGCGCGCACCAGCCGGATTCTGAAGAATCTTGTTCCCGCAAGCACCTATACCGGCAAGTATGTGTCGATTAAGCCGCCTCCATCGGATTGGAAGAATGAGGACGGCGTTGAGGAGACACCGCCTTTTGACTACTGGGGACTGATGACCAATTACGGAGAATACAGTCTGGGGATGTTCCTGGCGCCGGGCACATCCAAGCACAACTACGGGATTGCAATGGATTTGACATTGGAGGATTCCGGCGGGAATGAATTGTCCATGCAGACTTCCATGCATGACCTGAGCTGGTATTCCGCCTTTAAGAGAAACAACGCCAACGCCAATTTGCTTTATAAGATCATGAGCGGGGCAGGCCTTGCGCCTATCTCCTCGGAGTGGTGGCATTATCAGGACAACGAGCTCTTCGATACGCATCAATTCCAGCCTTTGAGAACTGGCGTATCCCTGCAGTGCTGGGTTTGTGACTGCAATGGCTGGCGCTACCGGCTTCCCGACGGCAGCTTTTATACCGATTGTACCCAAACCATTGCGGGGCAGCCCTATACTTTCGATGGGAATGGCTATGTGACCAACGGGGTAGGCTGACAGGCTTTTGAAGGAATGAAAATCTACTTAGGAGGGATGGTGCTTCATGACGTGTGATGAAAAGCTGCAGGAATTGCGGGAACGTTACCGGCAATATGATGAGCAGGCAAATGCGGTGAAAAAGAAAAGCTCCATGTTCGACGGATTTCTGGGCTTTGGAAACGACCCCAGAAGGGATCCGTGCCATGGACAGTTTTACGAGGACGTGGGGAACTGGACGCAGGCGTTTCTGACCCTCTCTCCGCAGCCCCAGCAGGCCTATGACGCCGCATACCATCTCCTTACAGCACCGAGAACCTGCGCCACGCAGGAAAGCTACTGGATGATGTACGCAGCCCAGGGCTGGTGCCGCCAGCTGGTGGACAGGCTGGACAGCCAGGGATGTGCCGGACTGCAGGCCGTCTATGACGAACTGTACCCCAAAAGGGACAGACTGCCGGTGCATGAGGAACTGTATAAGATGCTGAAAAAGGGTGCGCAACATGATTAAGAAACTGAAGGAGCAACTGAACAAGCCTCTGCCGCGCAATGACACGGGAAGAGCGGCAATTTTTGGCTTTGGCGGCGTCTATCTGCTGTATTCTGCCTATCAGGTGGTACGGGACTATATCGGCGGCGTGGCACAGATGGGTCTTGGGGAGATGCTGATCTGCGCGGGACTATTGGTTCTGTGCGCGCTGATCACCATTGGCTGGGCGCTCTATATCTGGCTGGGCAAAAAGGAAACCGATGAGGAAGCAGGTGTGGAAACAGCCGCCGCCGAAGAAGCGGCGCAGCCCTCCGATGAACCCGCAGAAGAGACGTAAAAAGTCAATTTTGACACAAAATGCGAGAGGGAAGGCTAAGCCGTCCCTCTCTTGTCAGATGCATCTGTCAATTCCAAGTGCTGCAGTTTCATGAGAGTATGATATGCCAAAGATCGGATTCCACGATCTTTGGCATAGCTACCATCATACGACTCTTTCATGCTTGACCCAAATCGCGCGCAGAGTTATCGTGAAATATCCTTCGGATGTGGAATCATGATCTGCGACCATCGTGAAATTATCCGCTTGCGCGGAAAGGGAAATGAAATAAATCCACCCACGATAAGCAGGCATTTCACATTGCGAAGCCATATTTCACGCGCGGAGCGCATTTCACAAATCCCGAAAGGGATTTATTTCGCCAGAAAATACCCCACATTTGCCTACGACAAATGTGGGGTATTTTCTGGGAATAATGTGCAACTTTGATAGAATCAATAAAATGCACCCCGGGGTGCATTCAATTATCCGAAGAACTGCTCGCAAATTTAGTCATTACCATCTAATACAGATAAGTCAATATACCCAAAGGGATCAAATGGATGATCGCCGACCGAAATCTCGCAAATGTCATGTTTGGAAAACCGCTTCCATTTCGTTGCATCCACACCGCCA
>JAQXNO010000115.1 GCA_029098045.1 Bacillota bacterium
TCTAAAGATGCTGATGGCTCTGTTATCCAGTTCTTGTGCATGGGGATCAGGCGTGTGGTTGCCATAGTAAAAACCTCCTTCCCTGAGGGCATGAGAAAGGCCAGCCCTTTCGAGCTGGCCTTGTTGATAACTTAATTCCTCATTATTTGTTGGTTTCTTTAACAAACCACCATTGTGTCCGATTTGCGATCTTTACCAGGAACAGCATAACCGGCACATCAGTCAAAACGCCAACCGTGGTAGCCAACGCCGCCGGAGATGTAGTGCCAAACAGGGCGATTGCCACGGCAACAGCCACTTCGAAGAAGTTAGATGCTCTTAACTTAAGCGCTCCTTCAGTTGAAGTATTTTTCTTCAATCTGACGGATTGTCTCCAGAAATACTGCATCCAGCTGTCCAGTGGGATCATCCAATCCCCAATCCTCCCGCCATTTGCAGGGCAGGAATGGGCACTGCACATTACAGCCCATCGTGACCACTCCATCCACCGGGGGCAGTTCATCCAGCATCTTGCTATGTTGCCCCTCGGCTTCCATGTCAATATGGTAAAGTTCCTTCATAAGACGGACAGCATCCTGATTGATGCGGTCTTTCAGCTCCGTACCAGCGGACTAGCTTTCAAATATATCTGCCACCAAATGCCGCCCCAACGCCTCCGCAATCTGGCTGCGGCAGGAGTTGTGAACGCAGATAAAGGCTACCTTCTGCATATCAATATCCCAGCTTGCGCAGCAGCTTCTCCACATCAGCAGCTTTCAGAACTTTACCCATGGAAACGACTTTTTCATTGACCACAATGGCGGGCATGGACATGACACCGTATTCCATCACCTTTTCCATATCGGTGATATATTCCACCTCGACGGACAGACCCAGCGCCTGGACAGCAGCCTTGGCGTTCTCGTACTGCTCGTGGCAGGACTTGCAGCCTGCACCCAGAACCTTGACGCAGCAGATGCCCTCTGCCGGAGCGCCGCAGCAGCAGGAAGTGGTCTCCTCTGCCTTGGGAGCGGAGCCGCAGCAACAGCCGGTGGATGCCTCGGCCTTTGGTTCGGAGCCGCAGCAGCAGGTGGGTGTTTTCTTTTCTTCTTTCTCCTTGCCAAAATGAAAGAGTGCCATAGTAAATTCCTCCTAATGAAAATTCAATGTAAGATAACGTATCCACAACCGGATTAAAAAATCATGGGCTGTATCAGATTAAAGAAGTAGCCAACAAGGATGATTCCCATTGTGCAGATAGCAATGAAGATTCCCAGCAGTTTCGGCTTGACAGCCTTGCGGAGCATAACCATGGAAGGCAGAGAAAGGGTTGTAACCGCCATCATAAAGGAAAGCACAACGCCCAGCAAGGCACCCTTTGCCAGCAGAGCCTCCGCAATCGGGACTGTGCCGAAGATATCGGCATACATGGGAACGCCTGCGATGGTCGCAAGGAAAACGCCGAACGGATTTTTGTTACCGAGAATTTTTGTGATGATATCTTCGGGGATCCAGTTGTGGATTATGGCGCCGATGCCGACACCGATGAGAACATAGGGAGCAACCTTTTTCGCGGTGGCAGCAACCTGCTCCCATGCGTATTTCAAACGGTCTATGAAATGCAGCTCCTCCTGGAGAATATCGAGGGAACGACCGTTGCGGATGTATGCCTCCACCTGATTTTCAAGGTGCAGCTTCTCAATCAGCGTTCCGCCCGCAACGGCAATGACGAGTCCGAGCACAACATAGATGACCGCTACCTTCCACCCGAAAATACTCATCAGCAGCACAAGGCTTCCCAGATCAACCATGGGAGAGGAGATCAGAAAAGAGAATGTCACGCCAAGGGGTAATCCCGCGCTTGTAAAGCCGATAAACAGTGGGATGGACGAGCAGGAACAAAAGGGCGTTACGGTTCCCAGCAGGGCGGCAAGGATATTTGCCCAAATACCGTGAAAACGCCCGAGTATCTTCTTTGTCCGCTCCGGCGGGAAGAAGCTTTGAATGTACGAGATAATCAAAATCAACACGCCCAGAAGAACCATGATTTTGATCGTATCATAGATAAAGAAATGAACGCTGCCGCCAATTCTGGTTGTCGTGTCCAACCCACAGGCACGAAGTGCCGTGCTTAAGAGCCGGTTCAGCCAGCGCATACCAAGGATTTCATTTTGAAAGAAATCCCACGCTGCTTTCATTGCTTCCATAAGAATCCTCCAACAGATTGCCAAATTGAAATATGTCGATATAAGGAGCGTACAGGAAGTCACGCCGAAACGCATGGGGGACTACCTTTCACAACACGATTGCGCGGTATCCAGACAGGAGATGCTGGTAAGCGCTTTCAGGTATTTCATGGCAGCGGCCGAACCTTCCGGCGAAATGGAGTAGTGCATCCATTTTCCCTCTTTCCGCCCAACGACAATACCGGAATCGCAAAGAATTTTCATATGGTGCGACATGGTAGGCTGCGTGATGTTGATTTCTTCCAGCAATTTGCAGGCGCACTTTTCACCGGTCGTAAGCAGCTTCAGAATACGAACCCGGTTTTCATCACAGAACGCTTTGAAAACTCCGGCGATTTTCTTTTCATCCAATTCCATACCCATCACCTCACATCGATATTCATCTATATTATATGCGATACATCGATGATTGTCAATGGAAAAAGCATAGAAAACCGGCAGGGTTCTCTTTCACGTTCAAACACCCGGTTTCTTCCGAAAACCGGGTGATTTTTGACCGTTTGGCTTTTTTGCTGCGCGGCTCCATTCATAAGCTACTTGCTTTTCCGGGGATCGGCTTCCGCGAACCGGGTGTACCGTGCGCCCGGAACCAGCGTGATATTTCTGGCCCTCGCCAGCTCCGAGGCCGTCACAAAGCGAAATCCCTGCTTTTGCAGCGCGTCTACGATTTCAAGCGCCGCTTCCACGGAGCTGTCAGACATATCGTGCAGGAGGATCACATCCCCATCCCGGACGTGGCGGATGACCTGCTGCGCAACAGCCGCCGCATCATGGATTGCCCAATCCTTTGGATCTATCGACCAGTGCAGGATCGAAAAACCCAATTCCCGGGCAACCGCCTGAATGCATTCATTGCACATCCCGCCGGGAGGACGCAGAAAAGAAACCTCACAGCCGTCCGGGAGCAGCGCCATCACCTTCCGAAGCTCCTGCACGGTGTCGCGCCGGCACATTTCCTGCATGGGCTTATGGCTGTAGCCGTGCAGGCCGATTTCATGCCCTTCCTGAAATATCCGCTCCGCCAAATCGGGAAATTGTTCCATGCGGTAACCACACAGCAAAAAAGTTGCTTTGGCGCCGCGTGCTTCCAATCCCTCCAGAAGCCTGCGTGTAAATCTTCCGGACGGACCGTCATCAAAGGTCAGGGCGACAAGCTTGTCATTGCCTGCTGCCGAAGCCGGAAAGCAGAGCAGACACAAGCATAGCATCAGTGCCAGAAACCGCTTCAAAACAGCCACCTCCATCCGCAAAACTCATTTCACTTATTGTGGTGCCGTACCGGCATGATTATTCATCCACAGCTTGAACTCTGCAATCTTTTAGCTTTCAGTTTCCCCACAGCCTCACGCAAAAAAAGAGGGCTGCCTCTCATGATTGTCGAAAATCATTTGGAGACAGCCCCATGTTTTCAGTTATTTGCCTTTTTCGCCGGGAGCTTCTTCAGAAGCACAGTGGCAAGCCAGTTGCCGAGGAACGCGAAGACGGTGCCCAAAACCGCGGAGAAGATCACATCGGTGGGGTAGTGCACATACAGGTACAGCCGGGAGAAGGAAATCAGCACCGCCAGAATCAGGGCGGGGATGCCCAGCTTTTTGTTGTTCAGGAAAATCACAACCGCGGCTTCGAAGGAAGCGATGGTATGGCCGGAGGGGAAGGAAAAGTCATGCATCCTGTCGACAAGCAGCGGGATTTCCCTTGCGAAATACGTCATCTGGAAATCATAGGGGCGTATCCGGCCAATCAGCGGCTTCAGCCAGATGTTGCAGACCAGAAGCCCCAGAATCAGGGCAATGGCCATACCAAGACCGGTTTTGCGGTATTTTTTGGTGATGAGAAATATCAG
>JAQXNO010000116.1 GCA_029098045.1 Bacillota bacterium
TTGAACTTGCCGTAGCCGCAGCCGGCGAACTCATTTTCGATCTCTTCAAAAGACTTGCCGGTAACGGCGGCGTAGATGCTCATGAGGTTCGCCACACCGGGCTTGTTCTCAGGGTCAAACCGCACGCAGTTTTCACTGTCGGAATCGGTAATGGCACGTTTGAACTTGCGCTGGATGTCCTCGGGGCTTTCCATCAGGAAAACGCAGCCATCTGGCATGGACTTGGACATCTTGCTTTCGGGTGCATTCAAGCTCATGATTCGGGCGCCGGTTTCGGGGATATAGGGTTCCGGAACCTTAAACACATCACCGTAGATACCGTTGAACCGCTGTGCAACATCACGGGTCAGCTCGCAGTGCTGCTTCTGGTCATGACCAACAGGAACCAAATCCGGCTGATACAGCAGGATATCTGCTGCCATCAGTGCGGGATAGGTAAACAGGCCACCGTTGACATTTTCGGCGTGCTTGGAGGCCTTGTCCTTAAACTGGGTCATACGGCTCAGTTCCCCAAACATGGTATAGCAGTTCAGCACCCAGCCCAGCTCTGCATGCTGGTGTACATGGGATTGGATAAACAGGGTATTCTTCTCAGGGTCGAGGCCACAGGCAATATACTGTGCCAGCTGCTCCAGCGTACGGCGGCGCAGATCCGCGGGATTCTGGCGAACAGTAATGGTATGCATGTCTGCCATAAAGTAGAAGCACTCATACAGATCCGACCTTGCGCCCCAGTTCTTAATTGCACCCAGGTAATTCCCCAGATGCAGATCACCGGAGGGCTGGATGCCGGAAAGCATTCTTTTCCTGGGTGCGTTGGTTTCGGTTATCATCTCACTCATAACGCGCACACTCCTTTTCAAAATCATTATGTGTTATAGTAACACAGTTATTTCCATTGTGCAAGGGTAATTTCTCTCACTGCTTTGTTGATTTCTCCCGGTGCTTATGGTATAATCGCGCCAGAAGAAACAAGAAAACGAGGTATCATAGTCATGGATATGGATTATCAGGTTTTGGCCGAACTGCTTTTTCCCAATATAGTGGAAACCGTCGACGAGATAGAAGCCCGGTTCCCAGCCCGGCAGCTGCCGGAAGGCGCTGTTGTTTCCCGGATGGCGCCCTCCCCCACCGGCTTTGTCCACCTGGGCAATCTGGTTCAGGGTACAATCTCCGAGCGTATGTGCCACCAGAGCGGCGGCGTTCTGTTTCTGCGTGTGGAAGACACCGACGCCAAGCGGGAAGTGCCCGGCGCTGTGGAAGTGCTCATTGACACGCTCAAGCACTACGGGATTCAGTTCGACGAAGGTGCCACCCACGACGGCGACAACGGCATTTACGGCCCATATCGTCAGCGCCAGCGTGCCGGCATCTACCATGTTTACGCCAAAAAGCTGGTTTGTGAAGGGAAGGCTTATCCCTGCTTCTGCACGGAGGAAGAGCTGAACGCCATGCGGGAACAGCAGGAAGCCGCAAAGGAAAACTTCGGCTACTATGGGAAATACGCCATCTGGCGTGATCGCAGTCTTGCGGATATCAGGGAAAAGCTGGATGCAGGCATGCCCTGGGTTCTGCGATTCCGCTCCACCGGTTCCATTGAGAATCAGTTCAAGTTCGATGATCTGGTCAAGGGCAAGCTGACCATTACGGAGAACAATATCGACCACGTGCTTCTGAAATCCGACGGCATCCCCACCTATCATTTTGCCCATGCCGTTGACGACCATCTGATGCACACCACCCATGTTGTCCGGGGCGACGAGTGGATGGCCACCCTGCCCTTCCACATTCAGCTGTTCAAGGCGCTGGGCTTCAAGCTGCCCAAGTATGTCCACATTGGGCCTTTGATGAAGATGGATGGTGCCTCCAAGCGCAAGCTCAGCAAGCGCAAGGACCCGGAGCTGGCTCTGACCTACTATAAGGCAGAGGGCTTCCCCATTGCGGCTGTGCGCGAATATATCATGACCATCCTGAACTCCAATTTTGAGGACTGGCGCCGTGCCAATCCCGATGCGAACATCGACGATTTCAAGTTCAGTGCCAAAAAGCTGAACCCTGCCGGATCTCTGTTTGACTATGCCAAGCTGATTGACGTCTCCAAGAACGTCATCTCCCGCATGGACGCCCAGGAGGTCTATACGCTTCTGGTGGAATGGGCTGCCGAGTTTGATGCGGATTTTGCCGCCAGACTGGAATCCGACCCGGATTATGCCAAGTCGATTCTTGCCATCGGCCGCGGCGGAAAGAAGCCAAGAAAGGACATGGCCACCTGGAAAGAGGCCAAGCCCTACATGGGATTCTTCTATGACGCATATCTGGAAAAGCCCGTCTTTGATGAGAAGTTCGAAAAGAGCGTGGTGCGTGAAGCGCTGAACCGCTTCCTCGAGCAGTTCAGCATTGCAGACGATGCTGCGGTCTGGTTTGAAAAGGTCAAGGCCATCACCACCGAAATGGGCTTCACCACCGATATGAAAGCCTATAAGGCAGATCCCTCCGCATTCCCCGGCACCGTGGCTGACATCTCCACCTTCATCCGTCAGGCTGTCACCGGCAAGACCAACTCCCCCGACCTGTATACGGTCATGCAGGTTCTGGGTTATGATCGCACCGTGCAGCGCATCCGGGCAACCATCGAATCTTTGTAAATGTCATACGCACGAGGCCATCCGAATCGGATGGCCTCAGCTGCTGCCTGCTACACAAGCAGAGAAATAATGATTGACAAATCCCAAACTCTGGGATATAATACTTAAGCGCTTGCGAGAGTGTTGGAATGGTAGACAAGCACGTTTGAGGTGCGTGTGGTTACGCCGTGTGGGTTCGAGTCCCATCTCTCGCACCAAAAAATGGGGATACCCTTTTGGGTATCCCCATTTTTTGGTGCG
>JAQXNO010000117.1 GCA_029098045.1 Bacillota bacterium
GTGAGAAAGCAAGGGCAATTTCTTTGTTCACAAATTCGGGGTGAACTTTTAACAATTTATTCACCTAAGGCCCGTGTTCCGCGGTATAATGATAGAAAAACCGGGAAAGAAGAAAAAGAAGAGATTGGAGGATTCGATTATGGCAGTATCGGTTTTGATTGTAGAGGACGACCGCAACATTGCGGAGCTGCTGCAGATGTATCTGGAAAAGGAGGGCTACGCGGTCACCACAGCCGGCGACGGCGGCAAGGGCCTGGAGAAGTTCCGCGCCATCAAACCCGACCTTGTGCTGCTGGATGTGATGATGCCCGTGATGGACGGCTGGAGCGTCTGCAAGGCCATCCGTGCGGAAAGCCAGACACCCATCATCATGCTCACCGCCAAGGGTGAGACCGATGATAAGGTCACGGGTCTGAAATCCGGCGCCGACGACTATATCACCAAGCCCTTTGAAATGAAGGAAGTGCTGGCGCGCATTGAGGCGGTGCTTCGCCGCAGCGGCGGTGTCAGCACAGAAAAGAAGGCGCGCCGTCTGGTATTCGAAAAGCTGATCATCGATATGGACGCCTTCGAGCTGATCGTGGACGGCAAAAAGGTGGACACCCCGCCCAAGGAGATGGAGCTTCTGTACTATCTGGCCTCCTCTCCCAACCGGGTCTACACCCGCAACCAGCTGCTGGACGAGGTCTGGGGCTTCGACTATTTCGGCGACAGCCGCACCGTGGACGTCCATGTGAAGCGTCTGCGTGAAAAGCTGGAGGCGGTCAGCGAAAACTGGAGCCTCAAAACCGTCTGGGGCGTGGGATACAAATTCGAGGTGCTGTAATGCCCTTGACTTTTTCCTGCCCTGTGGTATCATGAACATGAAAAGAGCACTGCTGATAAGCGGTCAGCTCCTGAACGTTCGCTAAGAAGTCTTAGAAACCGTCACTTGGCTTAAGTGGCGGTTTCTGCTTTTTTATATTGGTCTGCACCCCTCCTTTTGTACCGGCTTTTCAGCCAAATCCGCTGCCGCGGGGCATGGCATTGCCCCAAATGTAAACTTTTTTCGCGTCGGTTGCATTCTTTCGCCAATGTGACTATAATAACAGAAATGACGGGTGCGGATACTGCTTCCGTGCCGTAAGTTTGAGGTGCCGTAAACCATGAAAACAACCTTCAGCCGTACATTTACCACGACGGTTCTGATTATGATATTGGCGCTGATTCTGGTGGGCACAACCTTTCAGGTGCTGATTGAAGATTACCTGACGGATTCAGCCGTGAACGATCTGCAGCAGAACTGCAGCGCCATTGCGAATCTGGCTTCCGCGTACAGCTCCGAAGGCTCCCTGCGCAACCGGCGTTTTATGGTCAATCTGGACGTGGCCTCTCAGGTATCCGGTACGGATGCCATCATTTTTGATGCTGACGGCAGGATTCTGATGTGCTCCGATTCGCTCACCGGGTGCAACCATCAGGGGCTGCGGCTGAATGAAAGCTACCTTGCCAAGGTGATGGAAAACGGCTCCGATGTGTCCATCGGCACGGTGCCGCATCTTTACGAGGAATCCCGTTTTGTGGTAGCCTCCGTCATCCGCGACGATACGGTGGAAGCGCCTCTGGGTATCGTGGTGGTCTCCCGTCCCACCGGCGACACCTCCGTCATCATGTCCCGGATCTCCAACACCTTCATCATGGTCTCTCTGCTGGTGATGGTCATCAGCTTTCTGGTGATGCTGATTATGCTCAAGCGGCAAAATGATCCCCTGAAGCAGATGGCATCCGTGGCGCGCTCCTTCGGGCACGGCAATCTGGATGCCCGCGTCCGGCTCTCCGACAGCTACGCGGAGGAAGTGGAGGAGCTGGCGCTGGCCTTTAACAATATGGCGCAGGAGCTGCAAAAGAGCGAATACCAGCGCAAGGAGTTTGTGGCCAATGTCTCCCACGAGCTGAAAACACCCATGACCACCATTTCCGGCTATGTGGACGGCATTCTGGACGGCACCATTCCGGAGTCGCGCCGGGATTACTATCTGAGCATCGTCTCCGAGGAAACCAAACGTCTGAGCCGGCTGGTGCGCAGTATGCTGGATATCTCCCGGCTGCAGGATCAGGGCGGCATCCCGGAGGACAAAAAGATCCACTTCGATATGGAAGAAGCTGTGGGTCAGGTGCTGGTTACCTTTGAAAAGAAGATCACCGACAAGAAACTGGAGGTGGATGTGGATATGCCGGAGCACCCGGTGTATACCTACGCAGCCTCCGACATGGTGACACAGGTGATTTACAACCTGATCGACAATGCCGTGAAGTTCTGCCCCGAGGGCGGCACGCTGGGTCTGCGCATCAAAGAAGGCGGCAATAAGATCTATATTTCCGTTTCCAATGAGGGCGAGACCATCCCACCGGAGGAGCTGCCTCTGGTGTTCGACCGGTTCCATAAAACCGACAAATCCCGCTCCCAGAACCGGGACGGCTGGGGTCTGGGCCTTTACATCGTAAAAACCATTGTGTGCAGCCACGGGGAGAATATCTCCGTTTCCAGCCGCGACGGAAAAACCGAGTTTACCTTCACCATGCCCC
>JAQXNO010000118.1 GCA_029098045.1 Bacillota bacterium
AAAGGTGCCGCCCCGATAACAGTATCCCGGGTAGAGCGTTGTCACGGCCACCGTGCTCTGCGCAAGAATGCTGTCGATGCCCAGTGCATCCAGAACTGAGACACCATTTTCCGGGATCATGACCGGACCCAGAAGCTCCAGATCGTATTTTTGACAGATTTCATCGATTTTATCCTGCATCTGCTGCGTATAGCAGATATAGTCCTCGTAGTCCTCCGGCTCCCGGTAGCCCTCCGCGTCCGCTTTCCTGCGCAGGGCACCATCGGTATCATAGGTGCTCAGAAAATCCTGCCACTCCTTTGCGGCCTGATAACCGGGCGTTCCGGCAAAGCCCTGCAGGGAGATCATTTCACTGGAAATGACCTGCTCTGCCGGGTTGGCTTCGCAGGAGGGAATGGTGGCGTTGTATTCCCCGATCTTCATGTCCTGCAGGCGCAAAACATAGACCACCGCGCAGCCCACCAGCAGAAGGGTCAAAGCGATCACTGCCGCAATCAGCAGGGGTCTGCGGGCACGCTTCCGATTTGCCTGAGCCGGGAACCGGGCGGTTTCCGCTTCCTCAATTAAATCCTCGCCCACATATTTGAGCCCCAAGAAAATATCTTTGCAGTTCATACACGAATGCCCTCCTTTTCCAGGTAAGTGCAGAGCTTTGCCCGGGTTCGGTTCAGCCGCATCTGTACGGCGCTTTCGCTGATCCCGTACCGGGCAGCGATCTCCGCAATGGTATCCACGTACCAGTACCGGCGCATGAATACCATGCGGTTTTCCGGGGTCAGGGTTCTTAAGAACGCATCCAGAATCATGCCCAGCTCCTGACCCGACAGCTCCCGATCCTGCTCCGTGTCCGGAATACAGGCTTCCATTTCCTGGGTCAGGCTGACCACCTCCGCCTTCCGCTTGGCGGCATTTTTCCAGTCCAGTCTGTCCAGCGCAAAATGCCTGCAGATCTTCGCAATATACGCAAAGAAGTATTTCGGGCTGTGGGGAGGAATGGTTTCCCACGCCCTCATATAGGTATCGCTGACACTCTCCTCGGCATCCTGACCGTTGTGAAGAATATTGTCCGCCAGATGGTAAAGCCGCCGCCCGTAAGCTTCATCCGTGTGCCGGATGGCAGCTTCGTTTCTGGCAAAGAACAGTTCTATGATTTTGCTGTCTTCCACTAGGGATCACCTCGCTTGTGTATTTGCTTCCTCACTCTATCAGACGGAATTTACAGGGAGAACCTCACACCCACTATAACATTTTTTGTAAAAAAGAAAAGGTTATGAAATGTCACGGGCAGGCACCCTGCCTACGTTTTGCCATCTGCTGTGAAACGTGCTGCCGCACCGCCGCATAAACGCGGTTCATATCGTATCCACCGCCATAATGCCGGGAACGCACGGGAAACCACAAAAGAAAAATCCGAACCTTTCTCCCACCGGGGTGAGGTTCGGATTATTTTATCATCAGATGCAGGTATCTGATGCGGCGCGGGATTGGGCACAGAGAGCGCGATTTTGACCTGAGCAGTGCCAAACCGGGAAACGCATTGGTGTACCGCCTGTGCCCGGCCTTTCAGACGCGCGTGTCAGCGCTCAACGGCCGCAGAACAGTGGAGACAGCCGCGGACTCAGATCAGCCCCAGCTGAAGGAAGGCGAAAAGCCAGCAGAACATGGAAAAAATCGAAAAAACGGTGCTGTATACCACGATCTGAGACGCCAGGGTGGGGTTGCCGCAGTAGCCGGTGCAGAAGGAGTAGGTGGCAGCGGCACTGGGACAGCAGAAAATGACGAGCAGAGAAGCCAGCACCAGACCGCGGAAGCCCAGCGCGACGGCAACGGACAGCACGATTGCCGGAATCCACACGCATTTTGCCAGCACACTGTGAACCACAAGGGGGAAACACCCCCGGATCTGTGCGAAGGAGAAAGAACCGCCCAGGGCGATCAGACATAGAGGAGAGGCAATGGATTTCAGGTTTGTAAGGGTGGTGTTGATAAAAACGGGAAATCGGATATGAAGCAGGTTGCAGAGCAAACCCAGCATGGTTCCCACCAGAAAAGGCGAAGATATGATGTTGCGGAGCAGTTTTCGAACGCTGACCCGATCTCCCTGAAAATAGATGTGCTCAATGACCATCAGAGGATTGATTACGGGAGAGTAACAGGCCATGAGAATGGAGTATACTGCCACTTGCTCCGCCCCAAAGAGATTCAAAATCAGGGGCATTCCCAAAACGGCCAGGTTTCCGTGGCATACACCGTGGACGACGGTGGCAATGTTTTCTTTCTGCCCGGGAAGAAGCCGGGGAATCAGGAAAAAAGCCGCAAGGAAGGTTGCCAGAACAGAAAGATCCATCAGGAGAATGGCATTTCCCTGAAACTGACCGGGAAAATCGGAGAAATAGACGTTGCAGAAGAGCATGACCGGGATCAGGATTTTGAAGCACAATCTGTCCATAGCGGCGAAACCGCTGGGCTGGATGAATCCAAGACGCTTCAAGGTATATCCAAGGAGAATCAGCAGCAGCAGCGGCGCAATGGCATGGAAGCATATCAAGAAATTATCCATAACGCATCTCCGTGTTTTGGGTCAATCCATATATCGACCGCCGTTGACCAAAATGGATTCACCATTGATGTAGTCACTCATGCCGGAAGCCAGAAACAGCGCGCAGTTGGCAATATCGTCCGGGGTGCCCATCCGACCCAGAGGCAGCGAAGAGAGAACCTTCTGCCGATGCTCCGGTGTCCAGGTTTGTGTGATCTCGGTGTCCACAGGCCCGGGGCATATGGCATTACAGTAGATGCCACGCCCGCCGAACTCAGAAGCAAAATGCCGGGTCAGATAGACCATGCCCGCTTTGGACGCGCCATAGGAGGGAGAAGCGCCCATATTTACATTTTTTGCGGCAGTGGAGGAGATCATAACGATTTTTCCGCTGCCTTTTTCCAGAAAGCCTCTGATGCAATGCTGCGACAGGAGCATGGGAAAGGTCAGATTGACATCCATGACCTGATTCCACTGTTCCAGAGTCATCTCCAGCGTAGGGGCACGCAGGGCGATACCTGCGCTGCATACCAGAATGTCCGGCACTTCAAAGGTACAGGCAAAACGGTACAGCTCCTGCGCGAAGGCCGGAATGCCACAGTCACCGGCAAGGTAAGCGCACTTGCCGCCCATATCACGGATCTGCTGTGAAACCGCCTCCAGCCGATCCTGACGGCGGCCGGTAAGAATCACAGCGGCACCCTCTTGCGCAAAGCGGCAGGCGATTGCCTTTCCAATGCCGCTGGAGGCACCTGTGATCAGAGCGGTTTTACCAGTGAGAATCTGTTTCATAATGCATCCCCTCCGAAGGCTGTTTGTCTGCATTATAAAAACAGAGAAGGGGAAAGTCAAGGAAAATATCCTAATTTAATACAATTCAAATAGAATTCTGGAAAATACTTGAAATTTTTGGGAGGGTATTGTAATATAATGAAACAGTGTTTCAAATTGGGAGACTCTGTTGAAATTGACAACCTCTGCACTGCCGCAGACGACTTGTGCAGAGCTTCTTCAGGAAAGAGTGAGAAATATGAAAAGAATTAAAGTCATGGTCATTGCGCCTTATGAAGGACTGCGGGAAACAGTGGCGGCGGTGGCACCACAATTCCGGGAACGGCTGGATATCGTGACGACCCTGGGTGACCGTTATACCGGCGGTGTCCAGGCGAAAGAGGCGGAAAGCCAGGGCTATGATATTCTGGTTTCCCGTGGCCGCACAGCGGAGATTATCCGGCAAAATGTATCGATCCCTGTCATCGATATTGAGATCTCCGGGTATGACTATATGCGCGCTATCAAACTTGCAGAAAACATTCAGGGGAAAAAGGCTTTTGTGGGTTTTACCAATATTACAAAACGTGCTGAAAGCATCAACGCGCTCCTGAGAACCAATGTGGATATTTTTACGGTTCGATCCTCTGAGGAGATCTCGCCGCTGCTGAAACGGCTGACGGCACAGGGGTACGAGCTGATCATCGGTGACGTTGCAACCTGTCGGGAGGCGGAGGATTTGGATATTCACTGCCTGCTGCTGACCTCTGGTGAAGAAAGCCTGACGAATGCTTTTGAAAATGTTATCACATGGACGGATTCCTATGAGACCAGCACACAGCAGCTTCATCTGCTGCGGCAGGTGGTGGCGGCCTCGGCGGAGCAGGTGATGGTGCTTCAGGAGGACGGAGATATTCTCTATCGGAGCATGACTCTGGCGGCATCCGGACTTTCAACGCAGGAGCTGATGGAGTTCGCAAAAAACGGTTCCTTTCAGGATGGACGGGAAGTGGTCCTCCCCATGGAAGAGAAGACACTCTATGTGACCTTCCGCCGGCTGACTTTGAATGGCATGGACTGTTATGTCTTCTACTTCCGTGAAGTTCTGCTGCAGAAAAACAATACCAATACAGGTATTACGGTTCGGAATTTCAAGGCCGAGCCTGCCGGACGGGATTTTGTCAGACAGACCAGCATCTACGATCAGAATGTGCTTCAGACGGCGCGCTCCTTCTGCGCTTCCAACCGTCCCATACTGCTAACCGGCGATACCGGCGTGGGAAAAACGGATATGGCAGTGGCAATTCACCGCTACTCAGACCGCTGGATGCGCCCGTTTGTGCATGTCGATTGCGCCATGGTGGATTTTGAAAGTCTTGCCTCCTGGCTGCTTCAATGCGGCCGGACACTACGTGAGGGCGCCACCATCTGCTTTGAATATCTGGAGTCCATTGACCGGCGGGGGCAGCGCAGGATTTGTGAGATTCTGAAATCCATGGAGTCGGAAAAGTGGTGGTTTATCGCTACAGCCAGCCCGCAAATTCAGCAGAGCGCGCACAACGGAGACTTTGACGAGCTGCTGTTTCGGTTCTTTTCTCAACTGAGCCTGTATCTGCCCAATCTGGTACAGAGCCACAAGGATCTGCAAAAGATCATAAACCTGTACATCATCGAAGCGAATATACGTCTGGGCCGTCAGATCACGGGCCTGGATGAAGCCGCTCTGGAGCTTGTTGGAAGGCACCACTGGCAATACAATTTCGCGGAGCTGCAGCAGGCTGTCTATCAGATGGTGCTGATTTGTGAGGGTCCCTTCATTCGGGCAGAGGATGTCCGGGCGACTTTGATGGCCCGAGAGATTGTTCCCATGGGGGTTTCTCTGCCCCTGGACGGTTCTCTGGAGGAAATCGAATTGCGCGTTATTCAAAAGGTTCTGGACGAAGAGAAGGGCAATCTTTCGAGAACGGCAGAGCGGCTGCAGGTGGGACGCAGTACGCTGTGGCGAAAGCTTCGGAAAACAGATGCGTGAGGGTTGCACAATTTCGACTATCTGCAATTGTATAACATTACGAAAAGAATTTGGCTGTGTTTCATTTAGAAACACAGCCAAATTCTTTTTTTGCATTTTTTGTAAAAAAGTGGTTGACAAAATGGATGCTATCTGTATATAATCGATAACACAAGGGGAAATGAAAACACTGATATTTCAAAAAACTGACAAAAAGCAAAAAAGAGGTGCTTCAAAATGAAACATTTACCGGTACTGGCAATTTCGATGGGCGATCCCTTCGGCAACGGACCTGAAATCACAGTTCGGGCACTGGCGGACAAATCGGTCTACGAACGCTGCCGTCCCCTGGTGGTAGGAGATGCTTCCAGCATGGCATATGCGCTGAAGGTCGCGAAGAAAGTTTCCGGCATTGATCTTGCGCTGAATGTGGTTTCCTCTGTTGAAGAAGCCAGGTTCATCCATGGCACCATTGATTTGCTGGACATGGGGCTGGTACCTGCTGCGTGTATTCCTGATTCCAGTGAAGAAGCAGAACCCAGACCCTTTCGGGTTGGTGCCTGCGCAGTTGGCGGTGAAGCATCTTTCCAGTATGTGAAGAAGGTCATTGAGATGGCCATGGCGGGTGAAGTGGATGCCACCGTTACCAACGCCCTGAGCAAGGAAGCCATCAATATGGCAGGACACCACTACTCCGGTCACACGGAGATCTATGCGCACTATACGGGAACGAACAAGTATACCATGATGCTGGCGCACAATGATCTGCGCGTGGTTCATGTTTCCACTCATGTATCTCTCCGGGAGGCCTGCAACCGTGTCAGGAAGGAACGGGTGCTGGAGTGCATCCGTATTGCCAACGAAGGCTGCAAGGCTCTGGGAATCGAAAGGCCAAAGATCGGTGTTGCCGGACTGAACCCCCACTGCGGCGAGAATGGTATGTTTGGCCGGGAGGAGATCGAAGAAATCCAGCCGGCCATCGACGCAGCGATGGCCGAAGGCATTTATATCCCCGAGAAAAAGCCCACACCTCCCGATACCGTGTTCTCCAAAGCGCTGGGCGGCTGGTCCGATATCGTTGTGGTTATGTACCACGATCAGGGTCATATTCCGCTGAAGGTCAAGGGCTTTGTATACAACAGGGCCGAAGGGCATTGGGATGCGGTTGCCGGTGTCAATGTGACGCTGGGACTGCCCATCATTCGTGCCAGTGTGGATCACGGCACCGGATTTGGCCACGCAGGCAGCGGCCACGCCAATGAGCTGAGCCTGGTCAATGCCATGGATTATGCCATCACACTGGCAAATCACAGAGCCGGGTAAGGGAGAATGTATATGAAATTTGTAATGACACAGGCTGTCTGCCCCGAGGGTCTGGCGCTGCTGGAAGGCGTGGCAGAGGTATATGTGGCCGATAATCAGGATCCGAACAACTATCTGGATCAGATGGCGGATGCTGACGCGCTGATTGTCCGGATTGCCAGGTGTGACGGCCACGCCATTGAAAACAGTCCAAATCTGAAGGTTATTGGACGCACCGGTGTGGGATACGACACGGTGGATGTGGCAAAGGCGACAGAGCTTGGCATTCCTGTGGTGATCACACCGGGCGCAAACAACCGCTCTGTAGCGGAACACGCCGTGGCCATGATGTTTGCACTGTCCAAGAATCTGGTAGAAGCACAGAATGAAATGTGCGCGGGCAACTGGGAGATCCGGGGCGCCAGGAAGGCCTTTGAGCTGGAGGGCAAGACCGTCGGCGTCATCGGCATGGGCGCCATTGGCCGGGAAACCGCAAAAATCTGCCAGGGCTGCGGTATGAAGATCGCAGGCTATGACCCGTTCCTGAGCCGGGAGCGCATTGAGTCCATGGGCGCGGAATACTACGCCGACTATGAAGACCTGCTGAAGGAAGCGGATATTGTTACGATCCATGTACCGCTGACCGATGGCACCCGGGACATGATCTCCATGAAGCAGCTGAAGCTGATGAAGAAGACGGCTCTGATCGTAAATTGCAGCCGTGGTGGAATTGTCAATGAGCGGGATCTGGTGGAAGCGCTGAAAGCCGGTATCATTGCCGGCGCGGGCACCGATGTGTTCTGCAATGAGCCGCCCAAGACCGATGATCCGCTGCTGAATTGTCCCAATTTGCTGGTTAGCCCCCACTCCGCTGCCCAGACCCGGGAAGCGGTGATCAAAATGGCGCAGATGTGCGTAAACGGCTGCCTGGCTGTCTGCCGTGGCGAAAAATGGCCCTTTGTAGCGAATCCCAAGGTTTACGAACATCCCCGCTGGAATCCGTAAGCCAATTGGCATACGAAGCTCTTGGAGGTGCTATGGAGAAAATCGTAATTATTGCCGATGATTTGACCGGTGCCTGTGATACAGGTATTAAGTTCAGAAATTGCGACTGGGAAACCACGGTGTGTGTGCGCGCTCAAATCTGCCACAACTTGGATACCGTAGGCTCGCCGGTAGTCTCCATCAATACCGATACCCGCAGTGTCACCCCGGAAGAAGCCTATGAAACGGTTTCCTCCACGCTGAAAGCAATCAAAGGTTTCGGAGACTGTTTCTACTATAAGAAAGTGGACTCCGTTCTGCGGGGAAACATTGCCAGTGAGCTGGAAGCCTGCTTTCATGTTCTGAATGCAGAATTTGCCCTGATTGCGCCAGCCTTTCCAACCACAAACCGCCGCGTCCTGGACGGCCGGCTTTACATTGGCGCGGAGGATGCTCCTGAAGCGGTGGTGGATGCGCAGGCTGTGGTAACCGCAGGTTCTCGCCGGATCTGCCGGTCTGTGTCGCTGGAGACCATCCGTTCCGGCCCGGAGGCGGTGATCGACCGGATCCGGCAGCTGCAGGAGGAGGGCGCCACACTCATTCTGGCCGATTCCTGGTGCAACGGCGATCTGCGCATCGTGGCGCAGGCGGCCATGCACTTTGGCAGCCGCTGCATCCCGGTAGGAAGCGCCGGCTTGGCTCGTCACCTGGCGGTGCTTCTCGATGACGGCAGCAAGCCCAAATCGTCCGCACCAAAAGAACACGACTTTCCAAAGGGGGCATTGATGGTGGTGGTGGGAACCCAGCATCCCGCTACCGTGGAACAGGTTCAGCGACTAAAGGCAGAAGAACCCATGGATACATATTTGCTGGAGGTGGAGGGAATCACTCCGGAAAACGTGTCCCAACGGGTAAAGGATCTTCTGGATACAGGAAGAACCGCTGCGGAGAACAAAGGCATCTTGCTGACCACAGACCGAATCTACAACGATACGGACAGATGCAGGCATCTTCTTCAGGCCAATGCCCACAACTGCTCCATTTTGACTGCCATCGGTCTTGCTGTGAAAGAACTTTCCCGTAGGACTCCCGTCCGCGGCATCATCGCTACGGGAGGCGATGTGGCCAGCAGGATCTTTGGACAGCTGCACCTGGATCGAATCGCCCTGATGAAAGAACCAAGTCCCGGCATTGTAATCGGACAGGCCGAGGGAGAGGATAACATGAAGGTTCTCATCGCCACAAAGTCCGGCGGATTTGGAGACCGGGACGCGCTGCTGAATCTCTACCGTAATATGAATGCAATGTGATGATGTTGAAAAGGAGTGAGGTTATGATCAAGCCACAGGGTATTATCGCCGCCATGTCCACGCCTTTCTTCACGGACGAAACACTGAATGAAGCGGAGCTGCGTCATCAGGTGGATCGACTGATCGGAGCGGGACTTCACGGTATTTTCGCCCTCGGAACCAATGGCGAGAACTATGCAATGGACTTTGCCGAAAAGGTGAAAGTCATGGAGATTGTCATCGATCAGGCCGCGAAACGGGTCCCGATTTATATCGGAACAGGTTGTGTTACCACAAAAGAGACCGTTGCACTGACGAAAAAAGCCTGTGAGTTGGGCGCGGATTGTGCTTCTGTTGTCTCTCCTTGGTTCGCGGCAAACACACAGGACGGCCTGTATGAACACTATAAGGCGGTGGCGGAGTGCTCCAACCTGCCGGTGCTGATTTACAATATGCCCGCCCGTACCGGCGTAAACGTCCATTATAAAACCATGCAGAAGCTGGCTCAGATCGACAATATTGTAGGTGTCAAGGACAGCAGCGGCAATTTCGATAATATGCAGCGCTATCTGGAAAGCTGCGGAGACCGGGTCAGTGTTCTGTCCGGAAATGACTCTCTGATCCTGCCCTGCCTGCTGGCAGGCGGACATGGCGGCATCAGCGGTATTTCCAATGTGCTGCCGGAACGGATGGTACGCATCTATACCGCCTGGGAAGAGGGAAATCTGGAGGAAGCCTGGAAGGTCCAGCGCAGCATCCGTCCCCTGCGCGACTGCATGGCAGCCGGGAATCCCAATTCCGTCGTCAAGCGGGCAGCATACTTCGTGGGTCAGAATCTGGGCCCCGTTCGTGCTCCCTTTGATATCCGTGATGAGCAGTTTGACGCATCCATTAAAGCGGCGCTGGCCGTGATTGAAAGTAACGATTAAGAGGTGAAATGTATGCAGACCCCCTACACGCTCTCTCTGCCGCAGGCAGTGATCTCCGGCCCCGGCTGTATTCACCGGCTGACGGAACTGATTCAGGCAGAGGGAAAGAACAACATCGCCTTGTTTGCGGATATGGGCGCCATGAAATCCGGATCCATTGACACGGTGATCCGGGAGCTGGAGGATGCCTTTGAAACCGTGACGCTGGTGACCAATGTTCCGCCTGAGCCGGAGGACCGTCAGGTGCGGGAGATTTTCGAACAGGTTCGCGACTGCGGTGCTGAGGCCATTGTCGCCATCGGCGGCGGCAGCGTCATGGACACCACCAAGATCATTGCGGCAATGCTCACCAATCCCGACTACTACGACGATCTGACCGACAAGGAGAAGATTGTCAACCGGGGCGCGCCCCTGTTCGTCGCTCCCACCTCCGCTGGCACCGGCAGCGAGGCAACCCCAAACGCCATTGTGCTGATTCCCGAGAAAAAGCTGAAGGTGGGTGTTGTCCATCCGTACTTCCTGCCCTACAAGGTGATTCTGGACCCGGAGCTCACCCGTAGCCTGCCCCAGAGCGTTACAGCTGCCACCGGTCTGGATGCTTTCTGCCACTGCATTGAGACCTATATCTCCCGCAAGACAAACCCCTTTGCACGGCTGTTCAGCCTGAAGGGTCTGGAGCTTGTGAGCAGGTATCTGCGCCGGGCCTATGCGAACGGCAACGATATGGAAGCCCGTGAGAATATGCTGCTGGCCGCGTTCTACGGCGGTGTGGCCATCACCGCTTCCAGCACCGTGGCGGTTCACGCGCTGAGCTATCCTCTGGGCGGCTCCTACCGGATCCCCCACGGAATCTCCAATGCCATCCTGCTGCCCTTTGTGATGCGCTACAATATGGATGCTATTGAAGATTGTGTTCCCGCGATTGCCGCGGCCATGGGTATCTCCGGCGAGAGCCTGACCGTGAAGCAGCTGGGTGAAAGGGTAGTGGAAGAAATCTTCAGCCTGTGCCGTGACGTGAAAATCCCCGACAGTCTGAAGCCCTTTAACGTCCCTGCTGAGGACCTGGAGTTCCTGACAATTTCCGCCAGCGAGGTACACCGGCTTCTGGATCAGAATCCCAAGACCATGTCCCTGGACGATATTCGCCAGATTTACCGACAGCTTTTGTAAGTCATTTTGTATTTTGCGCCGTAACAGGCGTCAGAATAATCCGTATCACACACATAAAAAATTGATGGAGGAAAAAATATGAAAAAACTGATCGCTATCGTGTTGGCAATCACCATGCTGTTGTCTCTGACTGCCTGCGGCGGATCCGGGGACAAGCCCGCCACCACCAATGAAACACCCACCACCAACGTTCCCGTCGATACGACAGATACCGAAGTTGGCCTGGACTACGACAACCCCGTTTACATCGGTGTTCTGGATGCCTTCTCCGGTGACCGCGCATCCAACGGCGAATATTCCAAGCAGGGAGCCGATATGGCCATGGAGTACATCAATGCCAACGGCGGCGTCATGGGTCGTGCAGTTGAACTGATCTACGAAGATGACCAGGGCACAGAAGCTGCCTGTACCAACGCTTTCCAGAAGATCGTTTCCGAGTATGATCTGGCTGCCATTTGCCTGAACAAGTACTCTTCCATGGTTCTGGCTATGGAGCAGTTCGTCGCGGAAGAAGGCATTCCCTCCATCTGCTGCGGCAGCTCTGTCAAGATCGAAGCTTCTGAGACACCCAACCTGTTCTCCTCCCGTAGAAGTGACTCCGGCTCCGGCGTTACCATTGCTACCTACTGCAAGGAACTGGGTATGACCAAGGTCGCCATTCTGCACGCGCCTGATGCTCTGGGTACCGGTATGACCCCTGTTATCCTGAAAACCTTCGAAGAACTGGGCGGCATTGAGGCAGTCAGCGTCCAGCAGTTCTCCTCCGAGGAAAAGAACTTTGCTCCCTATATTGCAAAGATCATTGACTCCGGCTGTGACGGCGTGATCGCCATTGCGCAGCAGCAGGAAGCAGGTCTGATCATGTCCGGCATCAAGGAATCCGGTCTGACCGTCCCCTGCATCGGCAACTCCGCTTTCGCACAGCAGGTTGCTATCGAGACCTCCGGCGGCACCTGTGACGGCTGGTACTCCTGCTCCGCTTTCTCCCCTACCGCAAAGGATGAGCCTACCAAGACCTGGATTGCTGATTTCGAAGCCAAGTACGGCCGTAAGCCCGACATGACCTCCGCTTGTATGTACGATGCAGTCCTGATGTTCTGCGAAGCCATGAACCAGACTCAGTCCACCGAATGGGAAGACATCATTGGCTACCTGAAGACCCTTGACAACTTCCAGGGTGTCGGCTCCTCCTACACCTACAGCGGAACGCCCATGCTGTCCAACTCTGAATTTATCGTTCAGATTAAGGGCACTTCTCCCGAGGTCGTCGCGCGCGTTACCAACTGATCCCGATTTTCCTGAGCTTTTCTTGTTCTTCTCCTCAAAAAAGGCGGTGCGGCCCCGTAAATGGGGCCGCATTGACCAAGATTCCTGTCACGTCAGACAGAAAGGATGTAACAACATATGTATCTGTACATACAACTTGCGTTGACTGGCATTTCCATGGGCATGCTGTATGCACTGATGGCAATGGGTCTGATTCTCATCGTAAAAGCGGTTGGCGTTCTGAACTTTGCGCACGGCCAGCTGTTTATGCTTGGTTCTTATCTGACTTGGATGCTGACTTATCAGCTGAACCTGCCGCTATGGGGCGTAGTCCTGTGCGGAATCGTGGTCTTTGCCATCTGCGGTGCTGCCTATATGTTTTGCGTTTACTGGCCCTTAAGAGCTTCTTCCTGGAAGGTTACCGTTGTCATCAGTACGCTGGGCGCGTCCATTGCGCTGGAAGAACTGGTGCGTGTGATCTGGGGTTCCAACCCGCTGACCATGAAGCCCATCCTTGAGGGCACAATCCGTATCGGAACGGCTTATCTGAGCTATCAGTATCTGTTTATATTCCTCATTGGCGGCGGCTTGATGGCCTTCGTCTACATTCTGTTTGAAAAAACCTTTATCGGAAAAATCATGCAGGCTACCGCGCAGGATCGCTACGCGGCAGACCTGATCGGTATTCCCACCATTGTTGCTGTTGTCTGCACATACGCAATCAGTATGTGCCTGTCCGGCACCGGCGGCTGGCTGGCAGCGCCCCTGTTTCTGGTTTCTCAGTCGCTGAGCAGCTTTGCGCAGAAAGCGTTTGCCGGCATCGTCCTTGGCGGCTTTGGCAGTGTTAAGGGCGCAATTGTTGGCTGCATTCTCATTGGCCTGATTGAATCCTTCAGTGTGCTTGTTACTGACCGCTACAAAGATGCCATCGTTTTCGCGGTTCTGATCATCGTTCTGGTGGTTCGCCCCACCGGCATCTTCGGCGAGAAGATTGCAGAGAAAGCGTAAGGTGGCCATATGAATCTAACCAAAAAGAGAGAATTCAACCTAACCCATTTTGGCTACCTACTGGCTGCTGTTATCTGTGTTCTGGTGTTCATTTTTGCGCCCCAGAAGGCGGTAATGAGCCGCTATATGGCAAAGGTCTGCAATGAGGGCTTTATCTACTTTGTTGCCGTTCTCGGCCTGTGCGTGATGCTGGGTATGGGCGGCCAGGTCACATTCTCCACTGCAGGTATGATGGGTGTGGGTGCTTATACTACCGCAATCCTCACCACCCGCTTCGAAGTGGATACACTGCCTGCCATATTCATCGCGGTGGTTATGGGCGGCATCTTTTCCTTCGTTATGGGTCTGGCTCTGTTCCGGCTGAAGGGCAGCTATTTCTCCTTCGCCAGTATCGGCTTTACCACGCTGCTGTACACCATCTTTTCCAACTGGATGGATGTGACCGGCGGCCCCGATGGCATCAGCCGTATTCCCAAGCTGGATCTGTATTTTTTTGAGTGCAAGAATTATTACGACTATTTCCGTGTCTATTTCATTGTTGCCATTATCTGTTTCCTGATCGTGCAGCGGATGCGTAAAACCAGCTTCGGCCGTGCACTGGCTTCTGTTCGTGACAATGAAATCGCGGCTCGTTCTTTTGGCATCAATGCCTACATGACCAAGGTTTACAGCTTCACCATCGCCGGTATTTTTGCCTGCCTGTCCGGAGCCATGTATGCCGTTCATGCCAACTATATCAGCCCCGAGCCCTTCAAGTATGACCAGTCCGCCATCTATCTGATCATGGTCATGCTGGGCGGCGTGGATTCCACCTTCGGCGCCTTTATCGGCTCCATGCTGATGACCATTCTGCCCGAGAAGATGCGTTTCCTGGAAAGCTACTACAAGCTGGTCTATGGCGTTGGTGTTATCTTCCTGATGGTCTTTATGCCGATGGGCATTATGGGCTTTGCGTCCACGATCCGCAATAAGTTCCGAACCTTTGTCAAGCGTAAAAAAGCCGCGGCGGCGGGAAAAGCGGAGGTGCAGTGATATGGCTGAATATTTGCTGGAAGTTCGCAATGTCAACAAGTCTTTCGGCGGCGTTGTCACTGCGGAGAACGTCAATATGACGGTAGAGGCAGGCCAGATTCGTGGTCTCATCGGCCCCAACGGTGCCGGTAAAACAACTCTGCTGAACCTGATCAGCGGTATCTACGACGTTGACAGCGGCAATATCTTCTTCAAGGGGCAGGATATTACCAATCTGCCGTCCCATCAGCGAGCCCGGATGGGTATCGGACGTACATTTCAGTCCCCGCGATTTATGAACCGTGCCAGCATCGAGGACAATCTGAAGGTTGGCATCGACCTTCTGAACAAGCACAGCTTCATCCAGTCTTTCTTCGGCAAGAAGGGTCACGATTTTCTGGCGGATCTCAATGAACTGATGGAGATTGTTGGATTTACTTTCGACTGGGACGATCAGATTACCGCGCTGCCCTACGGCCAGCAAAAACTGCTGGAGATTGTCCGTGCCATGCTGGCGGGTCCTTCCGTGATTCTGGTGGACGAGCCTGCGGCAGGCCTCAACAAGCAGGAACAGGAACGCGCTTCCGCGCTGCTGCGCAAGGCAGTGGACAGCGGTATGGGCGTCGTGCTCATCGAGCACTCCATGGACATGGTCATGTCGGTCTGTGACCGCATCACCGTGCTGAGCTTCGGTCGTGTGATTGCAGAGGGACTTCCCTACGAGATCGCAAACAACAAACAAGTCATCGAGGCATATCTGGGAGGTGACGACGATGCTTAAGATCAAAGATCTGCACGCCTATTACGGCCCGATCGAGGCCCTGAAGGGCATCGACCTGAAGGTAAAAGAGGGCGAGATCGCCTGCCTGATCGGTTCCAACGGCGCCGGTAAGACAACGCTTCTGAATGCCATCTCCGGTATGATCAAGACCAGCGGCACCATCCACTGGGATGATGTGGAGCTGACCAGAATGAACTGTACCAAGATCGCGAAAATGGGCATCATGCACGTTCCCTCCGGTCGGCACGTGTTCCCCGGCCTGACCGTCAAGGAAAATCTGGAAGTGGGCACCATTAACTGGCGCGGACCCTTTGGCGCCCCCAAATTCAAAGAAGATATTGAAGTGGTTTACAATCTGTTTCCCCGGCTGAAAGAGCGTGAGAATCAGTTGGCGTGGTCCATGTCCGGCGGTGAACAGCAGATGCTGGCGGTGGGTCGCGCGCTGATGGGCCGCCCCAAGATCTTGCTGCTTGACGAGCCTTCCATGGGTTTGGCGCCTGTAGTCGTGGCGGAGCTGTTCGAAAAGATCGTGGAGATCAACAGATCTCTTGGTATGACCATTCTTCTGGTGGAGCAGAACGCAAAGATCGCTCTGAAAAATTCCCAGTACGCATATGTTATCGAAGACGGACTGATCACCATTGACGGTCCTGCTGACGAGTTGCGCAATGATCCCCGTATCCGTCAGGCATATCTGGGCAAGCTTGCTGAGGCAGACAAGCCGTAATTTTGAAATCCCGCGTGCGGGAAGAAAGGAACATACAATGAAAAAGGAATTGTATCCCATGAAAGGGATTGTCACCACGGTGATTTCACCGTTTATCGGTGAAAACAAGGCGCTGGATGTTGAGTCACTGCATAACGAAATCGATATGGCCTGCAAGGCCGGTGTGGCAGGCTTTCTGGTGCCGTGTCTTGCCAGTGAACAGCCCCTGCTGACATTGGAAGAAAAGAAGCTTCTGGTGGCGGAGACAGCGAAGGCCGCTGCCGGGCGGGCGAAGCTGATCACCTCCATTACCGCTCCGACCACCGAGGAACGGGTGCGTCTGATGCACGAGTTCCAGGAGTGTGGTATCGACGGATTCAATATGCAGGTTCCCCATGAGACAGAGAAGGAATTCATGGAGGCTATTGAAGGCGTGGATAGAGAGAACCCACAGTTTCTGTTCCTTCAGGATGCGGACTTCAATGGCCCGGGTATTGACAACGCGTGGACCGTCAAGGCCTTTAACACCTTCTCCAGTGTCGTCGGCGCCAAGCTGGAAGTGAAGTTTACCGCGCCCAAGTGCTCCGAGCTGCTGCGCCTGACCGACGGCAAGATGCTGCTTGCCAGCGGCTGGGGCAACGACCAGCTTCTGGAGCTGCTGGACCGCGGCGTGCATACGGTCATGCCTTCCGGTATGTTCGAATTGTGGACAAAGGTCTATGCACTGCATTCGTCCGGTAATCGTGCAGCTGCCCAGCGGCTGTTCTATGATATGCTGCCCATCATCACCTTTACCCGCCAGTCTCAGGAGCTGAACCGTTGGTTCCATAAGCACTATTTGAAGAGCTTTGGCGCGTTTCAGACTGACATGAGCCGGGAGCAGGTTTATCTGGATGAATACCACATCCACTATGCTGACGAACTGATCCAGCGCGCCAAGGATCTGATTGGCCGCCTGGACAGCTATCAATAAACCGCTTGGAACTGCAGAAAGGAGTTTTTACCGTGAACAACAAAGTCAAGGGCATTATTGCCGCAATGGTCACTTCCATGAATCCTGACGAGACCCTGAATGAGGCGGAGATCCGCCATCAGGTAAACCGCCAGATTGCTGCCGGTGTGGATGCTGTGTTCTGCCTGGGCACCAATGGTGAGTTCTATATCCAGAGTGAGGAAGAAAAGCTGGAAGTCATCCGCATTGTGGTGGATGAAGTTGCGGGTCGTGTCCCTGTTTATGCCGGTACCGGCTGCCCCGGCACCAAGGCCACCATTGATCTTTCCCTGAAGGCCAAGGCTCTGGGCGTGGATGTTCTGTCCATTATCAGTCCCTATTTCGCGGCGATTTCCCAGAAGGAGATCATGGAGCATTACAAGGCCATCGCGGAAGCAGTGGATCTGCCCATTGTGATGTACAATATGCCTGCGCGTACCGGCAACAACATCGACCCTGCCACCGCGGCGGAGTTGGCCAAGATCCCCAATATCTGTGGTATTAAGGACTCCTCCGGCAACTGGGAGAACCTGAAGGGCTACATCAAGGCAACGGAAGGTATGGACTTCAGTGTCCTGTCCGGCAATGACTCCCTGATCCTGCCGACTCTGAAGGAAGGCGGCGCAGGCGGCATTACCGCTGTGGCCAACATTTATCCTGAAACCATGGTTTCCATTTACCGGCGATTCCTGGCCGGTGATCTGGAAGGCGCGGAAGCGGCACAGAACAGCATTGCCAACATCCGTGCCTGCTTCAAATTCGGCAATCCCAATACCGTCACCAAGAAGGCTACAAACCTCACCGGCAATCCCGTAGGTCCCTGCAGAGCCCCCTTCAATTATCTCAGTGACGAAGCCGTTGCCGAGATCAAGCGAACCTTGGAAGCGGATGCCGCCAAGGGAATGCGCTGAGAAACGTATTTTGTGGGGCCGCTCCTTGGAGCGGCCCCGTGTTTTCCGAATTTTGCCGGCAGGTGCGAACACCGGGGCCGTTTGACACCAGAAAGAGTTGGAATAGAGAAAGCGCGGGAAAGCATTCTTTTTCGGACGGACGGAAACGGTCAAAATGCCCCGGTGGTCAGCCCCGGTTGACCGGAGATTCCACAAGGAGGATATATGAAATTACTGACCTATGCCTTGGATGGGCAGGAGGCTGTGGGCCTTCTGTCTGCGGATATGCGGCGGGTATTGCCGCTGAAAGAGTTGGGCTATCCCTGGGATACCATGCAGGGGCTCATAGAGCAGATCACCCCTGCTCAGTTGGAGTCCCTGAAGGCTCTGGCGGAATCCGCGGAAGGCGGTATTCCCTATGAGGATGTGGAGAAACGCTCCCCCATTCCGGAAATGCGCCGGGACATGATTTGCATCGGCTTCAACTTCCGAAATCACGCTTTGGAAATCGCCAAACTTCGGGGAGAGGATGTGAAAACCGCCGAAATATCTTATCCGATTTACTTTTCCAAGAGAACGGCCCGGGCAACCGGGGAAAATGACCCGATCCCCTATGTTCCGGGGTATGCGGAGAATCTGGACTGCGGCGTGGAAGTGGCCGTGGTCATTGGCCGGGACGCACTGAACATATCCCAGGAACAGGCCGGAAGCTGTATTTTTGGTTATACCATCATCAACGATATCTGCGATACCCGACTGAATAAGGCCTATACCCAGCCGTTCCTGGGCAAGAGCATTGATGGCTATATGCCCGTAGGCCCCTGGATTGTCACCGGGGATGAATTCCCGCCGGATCACAGATTCCCTATGCGCCTTTATGTCAACGAAAAACTCCGACAGGAGGGAACCACCGACGACCTGGTGTTCAGCATTCCCTACATTGTCAGTGAGCTGACCCGGAATATGACACTGAAGGCCGGAACCATGATCGCGACCGGGTCACCCGCGAACCTTGACGCGGGAGATCCCGAGAAATTGAAGCTGCTGCCCGGTGACGTGATCCGCTGTGAGATAGACGGCATCGGAAGCCTGACAAACGTGGTTACCGCTTGCCGGGACAGGGAGGATGGAAAATGAGATATGTGATGTGTGCGGACAGGGGCCGTGCCTATCCGGCCGTGATTTCCGCGGATGGAGCGCGTGCTGTTGCTCTGAGCGAGGCAGGACTTCCTTATCAGAATCTGGAGGAGCTTGCCCGATTTTCTGACGATGGGGAACAGACGGCACTGAAGGAGTGGCTGGAGGCAAACTGTCGGGCGGGCATCCCCCTGACGCAGGTAACGCTTTTACCGGCTATCCCGGCACCCACCCAGGAGATTCTGGTGATGGAGAACAATTTTGTCAAAGATGAAGAGGAAATGGCCGCCTTTGAGACAGCAAAAACGGGACTGCTGCCTACCTATTACTATAAAAAAGCAACGATGGCCAATGTGGACGGCGGACGGATTCCCACCTATCCCGGGCATGTTGCGGAACTTGATTATCAGGCGGAGCTGTGCGCCGTAGTCGCCGGGGACGTATACCAGTGCCCGCCGGAGGAGGCGCAAAAGCGGATTTTTGGCTATACCATCATTAACAACGTCATCGCCAGAGATCTGACCCGCCGGCACCGCCGCCCCTACATTGCGACCAGCCTGGACGGTTTTTTGCCCATGTGTTCCTATCTCGTGACACGCGATGAAATTACGGAGCCCATCCGAATCCGGTCCTATGTGAATGGTGTACTGTGTCAGGATGATGACACCAGCCACGCAAAGTTTTCCTTTGCCTATGCCATCGCCGACCTGTCACGGATCAGTGTCCTTCGGGGCGGCTCCATACTGACCCTGGGCACGCCCTACGGCAGCGGCTGTCATCAGGTTCCGCCAAGATGGCTGCGCAGCGGCGATATTGTCACCTGCGAGGCTGTCGGAATCGGATCGGTTACCAGTGTTGTGGAATAAGGAGGGTACCATGTACAATATCATGCTCTCTTACCCTCTGTTCGGAGAGGGAATGCGGATTCTGGAAGCGGAAACGGAGCTGTTTGTCAGCAACGACGGTGCAATAGAACCCTACATGGAAAATCTGCGCCGGGCAGATGCCTTTATTACAAGAAATGTCCATCCCACCACCGCACAGCTGGAATCCTGCCCAAAGCTGAAAGTCATCGGTATTCCCGGTGTCGGTTTTCAGAGCTATGACATTGCGGCACTAAACCGAATGGGAATTGCCATTGTTTTTTGCCCTGGTATGAACCTGCGCTCCGTAGCCGAGCATGCAGTAGCTATGGCCTATACGCTGACCAAGCAGATTCCCAGAGATAACGCCCAGGTGCACGGCGGGAATTACGGAATTCGCAATGCCTTTGACCACCTGGAACTTCAGGGCGCCACCGCAGGCATTGTGGGATTCGGCGCGATCGGACGGGAAACGGCACGGCTGTTCCGGGCCAACGGTATGGATGTCTGCATTTATGACCCCTTCGCCACAGAGGAGTCTGCGGCCGCTCTGGGCTGCCGGTACTGTGCGAGTCTGGAGGAGCTGCTCGGGCAGGCACAGGTGCTGTCGCTGCATATGCCCTCGCTGCCCAGCACCTATCACATGTTTGACAGGGCTGCCTTTGATGCCATGCGCGACGGTGTCTATTTCATCAACTGTGCCCGGGGCAGTGTGGTGGATGAAGAGGCGCTGTACCATGCGCTGCTCAGCGGAAAGGTGGCAGCTGCCGGTTTGGATGTTATGGAGAAGGAACCATTCAGCGTGGAGTCGCCTTTGCTTGGCTTGCCCAATGTGATTGTCACGCCCCATGTGGCCGGTGTGACAGCACAGGCGGCGGAACGTACCCATAAACTGGTGGTCAGCTCTACTCTGTCGCTTCTGGACGGAAATCGAATTGACAATATCGCGAATCCCGCCGCCCTGGAGCATCCCCGCTGGAAGGATCTGCGTTTATAACCAAATCCATCAAACGCAGCTGAAGCGAATTTCTGCGGCACTGGAACAATGCCGCGAAGCAGAAGTGCTTACAAACAGATCCGGCCTGTGCATTCAAGCACAGGCCGGATTTTTATGACCGTGATGCGATCAAATCAGGCATCGATGGTGGAGATGGTCAGGGTGGTTTCCTCCAGAACATCCAGCAGGGCGGAAACGGTATCCAGCGCCGTGAACATGGTCACATTGTACTCCGTGGCGATCTGGCGGATCTGAATGCCGTCGTTTTCGTTGGCGCCGGGGTCTCTGGTGTTGATTACATAGGCGATGTGACCCTGACGCAGGGCATTGGGAATCTCCTCACTGCCATCGCTGATCTTGGTCAGGGCGTGGGTGCGGATGCCGTGTTCCTTCAGGAATCTGGCGGTGCCGATGGTGGCTTCGATGTTGAAGCCCAGCTGGTAGAACCGGCGGATCAGAGGCAGCGCCTCTTCCTTGTCCCGGTCGGCAATGGTGGCCAGCACGGTGCCGTAGTTTTGCAGGCGCATACCCGATGCCTGCAGTGCCTTATACAGAGCGCGGGTCATGGAGTTGTCGTAGCCGATGGCTTCACCGGTGGACTTCATCTCGGGGGACAGGTAGGCATCCAGACCCCGGATCTTGTTGAAGGAGAACACCGGCGCCTTCACATAGAAGCGCTTCTTCTCATCGGGATAGATGTCGAACAGGCCCTGCTCCTTCAGGCTCTTGCCCAGAATGACCTCCGTGGCGATGTCCGCCAGAGAGTAGCCGGTGGCCTTGCTCAGGAAGGGCACGGTACGGGAGGGGCGGGGGTTTACCTCGATGATGAACACATTGTCATTCCTGTCCACGATGAACTGGATGTTAAAAAGACCCACAATGCCGATGCCCAGACCGAGCTTCTTGGCATACTGCAGGATCAGACCCTTGACCTTGTTGGAGATGGAGAAGGAAGGGTACACGGAGATGGAGTCGCCGGAGTGGACACCGGTGCGCTCCACCAGCTCCATGATGCCGGGCACGAACACATCCCGGCCGTCGCAGATGGCATCAATCTCCACTTCCCGACCCTGGATATACTTGTCAACCAGAACGGGCTTGTCCTCGTCGATTTCAACGGCGGTCTGCAGGTAGTGGCGCAGCTGACCTTCGTTGGCAACGATCTGCATGGCGCGGCCGCCCAGCACGAAGGAGGGACGAACCAGCACGGGGTAGCCGATTTCCGCGGCGGCGGCGATGCCGTCCTCCAGCCGGGTCACGGCCTGACCCTTGGCCCGGGGGATGTTCAGCTCGTTGAGCAGATGTTCAAAGGCATTGCGATCCTCGGCCTTGTCGATGGCGGCACAGTCGGTGCCGATGATCTTCACACCCCGGTCGAACAGGGGCTGCGCCAGATTGATGGCGGTCTGACCGCCCAGAGAGGCAATGACACCCTCGGGCTTTTCAAAGTCGATGATGTTCATCACATCTTCGGTGGTCAGGGGCTCAAAGTACAGCTTGTCGGCGGTGGTGTAGTCGGTAGACACGGTCTCGGGATTGTTGTTGATGATGATGGCCTCAAAGCCGGCCTTTTTGATGGTGGAAACCGCGTGGACGGTGGAGTAGTCGAACTCCACACCCTGACCGATGCGGATGGGACCGGCACCCAGCACGACGATCTTCTTCTTGTCCGTCAGACGGGAGGCGTTCTCACCGCTGTAGGAGGAGTAGAAGTAGGGGATATAGGCATTGGTGTGGCAGGTGTCCACCATTCTGAACACGGGGGTGAGATTGTTGACCTTGCGGAAATTGTAGACCTCGACCTCCTGCACATCCCAGAGCCGCGCGATGAACTTGTCACCAAAGCCCATTTTCTTGGCTTCCTTCAAAACATCCGGATTGCCCACATTGTCCCGGAGCCTGCGCTCCATGGCCACAATCCGCTCCACAGCCTCCAGGAAATAGGCGGTAATCCCGGTGATGGCGTGCAGCTTTGCAACGGGAACATCCCGGCGCAGCAGCTCCGCGATGGCGAAGATGTTGTCATCCCGAAACTCTTTGATGTAGTCCAGCATGGCCTCGGTTTCCATGGCGTCAAACTTGGGCAGGTGCAGGTGGCAGGCACCGATCTCCAGACTGCGCACGCCCTTGAGCAGGCACTCCTCCAGATTGGAGCCGATGCCCATGACCTCGCCGGTGGCCTTCATCTGGGTGCCCAGCCTGTTGGTGGCGGAGGCGAACTTGTCGAAGGGGAACCGGGGCAGCTTTGCGATGACGTAGTCAAGACTGGGCTCGAAGGCCGCGTTGGTGTTGGCGATTTTGATCTCCTCCAGACTCATGCCCACGGCGATCTTGGCAGTGACCCGGGCGATGGGATAGCCGGAGGCCTTGGAGGCCAGGGCGGAGGAACGGGAGACACGGGGGTTGACCTCAATCAGATAGTACTCGGAGGAATTGGGATTCAGCGCGAACTGGACATTGCAGCCGCCTTCGATCTTCAGCTCCTTGATGAGCTTGATGGCGGAGTCATTGAGCATTTTTTCGTCTTCTTTGCTGAGCGTCATGATGGGGGCAACCACCAGACTGTCGCCGGTGTGGACACCCACGGGGTCGATGTTTTCCATGCCGCAGATGGTGATGGCATGACCGGTGGAGTCGCGCATGACTTCAAACTCGATTTCCTTATAGCCCTTGACGGACTTTTCAATCAGAACCTGATGGACGGGGGAGAGCTTGAAGGCATTCAGACCTACCTCCACCAGCTCTTCCTCATTGTAGGCAAAGCCGCCGCCGGTGCCGCCCAGTGTGAAGGCGGGACGCAGCACCACGGGATAGCCGATGCGCGCGGCCGCTTCTCTGGCCTGCTCGATGGAGTAGGTGATTTCGGAGGGGATGACGGGCTCGCCGATGGACTGGCACAGCTCCTTGAACAGCTCCCGGTCTTCGGCCCGCTCAATGGAGGTGGAGGAGGTGCCCAGCAGCTCCACCCGGCACTCCTTCAGAATGCCCTTCTTTTCCAGCTGCATGGCAAGATTCAGACCCGTCTGACCGCCGATGCCGGGAACGATGGCATCTGGGCGCTCGTAGCGGATAATCTTTGCCACGTATTCCAGCGTCAGGGGCTCCATATACACCTTGTCCGCGATGGTGGTGTCGGTCATGATGGTGGCGGGGTTGGAGTTGACCAGAACCACCTCATAGCCCTCTTCCTTCAGAGCAAGGCAGGCCTGGGTGCCTGCGTAGTCAAATTCCGCAGCCTGACCGATGACGATGGGGCCGGAACCGATGATCATAATCTTTTTTAAATCTGTGCGCTTTGCCATAAATAATCCTCCATATTCCGAATGATCAAAAAAATTCCCGGCACTGAAATGGGAAAAACCACCTCAGGAACCGGGAAGTTCAGGAAATAAAAATGAAAAGGAAAGAAGTCCCACATTCGGATCGATTGCTCTGACGGTGATCTGAAACATGGGCTTTTCTCCTCTCTCGTATTCCAAGAGATTATAACACAGGGGAAAAAGCTTGTCAATTTTGCAAATCGGAATTTTTGTCAAAGTTGCACCGGCCATATTTGGTCACATTGCCGACAGCCCCCCAACATGCAAGAACTGACGCACAGGCACATCCCGCTTTCTGCCAGGGAACGGCAATACGGCGGTGTACCGAATCAGGCAATAAAAGCTTCCCGTTTCCCAGCTCCATAAATGGCATCGCACCGAATACGATGCATCTCTTCTTGAAAGGCACCATGTATACCTGCACCTTCGGCGATGCGTCGCCTGGAGGGGTCTGGGGAGGTGGCTCGATTGCGGGAGCAATCGCGTTCAAACCCTCCCCAGCCGGCTTCTTTGGTGACTTTCTTGCCGGGACAAGAAAGTCACCCTCCGGAGGAACCGGCGCCAGCAGATTTGCAGAAGGCTTTCAAAGATCAGCAGCTTAAGGCAACACCGCTGGGTGGGGACTGCGGGCTTCGGCGGATCTTTTTCCCCAAGCGCGCAGCACGAAAAATGGGAAATACATCCAGTATTCCCGCATTTTTCGTACTATCACTTGTGCCAAAATCTCTCGCCGAATCTCCTTGCCCCATTATGCGGTGCTGCCTTAACACCAGCTCTGTGCTATCCCAAAGGATTTTCTCACACATCGTACACCGGCTCGTCAGAGGGCGGCAAGCTGCCCGTAGACCGCCCAATCCGTGCGGTCGATGGTCAGGGGGGAGACGGAGATGTAGCCGGTCAGGGCGGCGTCCGTGTCCAGCGTCAGATCCTGCCGGTCTGCCCAGACGGGCTTGCCCACGGGACGGTAGAGATCGTTTCCGATGTGGGGGAAATCGTCCGAATAGTAGGGGCCGCCCTGATGGGTGAAGCGGATTCCTTTGGGATTTGCGGGGATATTGACATTGTAGAAACCGTGCAGCCGCAGCAGCTGCTTTTCCCGGAAAAAGGCCAGAATCCGATCCAGCTCCCCGGTGGCATTGGGATAGTTTTCCGGGGTGGTGGACAGGGCAATGGCCGGAATGCCCAGATGCACCGCCTCGGAGGCGGCGGCCACCGTGCCGGAATACAGGATGTCCGTGCCCACGTTGAAGCCCCGGTTGATGCCGGAGATGGCAAGATTGAATTTGCAGCCCAGTCCCAGCACCGCAAGGCGCACACAGTCGGCAGGGGTGGAGTCCACCGTCCAGACGGTGATGCCCGGTTCCAGCTCCACCTGCTTTGCCTCAAAGGGCTCCTTGATCTGGAAGCTGTGGCTCTTTCCGCTTTGCTCGTACTTGGGTACGAAAACCGTCACGTCGCCCAGCTTTCTGCACCATTTGATGAGCGGAATCAGCTGCGCTGCCTGCACACCGTCGTCGTTGGTAATGAGTACTTTCATAATCTCCTCCTGTTTCAGAAATCCAGCCGGAACCAGGGCTCCAGATATTCCCGGGTGTTTTGGCACATTTCTTTGAATAGACGCTCTCCCTGCTCCCGGGTCAGCTTCTCACACAGGAGCTGATTCAGGAATACCTCAAAGAGCTTCCCCATATCCCGCGCCCGGATGCCCTCGTAGCAGGCGTCGAGGTTGCCGCAGTTGCGCGCGACCAGCTCCAGCGCGCCGCCGGGCAGGGGATCGGACAGAACGGGCTTCAAAAGGTCGTTGGAGAACACGCAGTTGGTCTCCACGATGCTGCCCGCAGGAAGCTGGGGCATCTGTCCCCGGTTGGGCAGATTCACGTTTGAAACGATGGTGCCAAAGCCCATCAGCGTTTTCATCAGCTCGGTCGCCTCCTCCGTGGAACGATGCAGGGGGAAGGGCCTGGTTCCTTCCGCGAATTCGATCCCCTTGGCGATCCGCTGCGCATGATGCATCTCTGAAGAAATTATCGTTGACGAGACCATTGTGATACGTTAAGATAGAAAATGAAATGGACAAATCAATTCATAATATGGATAAAACGGATGTAAAAGGGAGAAATTTCCATGATGACAGAAAAGCGCAATCTCTATGATTATTATCAAATCCCCGCACCGGCGGGCGCGGCAGGAATTTTAAGCTGCTGGGTGGCCGCAACACCCCGCAAAGTCAGCGCCGCCCGGCAGCGGCCGGCGGTGCTGGTGCTGCCCGGCGGCGCGTATCACTGGACCTCCCTCCGGGAGATGGAGCCGGTGGCACTGCGATTTCTGGCCAGAGGCTACGCTGCCTTCGCGCTGGATTATTCGGTTGCCCCCTTCTGCTTTCCCGTGGCACTGCGGGAGGCGGCGCTTGCCATGCGCTATATCCGGGAGCACGCCGGGGACTTCGGGGTAAATCCCCGGATGGTGGCGGCCGTCGGGTTCTCCGCCGGCGCCCATCTGTGTGGCACGCTGGGCACGCTGTACGACGCCCCTGAGGTGTCCGATCTGGGCGATGGCGCTCTGCTGCGCCCGGATGCGCTGGGACTTTGCTACCCGGTTGCCATCGGCTGGGGCAATACCCATGAAATGAGCTTTGAAACCATCTCCGGGGGCGACCCCGGGCTGCGGCAGAAGCTGTCGCTGGACGCACTGGTGCGCCCGGATATGCCGCCGGTATTCCTCTGGCACACACGGGACGATGCCTCCGTACCCTGCCGCAACAGTCTGGTGCTGGCCGCGGCTCTGGACGAAATGGGGGTCGACTTTGCCCTGCATCTGTACCGCCATGGGCAGCACGGCCTGTCCACCGGCGACGCAATGGTATTTCCGGCGCATCAGGTGCCGGAAATGAGCTGGGATGTGCCCGGATGGGTGGATTCCATGCAAAAATTCTTCGAAGAAATCGGTTTTCAAATGACAGACAGGGAGGACGCGCAATGAATACGATTTTGTTTGTAGGAGAGCATCCCGGCACCTGCGATGTCCAGTGGCACAGCCATGACCAGTGGGAGCTGGTATACTGTACCGGCGGCAACGGCATTTTTTACTTTGACAACGGCAGCACCATCGAATACCAGAAGGGTGAGGTGGTGGTCATTCCGCCCCGGGAGCGGCACAGCAATTCCAGCGTGGACGGCTTCACCAACATACATATCCGCATGGAAGATCCCTCTTTTCCCTACCGGTCTGCCTTCCGGGTGGCCGATGACCGGGAAGGACACCTGAAAATGGTATTTCGGGAGGCCAAGTACTACTTCATGGCGGACATCCGCAAGCGGGAACTGGTGCTCAGCGCCCTGGGAGACCTGATGACCAGCTACCTGATCGTGTACCGCAGCAACAACGAGTTTTCCAAGCCCGTGGAGCAGATCCGCTCCCTCATCATTGCCAACTACGCCGACTCCGGCTTTGCCCTGGATGAGGCCATCCGCCAGATGCCCTTTCACTACGACTATCTGCGCAAGCTTTTCAAAAAGGAGATGGGACTGACACCGCTGGAATATCTGACCCAAATGCGCATGAAAAAGGCGGAGATGATGCTGACCACCATGTGGGGCAGTGATTACTCCGTGACGGAGATCGGTCTTTTGTGCGGCTTTGACGATTCTCTGTACTTTTCCCGGGTGTTCAAGAAACATTTTGGTTGCTCGCCGTCCACCTTTGCAAAGAAGGACAGAGGCAGAGCACAGGAAAGATAACAGAAGGAAATTGCACTTTTTCTATAATATAAGCATGGAAAAACACAAAATATTATTCATAATTGTGATTTTTCCTGCATATTGCGGTGTTTGCACGAATTACCATAAAATGGCTCCTCATATCCGTTTTGTGAATATATTGGGTCGAAAAAGTCATGGATGTTAGCAAACTGCCGATGTATAATCAGAATGCATAAGCAAAATTGTTGATTTTGACCGAAGGGGGGTGCGCCTATGAAAATCTGCATCCGTGCCCATGATCTTGGGGTGAAGGGCACCCGGGAGATCCTGGGCGCGATACAGGAACTGGGAATTGACGGGGTACAGATGGTTTGCTACAAGGCCTATGAGGAGATCCCCTATGCGCCCTCCGGCATCGATGGGCAGAAGGCTGCGCAGATCGGAACGGCATTCGAACAGGCGGGTGCCATGATCCCCCTTGTGGGCGCCTACTTCAACCCGGTGCATTCGAATCCGGAAAAGGTGCGCCGGTGCACCCGGATCTTTGAGGATTATCTGAGGGTATGCAAAGGCA
>JAQXNO010000119.1 GCA_029098045.1 Bacillota bacterium
AACGGTCTTCTGCAGGTCGATGATGTAGATACCGTTACGCTCGGTGTAGATGTAGGGAGCCATTTTGGGGTTCCAACGACGGGTCTGATGACCGAAGTGAACACCGGCCTCCAGCAGTTGCTTCATAGATACGACAGCCATTTTTAAAATCTCCTTTTGTTTGTTCCTCCACCCCGATCATCCCGGCAGCCCGTCCTGTACGGACAACGTGGGCGGCCGATCCCCGGGTGTGTGGTGTGATTGTCACGGGTCTTTTGCCCATGCCGAACCATTATATGCGAAATGCGTGTATTTTGCAAGTATTATTTCCAAAAAATTTCAAAATAATTCTTGACGATTGCAAGAAAAAACGGTGGACAGCGGCGCTGTCCACACGGCTTGCCCAAAGGGTAGGCGGTTACGGCGTGCAAAAGCTCCCTCTGACGGATGAGCCGGGATGCGGTGCCCCCCCCACGCGGCACGACTGCCCGCTCAGCGGTGACCTGCCGCCGGGCGGGGGCGGGGCACACGGCAGTCCTCCGGCCGGATATCCACCAGAACGATGTCCGGCCCGATTTTGCAGACGCTTTTCCATGGAATGCAGTAGTTGTCCCGACGGCCGACGATACCCATGTATTTGCACGGACCCGGAACCAGAATGGAGCAGATTTTTCCCTCCGGCATCTCCACTTCCACATCCTCAATGAATCCCAGTCTGCGCCCATCGGCGATACAGATAACTTCCTTGCACTGCAGGTTCGTGAATTTGATCCCCATGGTCTGACCCCTCCCAATGCCTTTGGTGAAGTCTATGCAGTGGGGCAGCGAAATATGCCCGGTGCCGGAATCAGGACACGATCACGCTGACGGACTTGCGCATGGCGCCGATGGCACTTTTTTCCAACCGGGAGACCTGTGCCTGAGAAATGCCCAGAGAGCCTGCTACCTCCATCTGGGTTTTGCCGCCGACGAAACGCAGGGACAGAATCTGCTGCTCCCGGGGACCCAGACTGGCGAAGGCATTGCGCAGTGTGATGTGCTCCATCCAGGCTTCGTCGGTGTTTCGGGTGTCCCGCACCTGATCCATCACCGTCAGGGGATCACCGCCGTCGGAGTAGACCGGGTCATACAGGCTTACCGGGGCGCATACCGCATCCAGTGCCCGGGAAACCTCATCCGGTGGCAGCTCCAGTTCCCGGGAGATTTCCTCCAGAGTCGGATCGCGGCCCAGCTTTGTGGTCAGGGCTTCCTTGCATTGCAGCACCCGGTATGCCACATCCCGAATGGAACGGCTGACCCGGATCGCACTGTTGTCGCGCAGATATCTGCGCACCTCTCCGGCAATCATGGGCACCCCATAGGTGGAAAAACGCACCTGTTTGTCGGGGTCAAAATTGGATATGGCCTTGATGAGCCCGATGCATCCCACCTGAAACAGATCATCGGGGCTTTCACCGCGTTTCTCAAAGCGTTGAATCACGGACAGTACAAGCCGCAGATTGCCTTCAATGAGCGCCTGCCGTGCCTGTTCATCACCCTTTTTGCAGCGGCGCAGCAACTGATCCATCTCTTCTGCTGTGAGCACCTTCAGCTTGGATGTGTTCACACCGCAGATCTCTACTTTTCCCTGCATGGCGGTCCTCCTTGCACATATGGATACTCAAAGTATTTCCCGAACCGGGAATATGATACAGAAAATGTTTTTTTGTCAGGTTTCACAAAAATTTTCTTCCGAAACAGAAGCCGGCAAGTTTTTGACAGTCATAATGACTGTGTTTTTGAACTATTTCGGGAAATTCCAACTGGAAAGAACTGCCTGAAAACGGTGACGTAACACAAAAGGCAACCTGTGGCAACCGGGATTATACAAACGTTTATGCAGCCTTTTCCACAGCCGCAGGCCACCGGGGAAAGCGGCGGAATACCTGTTGAAAACTCTGACTTTTCCACACTATCCACAACTTTTTCCACAGGGGTTTTCCACAGAGGAGGCGGCACATCCATATTCAAAACCGGTTGACATAAATGATTTCGACGGTATCAGACAAAATAATCACTTTTTCTTTCCCCGTAATAATTACCACAGGCAGATTTTTTGTGGAAAAAGACATACTTGACAAGAATCCTTCCACATGGGGCCGCCGGCGGCGAAACCGAAAAGAAGGCGTGCGGCGTGCCGGATGTGTTCCCGATAAAAATTCAAAAGAGCAAAAAATTTTTAAAAAAGGGATTGATTTTGCAGAGCAAAGCCGCTATAATGTAGAACTGTATGAAAATGACAAGAAAGGAGATGCAACACATGCCCAACATTAAGTCCTCCAAGAAGGATGTCATTCGTTCCAAGATTGCTTACGAGAAGAACAAGGCTGACAAGTCTGAGCTGAAGACCAACCTGAAGAAGTTTGACGCTGCGCTGACTTCCGGTGATAAGGCTGCTGCCGAGGTCGCTTACAAGACTGCTGTCAAGTGCGTGGATCAGGCTGTTACCAAGGGCCTTCTGCACAAGAACAACGCTGCCCGCAAGAAGAGCAGCATGACTCTGAAGCTGAACAAGCTGGCCTGATTTCTCTGAAAATATCTCCCTCCCGACTTTCCGGAGGGAGTTTTTTCATTTTGTGGGATTCTTTTTCATGATTCCTTAATTTGATTCTTTTCCCATGATATGATATAATGAAAAAGAGGCGGTGTGGAAATGGCAAAATTATCGGACCCGATTACGATGCTCAAGGGCATTGGCCCGACCAGGGCAAAGCAGTTTGCAAATCTGAATATTTACACCCTGGGGGATTTGATCTGCCATTTTCCCAGAGGCTATGAAGACCGCACGAAGCTGCTGCCCATCGTGAAGCTGGAACCGGATGTGCCGGCCTGCTTCAGAGCTATGGTCATGAACACCCCCAGAACCGCCCATGTCCGCAAGGGACTGGATATCACCCGGGTGCAGGTGGCGGATACCACCGGGCGGCTGAATGTGACATTCTTTAATAATAAGTTTGCGGCTGAGCAGCTGCAGTATGGGCACGAATACATATTCTACGGAGCGGTTTCCGGGGATTTCATCGGCTACAGCATGACAAACCCCGTATTTGAGACCATGGATTCCCAGCCGGTCACCACCCGCCGGGTGCTGCCTATTTACCCGCTGACGGCAGGGCTTTCCAACGCGGCGGTGCTCAAGGCGGTCCGGCAGGCTCTTGCCATCTGTGACACGCCGCCGGAGATCATTCCCGAAGCGATACGCAGCCAATATGGGATTCTGGATGCCGGCCGGGCATACCTTGCCATCCATGAGCCTGCCTCCATGGCGGAGGCGGAGATGGCGAAAAAACGGCTGATTTTCGAGGAGTTTTTTGTTTTTTCCGCTGGGCTTTCCCTTATGCGTGCCAGCCGGGCGGAGAAAAAGGCAGAGCCCTTTTCGAATCTGGAGCTGCAGCCCTTTCTTGCGTCGCTGCCCTTCACCCTGACCGGTGCCCAGCGCCGTGCCATCGAAGAGATTGTGGCCGATTTTGCCAAGGGAACGCCCATGAACCGGCTGGTGCAGGGCGATGTGGGCAGCGGCAAGACCATGGTTGCCGCCGCAGCGGCCTATCTTGCGGCAAAAAACGGCCGTCAGGCGGCTCTGATGGCACCCACGGAGATTCTGGCAGAGCAGCACCACGCTTCCTTAAGCAGGCTCTTTGAACCGCTGGGACTGCGCACGGCGCTGCTGACCGGCTCCGCGACCCAGAAGGAAAAGCGCATTGTCCGGGAGCGGATTGCCTCCGGGGAGGTGGATCTGGCCGTGGGAACCCACGCACTGCTGTCGGACACCACGGTGTTCCACGATCTCGGGCTGGTGATTGCCGACGAGCAGCACCGCTTCGGCGTTGCCCAGCGCAGCAGCCTTTCCGCAAAGGGTCGGGATCCCCATCTGCTGGTCATGTCGGCCACCCCCATCCCCCGGACGCTGGCGCTGCTGATGTACGGCGATCTGGATGTGTCCATCATCAACGAAATGCCCCCCGGACGGGAGAAAGTGGATACCTTCCTGGTGGGGGAGAGCTACCGGGCGAGGATCAATGCCTTCATCCGCAAGCAGGTGGCGGAGGGACACCAGTGCTTTGTGGTTTGCCCGGCGGTGGAGGAAAGTGAAGATCTGGGGATCAAGGCCGCCACGGTTTGGGCGGAAACGCTGCAAAAAACCGTATTTCCGGAGCTGCGCATCGCCCTGCTCCACGGCCAGATGAAGGGCGCCCAGAAGGAGGAGGCCATGGCTGCCTTTGCCCGCGGGGAAGCGGATGTGATGGTGGCGACCACCGTCATCGAGGTTGGCGTGGATGTGCCCAACGCCACCCTGATGATCATAGAGGACGCAGACCGGTTCGGCCTTTCCCAGCTCCATCAGCTGCGGGGCAGAGTGGGCCGCGGCAAGGCGAAAAGCTACTGCATTCTGACTTCCCACAATAAAAATCCCGAAACCCTGCAGCGGCTGAAGACTCTTTGCAGGAACACCGACGGCTTCAGGATCGCGGAAGAGGATCTGGCACTGCGGGGTCCCGGTGACTTTTTCGGCTCCCGGCAGTCGGGTCTGCCGGTATTTCGGGTGGCGAACCTGAATTATGACCTTCAGACCCTTAAGGACGCCCAGACCGCATCGGCCGGCTGGATCGACGAAAGCGGCACATCGGACACCCCGGAGGCGGCAGCCCTGCGCGCGCGCATCGGGGAGCTGTTTACCCGTGCCGAGGGAACCATGAACTGAAAAGCGAACCCCTCAACAAAGGAGGAAAAACCTGTGAAAAGATTACTGACGATTTTTTGTACACTCTGCCTGCTGCTGACCATGGCAGCACCGGTACTGGCGGAGGAAATCCCAGAACAGACGGATAACCGCTGCGGCGAGGATATGACCTGGGCGTATGCCGACGGTGTCCTGACCATCACCGGCAGCGGTGCCATGGATGATTTTGAAGAAGAAGCCCCCTGGGCGGCATATCGGAATGAAATCACCCGTCTGGTGCTCAGCGGCAGCATCAGCTACATCGGAGCCCGGGCGTTTACGAACTTTGACGCCCTGACCACCGTAAATTTCGGAAATTCCCTCTATGAAATCGGCCAGGAGGCCTTCAAATCATGCGACGGACTGACGGTGATCTACCTGCCCGCCACCTTCAAGATTTTTGGGGAATCCTCCTTTATGAGCTGCCCCAATCTGACGGCGATCCATTGCAGCGGCCGGTTCCCCAGCTTCCGGCTCAACAGCATGTGGGATACCTACGGCACCATCTATTACCCTGCGGAAAATCCCTGGAGTGAGAACAACATCCGGGATCTGGAAGCCGCTTTCAAGGGCAGAATCCGGTTCCTGGCATCCGACGGAACAGACCCCTACGGGAGCGAAGCGGAAACGACTCCCGTGACGGAAGCCCCCACGGAGGCACCCACGGAAGTACCTACGGAAGCCCCCACAGAAGCCCCCACGGAACCGCCCACCGAGGCGCCCACGGAAGCGCCCACCGTGGCGCCCACGGAGGCACCCACGGAAGCCCCCACGGAGGCGCCCACAGCACAGCCCACCGCGCCGCTGCCCCAGCCGGAAAAGGGAAGCGGCAGCCGGATCGGATTCGTGATCATCGGCGCCGTTCTGCTGTTTATCGTGATCGGTTTCATCTTTGTGCGCGCCGCTTCCGGAAGAGGGAAATATTCCAGACGCCGCAGAAGACGTTGATCGGGGCAACTTCCCTTTAAATAATTTTAACAACTCCCGGGAAAATCACTCAATTCCGTGTTTTCCCGGGCGTTTTTTTGTGTGGAACGGAAAAAAATAAAAATGGGTTGTAAATCTTTCGAATATGATGTAAAATAGTACAATCGTTAAAATGCAAAGATATGCGATGATACGCGCTTTATGGAGGTAACTCACGATGAAAAAACCCATTGTTCTTGTCATTATGGATGGTGTCGGCAAGGGCGACGGCGGCAGCGGCGATGCTGTCACCGTGGCAAAGACCCCCACACTGGACAATCTGCTTGCAACCTGCCCGCATACTTACCTGAAGGCTCACGGCACTGCCGTCGGTCTGCCCAGCGACGATGATATGGGCAATTCCGAGGTTGGCCACAATGCCCTGGGCTGCGGCCAGGTCTACTCTCAGGGTGCCAAGCTGGTGGAGGAGTCCATCGAAACCGGCAAGCTGTACCAGTCGGCTACCTGGCAGACGCTGATTGCCAACGCCAAAGACAATCACGCGCTGCACTTTATCGGACTTCTGTCCGACGGCAATGTCCACTCCAACATCGGCCATCTGCTGGCGCTGCTGCGCAAGGCAAAGGCGGAGGGCGTCAAAAAGGCATACTGCCACATCCTGCTGGACGGTCGTGATGTGCCCGCAACCTCCGCACTGGAGTATGTGGGTATGCTGGAGGATGTTCTGAAGGAACTGAACACCGACGGCTGTGACTATGCCATCGCCTCCGGCGGCGGCCGTATGCAGGTGACCATGGATCGTTACGAGGCCAACTGGGCCATGGTGGAAAAGGGCTGGAGAACCCATGTGCAGGGTCAGGGCCGTCAGTTTGCTTCCGCAGCCGAGGCCATCGAGACCTACCGGGCGGAGACCGGCTGCATCGACCAGGATCTGCCTGCCTTCGTGGTGGCAAGAAACGGCGAGCCTGTCGCGAAAATCGCCAACGGCGACTCCGTGATCCTCTTTAACTTCCGCGGCGACCGGGCGCAGGAGATCTCTCTGGCCTTCGACCGCAAGGACTTTGACAAGTTCGACCGGGGCGATTATACCGGCGTCAAGTTTGCAGGCATGCTGCAGTATGACGGCGACCTGAATATCCCTGAGAACTATCTGGTGCAGCCCCCTGTCATCACCAACACCCTGACCGAGGTTCTGTGTAAGGCCGGCATCCGTGAGTATGCCCTGTCCGAGACCCAGAAGTACGGCCATGTGACCTATTTCTGGAACGGCAACCGCTCCGGCAAGGTGGATGAGTCGCTGGAGGTCTACGAGGAGATTCCCTCCGATGTGATTCCCTTCGAGCAGGCGCCTGCCATGAAGTCCAGAGAGATCACCGAGAAGATGGTGGAGAACATGGCATCCGGCAGGTTCGACTTCCTGCGCTGCAATTTCCCCAACGGCGACATGGTTGGTCACACCGGCGTGATGGAAGCGGTTGTCTATGCCATGGAGTGCGTGGACAATGGCCTGAAGGCCATCCTGGAGGCCGCCGACAAGTACGGCTACACCGTGCTGATCACCGCCGACCACGGCAACGCGGATCAGATGACCGAGACCAAGAAGGGCAAGACTTCCGTCCGCACCGCCCATTCTCTGAACCCCGTTCCCTTCATCATCTACGATAAGGACAACAAGTGGGAGCTGAAGGACGGCGCCTACGGTCTGGCGAACGTGGCACCCACCATCGTGAAGATGATGGGACTGACAGCCCCCGCGTGCTGGGAAGCTTCCATGGTGTGAGAATCCCCGGCATTTGACTGAATTAACTGGAGGTTTCTTATGATCTGTCAGAATAATGATAAGGGAAACGTGAACATCAGCGCCAGCGTTTACACCGAGATTGTCGGTACCGCCGCGGCAAACTGCTTCGGCGTCAAGGGAATGGCAGCCCGCTCCGTCACCGATGGTGTGTACCATCTGCTGCGCAAGGAGTCCGTGAGCAAGGGTGTTCGCGTCCAGTTCCATGAGGACGATACCATTTCCATTGATTTGCACATTGTTGTGGACAACGGCGTGAATCTGAACGCCGTGGGCGCATCCATCATTTCTGAGGTGCGCTATGTGGTCAGCGAGTGCACCGGTACGAAGGTACGCGCCGTCAATGTGTATGTCGACTCCATGGTAATCGGTTGACAATTGGAGGAGAAAGAAATTGAGACAGACGATTAACGGCACTGATTTTCGCCGCCTGATGCTCAGCGCGGCTGCATCCATCGAAATTCACAAGCAGCAGCTCAACGAGCTGAACGTGTTCCCCGTGCCCGATGGTGACACCGGAACCAATATGTCCATGACCATCAACGCCGCGGCCAATGACCTGCGCAAGACGGAGGATCCTTCTCTGGAGAAGGCATCTGCCGTGACCGCTTCTGCCATGCTCCGCGGTGCCAGAGGCAACTCCGGTGTCATCCTGTCCCTGCTGCTGCGGGGCATCTCCAAGAAGCTCAAGGGTGCGGAAGTGGCGGACGGCGTTCTGTGGGCGGATGCTTTGCAGGAAGGTGTGGATGCGGCTTATAAGGCGGTCATGAAGCCTGCCGAGGGCACCATCCTGACCGTTGCAAGACTGGCTGCGTCCAAGGCAAGAAGCGCCGCAAAGGA